>JAOZRE010000295.1 GCA_029940215.1 bacterium | reverse complement strand
AAACGTAAAATTTTTGTCTTCCCCTTCAACAGAACTGGACTCATGGCGTGGCTGGATAGCGGTGGGAGCTGCTTTTGCCAGTACTTTTATTTTGTTTGGTATCGCCTACAGTTTTGGTGCATTTTTCAACTCAATGTCCGTCGAATTCGGAGCCAGCCGTAGTGCCACTTCCGCCGTGTTTTCCATAACCACCTGTCTGTTTTTCACTGGAGGTATCATTACCGGGCCGCTGAGCGATCGGTTTGGACCAAGACCCCTGTTGATATTTGGCGGAATTGCTATCGGGACAGGTCTGTATCTCACGTCTCTGGTGCAATCTATTCAGATCGGCTATATTACTTATGGACTTGGGGTGGGGATTGGCGTTGCCTGCGGCTACGTTCCGATGGTGGCGGTGGTTGGGGCCTGGTTTGAGAAACGACGCGCCGCTGCATTGGGAGTTGCTGTCACCGGTATCGGTTTTGGAACACTGTTGATGTCACCCCTGGCTGCCAGTTTGATTGGAAGAGTGGGTTGGCGACAAACCTATGTGATTTTCGGTGTCCTGAGTTTCATAGTGTTGATTTTGTGCGCCTTAATAACCCCACGACCTTCGACAGCATCCGGAGATGAGGTGAAACAGAGTCTGGGTCGGCTTATCAAAACACCGATATTTAGATACATGTATCTCGGTGGATTTTTTAATACCCTGGCCCTATTTGTCCCCTTCGTATTTCTGGCTCCTTATGCTACCTCTCAGGGAATAAGCGAAGTTGCCGCCGCATCTCTGATCGGTGTCATTGGGGGATTCAGCATTGCCGGCCGATTAATCTTCGGTGTTCTGGGCGATAAAGTCAGCCGTTTTCGGCTGTTTCAAGGTACTTTTCTGATTGTCGCCTTTAGTTATGTTGTGTGGCTGGTAGCGGCAGATTCGTTTATTCTGCTGGTCTGTTTTGCCGCTCTTTTGGGCTCAGGATATGGGGGATTTATTGCCCTTTCACCTGCAGTCACTGCCGAGCTATTTGGTCTTGCAGGCTTGGGTACTATTTTGGGTGCCATTTATACTTCAGCTGGTATTGGCGGCTTGATCGGTCCTCCCCTGGCAGGATATCTAATAGATCAAACCGGCAGCTACTCACCAGCCATCATTGTAGCCATGATTTTTGGATGTATCGCCTTTTTATTACTAATACCCATTCAGCGTCATATGAAACGCCAGATTCAGCGGCAAATCTGACTGCTATTTCCCTCTGTAGACCGGAGGTCTTTTTTCCATAAAGGCATTAAGTGCCTCAATCAGGTCTTCTGATTTCAGGGCCGCCGCATTTTTCTGAGCGACATATTGCAGACCAGAGGGGATTCCGTTATCGCGACTGAAAAGGATTACATCCTTCGTTCCCTGCACCGTCAATGGTGGACAACCAGCAACTTCTGCTGCAAGCCGGTCTGCTTCATCAAACAATGACTGCTGATCCTTGCAGATCCGTGTGATAAAACCCATCTGTAACGCCTCTTCAGCGTTAAAGTCACGTCCGGTCAGTGCCAGTTCCCTGAACCACCCGTGCCCAACAATGTAAGGCATTCTCTGCAAGGTTCCAACATCAGCAATAACACCGATTTTTGTTTCTCTGATACTGAAAACAGCATCCTGACTGGCGATTCTGATATCACATGCACTCAGCAGATCTACGCCCCCTCCAATACAATGGCTGTGTACAGCGGCAATGACCGGTTTTGTGCAGCGTTCAATACTGTTCATACTCTCCTGTCCAGCCAGAATAATCTTTCGCAGGCTTTCCCTTGAATCTGCCCCGCCGTCTCCCATCAATGACCCCAGTTGCATCAAGTCGATACCGGCCGTGAAACTTTTACCTTCAGCCTTGATCACCACCACCCGGACCTCCGGATCGAGATTGAACTCATCAAAGATTTCCACCAGTAAGGTGAAAAAATCATGGGCCATCGCATTCCGTTTCTCAGGTTTGTTCAAAATGAGGTATGCAACATGATCTTTTTTCACAATTTTAAATGGTCCTTTTTCAGTCATTTATCCTCCTGCAATATAGTTACCGGGTTATAATGTTTTCTATTCAGAGTTTTTCTCAATCAGGATCTGTTCATATATTTTAAGTCGTTTTTTGAGCAATAAATAATGTTGAAACTCGAGTGAGGATTACTCACCCATTTTTAGATTGTCAAGATCTAATTGGACTTAGGCGAGCATTTGATCGGGCTGACTAATTAATTTCAACATATATTCAGGCTGTTAGATAACAATGTGTTCTACAGGTCGCTTGACCGTTGCGAAATAAACTGTTAATTTTAAAGGGAAAAGCAAATCGGCACCCTGCAATCTAACGTGCCTGCCATGTTCATAGACTGCTTTATTCTGCAACCTCCATCAGGAATGATCCATAAAATGGAAGCTACCAAAAGTAAACCACACCCACCAGGTCGAATTAAGATTGTCGATGCGCTGACGGCACTTCTGGAACAGAAGGAATTCAATGCCATCACTACAGCAGAAATTGCGAAGAACGCCGGGGTCACAGAGGCTTTGATATATAAATATTTCAAGGATAAAAGAGACTTATTGCATCAGATACTGAGTGCGTTTCTTAAAGACTACCATAGCAAGACCCTGGACGATCTTCGGGGCATCAAAGGGTCTATAAATAAGATACGAAAACTGATCTGGACCCATTTCAACGTCTATTCAACCAATCGTGTGTTTGCTCGCATTTTACTGATAGAAGTCAGAAGTCATCAGGATTTTTTCAACAGTGAGACCTACACTCTTGTAAAAGACTACAGCAATATCCTTCTGCACATTATTGAAGACGGAATTCAGAGTGGTGAAATTCGCGATGACATACCATCCAAAATCATGCGGCAAAGTATCCTGGGCAGCATAGAACATATTTGCCTCACCCGCATCATCTTTAACCGTGAGATTTTATCGGACAGCCTGACAGAGGATCTCTGCAACTTCCTGTTCATCGGCATCGAAAAACAGGGATAGGACCCGTATTTATACTGTCAGCCCGCTCTAATTTGATTCATATGGCGCAATTGGTTACATGGTGCCAGTCACGGTCTTCTTCAGAGACACAACTCCTTTGAATTTAATATATCTGGAAAACAGGGGTTGTTTTTTAAGCGTTTTTCCTTAATAATAGTTAATTGCACCAGAGATCTCCGGTTCGAGATTCACAGCCATCTGCCACATATTTACGAATCATGTGTCATAACGGCAAGTTCAGGACTATCTGCGAAGGGAATCCTAATTTATTCTCCCCATCGAGTAAGCCCGTCATCGAATTGTTCAAATTGTCAGGTCTGGCTTTATAGAAGAACCGGCCTGTGGCGCAGGAGCAGAATCCGGCAACAGGTGTTTGAACCTGCTCCCCGATGAATTTCTGTCGATCAAGCCCGGTTTCTGGTCATATTTACAATCTGACAGGATCATATTGTTGTTCAGAGCGAAGTGAATCCAAATCTAAACCATTTATAAAGGTTAGCACCAGGTGGCAAAGCAAAAGAGAAAGTATAAAGTGGTTGTTAAAGAGGATTACTGTAAAGGCTGTAATCTTTGTGTGGAGTTCTGCAAACCCCAAGTCCTGAAGGTGTCCGAGAATCTAAACCAGATGGGATACAATTATGCAGAAGTGGATGAGGGGAAGGAGTGTAACGGTTGCATGATTTGCACGCTTGTCTGCCCTGATCTTGTACTCGAGGTATACTATGAATAAAATATTTATCAGTGGTAATCATACATTTGCAGAAGCTGCAATCAGGGCAGGGTGCACATGTTATTTCGGCTACCCGATTACACCACAGAACGAACTAGGTGAATACATGGCCGCAAACCTGCGCAATAACGGTGGCGTATTTGTCCAATCAGAAAGTGAGACAGCTGCGATTAATATGGTTATCGGAGCAGCAGCAACAGGTGCACGAGTCATGACATCATCATCCAGCCCCGGCATCAGTCTAAAACAGGAAGGTATGTCCTTTCTGGCGGGTTTTGAACTTCCGGCGGTGATCATTAATGTCATGCGGGGCGGTCCCGGACTGGGAAATATTGCCCCGGCACAGGGAGACTACTTTCAGGCAACTCGTGGTGGTGGGCACGGAGATTATCGAACACCGGTACTGGCACCGGGTTCTGTTCAGGAAATTGCTGATTTAACCTACCTGTCCTTTGATCTGGCTGACCGTTATAAGACACCTGTGATGATCCTGGGTGATGGTATGATGGGGCAGACCAAGGAGCCCGTCTTATTCCCTGAAAAGATCAAGTCCCTGCCTGAAAAAGAGTGGGCCTTGAAGAGTCGTGGGGATGGTCCCAGCAGGTTCATGGCATCCCTCGTTCTGGATACAGCAGAAATGGAGCGTCACAACTGGAAGCTTGAACGGAAGTACCAGCAGATAGCGGACAACGAAACCCGCTATGAACTATACAAAATGGATGATGCGGAGGTGGCAATCATCGCCTACGGAACCACTGCCAGAATTGCAAAGGGAGCCATTAACCGCATCCGGAATGAAGGAATCAAAGCCGGTCTGGTGCGTCCTATTACCTTGTGGCCGTTTCCCAAAAAAATACTGCAGGAGCTCACCCGAACCATTAACCAATTCATTGTTTTTGAAATGAGCACCGGCCAGATGCTTGAGGATGTTCAGCTTTCCATCGGCGGAATGGCCGATATTTCATTTCACGGCAGACCCGGTGGCGTTATCCCGACACCTGCAGAATTTGCCAGATTTGTCTATCGTGAGTACCAGGAAAAAAAAGGACTTAAATCATGAAGCTTAAAAACGAATGGCCCATATATTATAAGAAGGATGTCGTCACCCATTACTGTCCGGGATGCGGACACGGGATCGTTCACAGGATAGTGGCTGAATTGCTCGAAGAAATGGATCTGGGAAAACGAACCATTGGTGTCAACCCGGCTGGATGTGCCGTACTGGCCTACAACTATCTCGATATCGATATGATCGAAGCGGCACACGGGCGTGGAACAGCAATAGCCACTGGAATCAAGCGGGCAAGGCCTGATCTTTTTGTCCTCTCTTACCAGGGCGACGGTGACCTTTCTGCCATTGGCACAGCTGAGACGATTCACTCTGCCAACCGGGGTGAAAAATTTACGGTCATTTTCATCAATAACGCTGTATACGGCATGACGGGTGGGCAGATGGCCCCGACATCGGTTCTTGATCAACAGACCACCACCTCTCCAATGGGACGGTCACCTGATGTTGACGGCTACCCCCTCCATATTACTGATATCGTAGCTAAATTTCATGGTGTAACCTACGCAGAAAGAGTTTCATTGAGTACTCCGAAAAATATTCGCCGTACTAAAAAAGCGATACAAATTGCGTTTGAGACACAAGTGGACGATCTGGGTTACTCCATTGTTGAGGTTCTGTCACCTTGTCCGACAAACTGGAAAATGAACACGGTCGACTCCTGTAAATGGATAGATAACGTTCTGGAAAAAGAATTCCCGCTGGGCGTGTTAACCGATAAAAGAGAGAAAAAATGATTTCAAGACTGCTTTTTGCCGGTTCAGGCGGCCAGGGTGTATTAACCATAGGAAACATACTGGGAAATGCAGCGATGCTGGAGGACTTCAATGTCACATTTCTACCGGAATACGGAGCGGCCATGCGGGGGGGTACAGCAAACTGCACAATCTGTATTTCCGATGAAGAAATTGCGTCTCCCGTTGTATCGTCTCCGGATTTTCTGCTGTCCCTGAACCAGCCATCCGTTCTGAGCTTCATCAACCGCCTGCAATCTGGCGGCCGAATGATGTACAACTCCAGTATTGTAGACGAAGTTCCGGTCCGGGGTGATATCAGCGCCTTTCCGGTGCCGGCAAGTGATATGGCCCACGAATTAAAGAGCGCACGATCCACCAACATGATCATCCTGGGAGCCTTCGTTAAACTGTCCAATGTGGTAAAAATCGAAACCCTCCAGGAAAGCATTCAAATGCTGATGGGGCGAAAAAAGAAAGTGGCTGAAAGTGTCATTAAGGCTATGATGGCTGGTTA
>JAOZRE010000294.1 GCA_029940215.1 bacterium | reverse complement strand
GATGCCAATATTGCCTGGGCCAGTCCGGTCTGGATGTAATCCAGCTGTTCTCCCATAGTTGATAAAACAAATCCAATTCCACCGGCTTTAGGTCTTAACAAGTTTTTATAGGGAGATCTTTGTCGTTTATGTTTTTCATCTCGAAATCGAGTTCCTTCAATGAAATTCATCACTGAGACCGGCATATCCTTAAATTTCTCACAGGCTTTTTTAGTTATTTCGATATCCTTTCCTTTTAAGTGGGGGTTTTTCTTCAGAAATGCTGGTGAATATCGTTTTATGAATGGAAAATCCAATGCCCACCACGCCAGACCTAAGAAGGGAACCCAGATAAGCTCTTTTTTCAAAAAAAACTTTATAAAAGGTATTTTGTGGTAAAACACCTTTTGGAGGACCGGGATATCGACCCAGGATTGATGATTGGAGATCACTAAATACCATCCCTTACGGTCCAGTTTTTCAATACCTTCCAGTTCAAACTCGATGTTTCGGGTTATTGATAGACCTATGTTATTAAAATTGACCCAGTTTTCTGCAATCAATACGGCAATTCTGCCGCAAAATATCCCCCATTTCTTAAAAGGTATTATCAATCTGAAAAAAGTAACGATCAACAAGAGTGTTACACACAATAGCGTATTTATACCCAGAAAAGCTATCGTAATAACGCCGCGGAGGTTGTTTAGTATAGTTTTCATTCGGTTTCTCAAATATGAATTATTTCTGGTGTATAAATAAGTCAAATATTATCATCGATAACAGAAATAAAAAAAAGAAAAGTTTAGAGACATACCGTTCTTGGGGGGAGTTTTCAACTAAGCTCCAACCAAATATTTGTAAAAAAGCTTCCTATCAAGTCTTTCAATATTTTCAAACTCTTGTCCCTTTGTGATAACTGTTCTCTTTTGGGTTGTTTTTTTTGAATTAAGAAATTTTTCTTCTAAAAAAAAACGGATAATATTTTTGTAAGTAACTGTTAAATTGCCTTCTATTGAACTAATCTCACCCAAGAGTAAGTTTTTTTGATGGCTCTCTCTAAAGGTTGTGATCAGCTTATTGGAATTCAGGGGAAAGGAAACCTTATTTGATGTTAATGTTTTAATTGCCGTATGAAAGGCCTCTAAGAAAGGAAGAATAATGTTGGCTAGCATTTCCAATTGCTCTCCATTTTGCAAATTCACCCAAAATTCTCCTTTTTGTTCCGTTATCAATTCACGATCTACTGAGAATTTCAACATAGTATCAGTTGCTTCAATAAAATCATATGACTTCGGAAACATGAACTCGTATCGAAGCAGATTATCAAAAAACTGAATATGTTCTAACAAAGCTTCGCGAGTCTTCACTCCGTGCAATATCTTCATTGCGATAATCGAAGGAATCACAAAATGATGAACAAAGATGTTTTTATAGAGGTTCAACCGAATCTTGTCGTTTGAATTAAAATAATAAATATCTTCATCCGGTTCTTTAATACAATGGACAGTTCCACTTTGAATCAGAAAGTCAATAACTCCTTCAAGTCCGCCCTCACTTTCTACAAGAGTGTCCTGGGCTCGTGGGTGAACAGCCTGGTATACATCCACCAGGAATTGGCTCTTTTGCAACAGGTTACTTTTAAGGAATCCCCGATGTTTCTCAGAAAGCAGGGCTGTAACAACAATTGGTAATGCCGATATTCTGGTATGAATATTAATCTGCTCTAAAACATCCATCCCGAAACTATACGCCATCTCTTTAAATTCAGGTGTATCCGGTTCCGGGTCTCGTTCAAAACCGTTTTTTTCAGCATATATATCAATCATTTGCCGCAAGGACATGACCGGAGCAAATGAGACATAAACCTTTCCAAAATTCTTTTTCAACACCTTGTAGGCTTTCAACAACTCAAACATGTTTTCCTGCTGCTTCTCTCCCCCATTTAACTCGTTAACATAAGCAGATTCTTCAGGGATTCGTTCATACGTGAAAGAAACGGGAACAAAAGAGAGATCTTTGTCCGGATTTTTCAAAAAATATTCAATCAGGATAGAGAGAAAACCAATTTTTGGCGGCATATTCTTGCCTGTTCTGGATCTTCCCCCTTCGATAAAGACCTCCAGCGGTACCCTATGATCCAATAGATAATGTATGTATGTGATAAAAGCGGTTGCGTAAATGGGTTGATTTGTAAACGCCCTGCGAATAAACACAGCACCGGAACTTTTTAATATTTTTCCGACACCGATCATATTCAGGTTATTACCAGCTATAATATGCGGGGCCTCCAGATAGTTCTCAAGCAGGACATACGATAGCAACAAGTAATCAAGATGGCTGCGATGGGACGGCATATAGATTACTCGTTTCCCTTTAGTCTGTTCCTTTAACTCAGACAACCCCTGGATCTCCAGACCATTGAAAATTCGATACCAGAGTGGTTTAAGGCTTTTGGCAAATCCGTCAATTATTATGCGGGAAGGTGTAGCTACAATTTCCTTTAAAGCTTCGGTAACCGGATCACTGGAAAATGCATTCCAGGATTTCTCCGGAGGGAATTTCTCCACTGCTGCCAGAATATCAGGATGTGTGGAAAATTCACGAATTAATTTTTTTGCAGAATAGGTATGTTCCCCAAAATAGCGTTTCTTCTCTTTTTTTAGTTTCATTTTTTTCTGAATGGTTACGAAAATATTTGAATACCAGGAAATGATATTCCTATGATTTAAGTATTAAAATGAGCCCTTAACCTTAAAAAATACTTCATCAAGGTCTTTTACTTTCCCAAAAGTGGTTGTATCGTGACCGTCAATAATATTTCCACCAAATGTAAATTCTATATTATCATAAGGATAATAAGACATAGTGGGTGAATAGATAACAGCATAATTTTCATTTATATCATCAAGGTCTTTAATCTCAATTCCACCCTGAATGGGAACAATCTTTAGCTTGTCATTCAACATTTTATATTCAATTCCAAAAAGCAAATAATCTTCCAGATTATCTACACCCCTTTCATGAACAAAGCCGTGCAGATATTGGCCATTGATATAGAGACCATTTTCAAATGTATAGTCTGCGCCAATAACATATTTTGCATAGGGCTTTTCATCATCTGAAACCAGGGTTTCTTGATTTGGCATGCCTAATGCCGAAAGATCTGTAACCATCGTCACATTTTCCGGGTAAAAGGTTGCGATCTCAACCCATAGGCCCATATCACCCACAGAGCCCGCCATATCAAGGCCAACAACACGAATTTTAGGATAAATAAATTCGAGTGCTACATCCGATACACCTGAAATTGGAGCAGCAATAGTTGCTTTATTCATCAGAGGAACATCCTCTCTTCCAGATACATAGCTCAGTGAGAAGTCAAAATCCAGGATGTTAGCCGACGTTTTAAACCCCATGATTGAGCTCTCTTTGAGGTTATTTTCAGGTTTTATAATCGTATTCGTCACTCTACCCAGTGTTAACCCGGGCGGTACTTCCATTGAAGGAGCCAGTGCGGCACCCCATGCGGTACTTTTTGGCATGACAGCCGGCGTGAAGAGAGGGATAAAAACACCGGTAAATGTGATGTCCTCAAGATAGTAGGTTAACTTTAAAGCGTCCGAACCCAAATGCCTTCCAAAGTCCCAAATATCTTCAAGGTCATCAGGATTAAGATTGTCGGTGGGATTCAGATTATCTCCCGTACCCCATGCAATGCGCTGTTTGCCAATTCGCAAATCCATGTCCTCAGAGATAAAACCATATACATCTATATAAGCTTCTCTAAAATCCAGATCCCAGGAAGATACTTTGTCTTTTTCTGATAGGTCCGAAGATATGCTGACATCAGAAACCCCAAAGGACCTCAGCCACATTTCGCTATAAATATGTAAATTTTCATTTGGTTTCACATCCGTTTTCAGGCTTACTCTGTATTCATGGAAGGAGAATTTGTTATCACCCTCCAATCCAATTCGGTCGTCTGTCTTTACATAACCACTTAAAGTAACGTTCTTTTTTTCATCTGATTCTTCATCCTCTAAAGCCATAACAGAATATGAAAACAAGAGAGATAGAGCCATCACTATAGTCAGAATTCGCATAATCATATCTTACGTTCCTCTAAAATTATTATCTTTTTAAATACCTTTTTGTGAATTTTTTGTCAGATATTCCAGTATCGAATTGGGCTTTTAGCAGAATCATTTTTGTTTTATGCCTGGATTTTAAATCTTCCATCGTTGCTTCTTCGGCTACCCAGTACTTGCCGATTTTCTTAATATTGGTGGTTGTTGCCACTTTGAATAGTTTTCCGGCTCTGCTGTAAAGTTCAACCTTTACGGGATATAAATTATCCTTTCGGACCTTAAAAACCATCTTTGAATAATTGGTCCTTATTCCGCTTTTGGGTTTTATCTGCATAATGAAGTGCTCTTTTTCAGTATTCAGCAGCTCAGGAATCCAGTTTTCACTATACCTTTTTGCCTCCATATCCTCATAAGTAAAATCAGTCCCGGCAAATTTGGTATTTTTCACATGGGTGGCAATGCGTCGAACTTTTTTAAACGCCGGCAGGTAAAGATAGATCACATCGTTGGGAAGGGATAAGAAGGCAATACCCTTTTGGTCAGCAGGAGAGAGAAATCTGGCCAAACGTTTATCAAATCCCTTCTGATACACAAGCAGTGTTCGTTCTTTTTCTTTGCCCTTTTTGTCTATCAAGACAACTTTCTGTTTTAGTATCTGATCCTTTGGCGCATTCATCACGTCATCTACTCCGGTGAGCACTTCCTCAGCAGTCAGTGCGATAGCTTCTGTACTGAAAAGAGAGAAGGATACAATCAATCCAAGTGCAATAATGCTTACTAAACCTTTTTTTTTCATTTTTCCCCTTCGAAGGATATTGTTAACTGAAGCCGGGAAATATCAACTCACATCCCGGTTCTAACCTGTTTTTTTTAGCAATAGGTTATTAAACGATAGAAACAATTAAGACTAAAACAGTTTCTTTTTAACGTCAGATAACTTGTCATTTACACCATTTTTAACGTCAGACAGCTTACTATTTATATTGTTTACAGCTTTCGCTGTAAAGTGATCCCAATTGCCGACAAACCTGGCTTTACTGAGCAGAATTATCGACGGCAGGATGGTAATTGAGCATAATCCGGTTATTACCATGGTCAGTGATATAACGACCCCAAATCGTTGAATGGGGACCAGATTGGCCAGAACAAACACCATAAATCCGGCTGTTACGGTGACCACATTAATAATAATCCCTTTACCGGTGGTTCTTAAGGTTATAAACAAGGCGTCATTTGCAGAAACATCCCCTATGAATTCACTCTTAAATCGATTAATAAAATGAATCGAATAGTCAATCCCAATGCCTAAAGAAATGCTTCCGATTAATACTGTCACAACATCCAGCGGTATGCTGGCGTAACCCATAAAACCGAAGATGATCACAAGGGTAAACAAGATAGGTGAAAGGCCTATCAGGCCGCCAAGAAAAGAGCGCAACAGGAAAATAAGACAAATGTAGACCAGGACTATCGCAAATACCATGCTTTGTACCTGACTATTCGCAATGCTCTCATCAAGGTGATGGTAAATGATGGGGAGCCCTGTCTGGCTGAAGCTTCCTACAGCCGGATCTATCTTACTGATGTGGTCGTTTACTTTCTTGACAAGTTTTTCAATTGCTTCGGTATTAATGTTCGTCATAGTTGCCTGGATGATTGCTTCGGTTTTATCTTCATCAACCAGTTGATTCATGACCTCCTCCCCCTCAAGAAGAAACCAGAGGTTAACAACCTTGGCTTTACTGTCAGGAATTGTTTTCCCTTCATCCATGGCATCGCTCATCTCTTCAATCAGGTCAGCGACAGATTGCGCATTATGAACATTATCCAATGAATCTAAGAAGTCCTCCATCTTCTTCATCTCTTTTAAAAGGGCAGGATTTTGAATATCACCTTTGACCAGAATCTGTATTGGAACTGACCCCCCAAACCGCTCCTCCATCATTTTTTCTGTGACTCTGATGCTAGCTCCCTCTTTAAAATAATCCAGCAT
>JAOZRE010000293.1 GCA_029940215.1 bacterium | reverse complement strand
AACAATCTGACGAAATCTGAACTCATCAAGCTGATAGCAAAAGATTCGGGCCTGCCAAAGGCTGAGACAGAACTGATCCTGGAAGCGACGATCGGCAGAATAACAGAGACACTGATCAAGGGAGACCGGATTCAACTTCATGGTTTCGGCACATTCCAGGCGAAAAAACGAGCACCCCGGAAAGGAAGAAACCCGGCGACTGGTGAAGCCATTGACATTCCGGAAAAAACAGTGCCGGTATTCAAACCCGGAAAACAGTTGAAAGAGCTTGTCAATAAAGAGAAGAAAGCCCCTGCAAAAAAGAAGTTGCTGGCACGCCTGAAGGAAAAGCTGACACGGTCCAAGTAAATTACCCCGGCAAGTATGTGCCGGGGACACCTAACCTTGGTAGCAGGCGGTTCAATCCGAAAAAGATCTGGGAGGTTCCTGATTGGTGTGGGGTGTGATTTTTTTCAAGGGTTAAGGCGAAGCGAAATCAATTGAGGCTAGTCTGTAATACTAGCGTTTCTTGTACTGCCTGTGTTTCAACGCTTTTTTGGAGGTTCCCTCTTTCCGCTCAATCTTCTTTCGTTCCACAATCCGTCCTCTTTCCAAATCATAAGGGGACAGCTCGATGGTCACCTCATCACCCTTCAAAACACGGATATAATACTTTTTCATCTTTCCTGACAGATGACCAATGACGGTATGTCCGTTTTCCAATTGAACCTGGAATACCCCTTTGGATGAATCAAGCACCGTTCCCTGCATGAGTATTTTATCTTCGTCCACGATTTCCTCTAATTAATCTTAAAATATAAGTTGCCTGAGTCAACATGTGTTAAATTTGGAACGCAGATGCTCAAGGTTCAACAGAGGCTTTATCAGCCCTTATTCAACTGATTGTAGCAGTCAGCTTACTGTTTGCCATTAGTCTAGGTCAACCGGATTCACAAAAAATCATTGCCACCGTATATCAAAAATCAGGGGGCCTGCTTCAGTCATTGACTATTTATTGTTCAAATCTGGTCAATCAGATTTATAAGCAACTGTACTGACTTGAGATATTGCTTCAATCCCATAGCAAAAATGTTATTGTGATCGGCACCCGCGATCATTAACAGATGTTTCTCTTCAGCCGGGCTGTTATCATACAGGTACTTTCCATCGCTGAAAGGGATGATATGATCATGTTCTGCATGAATGATGAGCGTTGGCTTACTGAATCCTTTGATTTTGCTGTAATTTGAAAACCCATCTTCCTCATCCAGACCAAGACTTTCTGTATCAATACCGATTAACTGAAGCAAGGGCAGTGCAAAAGCAAAGCCACTTTCAATGATCAACCCATCCACACGATTCGAATAGCTGCTTGCGATTTCTAGTGCTGAGGCACTACCGAGTGATCGCCCCATTATAACCAACGGACCCGTGTACCCCTCATCCTTCAGGAACGTTACGACGTGGGTAAACACATCATGACTGTCATTTAACATGGAAGAGACAGATGGATTGCCGGATGACTTACCATATCCACGATAGTCCACGGGAAAGAAATTTAGTCCCATCTGACCGTACATAGGAGCCAGGTCGTGATAGTCCTCAACGATTTCACCGTTACCGTGAAAAAACAGGATCACAGGCGCACTCTTTTGGACTGCATAGAAGCGAGATCCAATCACCTCTCCCCCTGAAACAGGTATCAGTATTTCCTGGAACGTCTCACCTGTTTTCACCCCGCCCCATTCAGGTCGCGGGTTGAATAGAAACTGCAGGATGGAAGGATGATCAAAAGAGGAGTAGTCCTTTTTTGCTGGGCTCATTCCGTTTCCTTATGTTGATCTATTTCTTTTTTGCGTCGATCGCCATTTTGACAATTTGATCACGTTCCTGCTTGGGTTTCGGTTTCAGCACGATGACCGGTACCAACTCTTTTCCTATCTGATAAACAGTATCAACATCCTGCATTAACTGTCGGTCCGGATTATTCGGATCCAAGTCGGGCGCTTCTTTCAGCGAGCCGTCCAAATATTTGATAATAAACAATTTCAATCTCCTTGGAATCAGTTTTACCACACGCCTGTCCATCATGGGTGACAGATTCAGTTCCCTGATCTGTTCACTGGTCAATTGAGAACAGGTATAAAACTCACACATCGGGCAGGCCATAAACGATACATTCTGCCCCTTTTTATCACAGGGAAAAACCCTGTTGACTCTCATTAGTTCTTCTGGTTCTTGAAGTTTCAAACGCTTTCTTCAGAGAAATAGACTTGCTTAAAACCGATCTGGATTTCATCAAGTCCTAATCATCAATCGAGATCGTACCGGTAAAACATAGACGCTAAGGCATAGCAACAAAATTGTCCACCGGCTTTTTCCGAAAGTTTTTTAAAAAAGGGTTCACAATATCCATAATTAATTGGATAATTGATTGAAAAGCAAGAAACCCGTTATACCCTGTCCTTTAAACATTTCAAGCGAATTATTCAGTTCATATACCGAGATGTTCAATAAACCTATTGCCTGTTTGGCACCAATGGACGGCTACACCGATGCTGCTTACCGGCAGATTGTCCGGAAACTGAACCCGGATGTTGTGCTCTACAGTGAGTTTACAAGCGTTCATGGTATCGAGCATAGCGAACAGGTACGCAAGCGACTGGTGTTTGATCAGGTTGAGTTACCCTATTTTATTCAGATTTTTGGAAATGATCCGGAGAGCTTCGGAAAAACTGTCGTGACCTTTAAAGATAGTGGGATTACCGGTTTTGATATCAATATGGGGTGTCCCTCCAAAAAGATCATCAAATCCAATACTGGCGGGAGTTTGATGAAGGATCGTGACCTCGCCTGCAGGCTTGTCGAAGCCTGTTGCAAAAACACCACACTTCCGGTTACGGTAAAAACCCGCCTGGGGTGGACAGATTCGGAGCAGCTGATTGATTTTATCAAAGCCCTGATCGACGCCGGAACTCAGATTATCACCGTACATGGTCGAACCTACAACCAGAAGTTCAAGGGGGAAGCAGACTGGGGTCCGATCTACGAACTGAAGAAAGCGATCTCAATTCCGGTCATTGGAAACGGCGACCTCAAGGGAAAAGACGACGCTCTGGCACATCTGAAAAACCTTGATGGATACATGATAGGCAGGGCTGCTATGGGAAATCCCTGGATATTCTGGTCAGATGAAAATCGGGCGGAAATCACGCTCAAGGATAAGATAGAGATCATGCTTGAACACTATCAACTGATGAGGCGCTACAAGGAAGAACAGCCGGCACTGATAGAGTTTCGCAAGCACATGACACGATATATCAACGGCTTTGATGGTGCAAAAGCCGTTCGAATGCTCCTGATGAAAAGCACATCCGATAAGGAGTTTGCAGAAACAGCGCTCTCCATCGGCTGATAGTAACAGCAACGATACAATGATTTATTCGGGTCTGATTCAAGACCCCCATCCCGGTTTCAATATATGACAGAATCAGATATTTATCTATCAAGAGGCGTCTCATCCAGTAAAAGCGAGATCCACGAAGCAATTAAAAATGTAGATCCCGGTATTTTTCCCGGCGCATTCTGCAAGGTTCTCCCGGACACCCTCACCGGTGATTCCGATTATTGCCTGTTGATGCACGCGGACGGTGCGGGAACGAAATCGTCTCTGGCTTACCTGTACTGGAAGGAGACCGGAGATCTGTCTGTATTTAAAGGCATCTCAGTCGATTCACTTGTGATGAACCTTGATGACCTTGCCTGTGTGGGAGCTGTGGACCATTTTCTGCTTTCAAATACCATTGGCCGTAACAAGTTTTTTATTCCCGGCGAGGTAATTCAAACCATTATCGAGGGTTTTTCCGATATAAGCCAGACACTTGCCCCGTTCGGCATATCAATCGATCTCTGTGGTGGCGAAACAGCAGATGTTGGTGACGTGGTCCGCACACTAATCGTAGACAGTACCATTTCAACCAGGCTGAGGAGAGATGCAGTCGTTGATCTGGACAGAGTCAAACCTGGAGATGTCATTATCGGATTTGCCAGTTTTGGACAGTCTAAATGGGAAAGTACCTATAACAGCGGCATAGGAAGCAACGGCTTGACAGCTGCCCGACACGACTGTTTTTCATCAGTCTACGCGGATAAATACCCCGAGAGCTATTCTCCTGAAATTCCATCAGACCTGGTATATTGTGGAAAGGGGTTGATTGAGACCCCCCTTGAGGGAACTCCCCTGACGCTGGGTCAGGCAGTACTCTCCCCGACCCGTACTTATACTCCTCTGATTCGCAGTATGTTGCAGCAGCATCCGGAAAAGGTTCATGGCATGGTTCACTGCACAGGTGGCGGTCAAACTAAATGCCTCAAATTCGGTCGGGAGATTCACTATATCAAGGACAACCTGTTTCCCATCCCACCTGTTTTTTCCTACATCATCGAAACGAAGGGTTACAGCCTTCAGGAAATGTATCCGGTGTATAACATGGGACACCGATTAGAGCTATTCACAGACGAATCGTCTGCGGATGACATCTTGACAGTCGCCAGAGAATATGAGATTGAAGCGCGTATTGTCGGGCATTGTGAAAAAAGCTCAAATGGAAGCAACCAGTTAACGATCCGACACAATCAAGAGCAATTCTCGTACTGAACAACGGAAAATGAACGATCAAGATAAAAAGAAACTCCTGGCTCTGGCCAGAAAGTCATTGGAGAATGAGCTGAACGGTAGCCGCAATGACCTGGACATCTATGATACGGCACCTTTTCGGGAAAGCAATGGTCTGTTTGTCACATTGCTTAAAAATGGAAATCTCAGAGGGTGCATCGGACGCATAGAGTCAGACCAGTCTCTCTATGAGAACGTTGTTGATTTGAGTAAGGCAGCAGCCTTCAATGATCACCGTTTTGACCGTTTGACACCACAGGAACTGGATAACATCGTCATTGAAATATCCATCCTGAGTATCCCCCAGGACGTTGAGGGTGACTCCAGCTTTGACAAAGTGTCCAAGATAGTGCCAGACAGGGATGGGGTTGTTCTTTCTGCCAAAGGAAAAAGAGCTACTTTCCTGCCGCAGGTGTGGGAATCCATCCCGGTTCGCGAGAATTTCGTCAGCGAATTGTGTCGTAAAGCCGGATTAAGCAAAAACTACTGGGAAAAAAATCCCGTCAATCTGTCTACTTACCAGGTAGAGTTTTTCAAAGAGGATTAAAATACATGAGTAGCCAGAATTCACTCTTAGTAAGAGCAGCTTTTAAACAACCTGTCGAACGAACACCGATCTGGGTCATGCGTCAAGCCGGTCGGTACCTTCCTGAATATCTTGTTGTCAGGGAAAAGGCTGGCAGCTTTCTCGATCTGTGCATGAATCCTGAACTAGCAGCAGAGGTGTCCATTCAGCCCCTCGACCTAATGGAAGTCGATGCTGTTATCATGTTTTCAGACATCCTGACACCATTGATGGGAATGGGGATTGACCTGGATTTTACGCCCGGCCCCGTCATCAAAAACCCGGTCCGGTCCGTTCAGGATATTGAAAAACTCGCCATCCCCGATCCATCTGTCGACTCGGTCTATGTGGGTAAGTTATTGCAACTGCTGCGAAAAGAGATAGATGGAAGGGCTCCGGTTATTGGCTTTGCAGGAGCTCCCTTCACTCTGGCTTGCTATCTTTTTGATAATGAGGATCAGAAACTGTTCTCCAAACTGAGCACGTTTTTCTTTGATGAACCGAAAAGCGCTCATCTTATGATGGAAAAACTGACCCGGATGACCATCAACTATCTCAATTACCAGATCGAAAACGGTGCTCAAATGGTACAGCTTTTCGATACCTGGGCCGGTCTACTCGGCCCTGCTGATTTCAAAGAGCATATTCTGCCCTATGTCACCGAAATAATCGCCTCGCTTGATAAGAAAGGGGAAATCCCGGTTGTATATTACATTAATGGAAGCAATCATCTTCTCGACCTGATGTCACAAACAGGAGCAGACGTGGTCGGCCTTGACTGGAAAACAGATATTGGTGAAGCCCAGAATCGTATTGGCGACAGAGTCGCCCTGCAGGGCAACCTGAATCCAAGCGTTCT
>JAOZRE010000292.1 GCA_029940215.1 bacterium | reverse complement strand
TGGATGGGAGATAAGATCTGGGTACGCGAGGTACGCAGGAAGTGTCGAAGTGGACTGAGTCAAGCCAATTTAATACATTTTTCGTCGGCGTTTCAAGGCGGATTATTGTTCTGAACACCTGTGTGGTTTTGTTGAAAAACAGGGCCCCTATCATTCTGTATTATTTGACTTATTTCGGCTGAAATTTTGTCGGCGTTTCATTTTTAAGACGCGATCAGCCGCTATGCCTTGAATTGTATGGTACCCCCAACAGGACTTGAACCTGTAGCTGAGGATTAGGAATCCACTGTTTTATCCAGCTAAACTATGGGGGCACGCCAAATGGGGATGCTGCCGATGTTGAATCCGGCAGCATGGAGTGGGTCAGGTCGGCTTAGGATTCAATCGCCTTCATGGAAAGCTTGAGCTTGCCGCGTTTGTCCTGGCCGATAGCCTTGACTTTAACGACTTGTCCTTCGCTGAGCACATCCTTAACCTTGTTGACACGCTCGTTGGAAATCTCTGAGATGTGAACCAGGCCCTGGGTGTTGGGCAGAACCTCAACGAATGCCCCGAAGTCCACGATGCTGACCACGGTTCCTTCGTAAATAGTTCCAATCTCAATTTCCTGTGTGATTTCACGAATCAGCGCCAGTGCATGTTCAGCACTCTTCTGATTTGCAGAAGAGATGTTGATGATACCTGAGTCGTCAATCTCGACCTTGGCTCCGGATTCTGCCTGGATGCCCTTAACGATCTTGCCGCCTGGGCCGATGATCTCACGAATCTTCGCAGGAGCGATCCGGTATTGAATAAACCGGGGAGCGTTGGAGGCGATGCTGTCCCGAGAATTCTCCAGTGCCTTGTTCATCTCGCCAAGGATATGCAGTTTTCCGTCTTTTGCCTGCTCCAGGGCTTCCGTGATCAGGTCCATGGAAAGTCCGTCTATCTTGATATCCATCTGCAGAGCGGTGATCCCGTTAGCGGTTCCGACAACCTTAAAGTCCATATCGCCGACGTGATCCTCGTCACCAAGAATATCTGTCAGGATAACGTTCTTATTGCCATCGGTGACCATACCCATTGCGACACCTGCAACAGGGTCGGAAATGGGTATCCCGGCATCCATCATGGCAAGTGATGCGCCACAGACGCTGGCCATGGATGATGAGCCGTTTGATTCGGTGATTTCGGAAACGACGCGGATGGTATAAGGAAAGGCGTCCTTGGCAGGCAGTCTTCTGAGAAGCGCTCTTTCTGCCAGGTTCCCGTGTCCGATTTCACGTCTGTTCGGGGCCGCCATTCTTCGAACTTCACCCACTGAGTATGCGGGAAAGTTATAGTGGAGATAGAAACGCTTGTATCTCAGTCCCAAAGGATCATCGACCATCTGTTCGTCATCTTTTGTTCCCAGAGTGGTCACAACGATGGCCTGCGTTTCCCCACGAGTAAACATGGCTGAACCATGAGGTCTTGGCAGGATGCCAATTTCACATTCGATAGGTCGAATCTCGTTGGGCGCTCGCCCGCCGATCCGCTTGCCGTTCTTAAGGATGTTCTCTCGGATCAGTTCCTTTTCCATCCCATTTATGACATTTTTCACCGCAGATTCTGAAATTTCGCCTTCATCATCTACGAACTTCTCGCAGCATTCAACTTTCAATTCACTGAAAGCTGCATGACGTTCCATCTTGTCGTTGATGTCGAGGATTTTCTGAACCTTTTTACGGGCAAACTTTGAAACTGTTTTCTCTAATTCGGAGTTATCCTCCGGGGGGTCAACAGCACGTTTTGCTTTGCCGATGGCATCTCTGAGTTCTTTCTGCATCTGGATCAACGGCTGAATCTGATCATAACCAAAACTCAGTGCGTCAACCATGTCTTCTTCGGAAACCTCATCACTGCCAGCTTCCACCATTACAATTGCCCCTTCCTTTGCAACCATGAACAGGTCAAGGTCGCTCTCTTCCAATTGGGCGGGTGATGGATTAACCACAAATTCGCCATCAATTCGACCGACATTGACGCCGGCAACCGGTGTTTCATAAGGGATATCAGAGATCAGCAGTGCAGCAGAGGCACCCAGCATGGAAGCAGCTATGGTGTTTGCTTCATCGTCCCAGCTCATCACAGTCGCAATGACCTGGGTCTCGGATGAGAATCCGTCTGTAAAAAGTGGGCGCAACGGGCGATCGATCATACGGGATGCCAAGGTCTCCATTTCAGAAGGCATTCGCTCGCGCTTGATAAATCCACCGTTGATTCTGCCCTGTGAATAGGTTTTTACCTGGTAAATACAGGTCAGGGGGAAAAAGTTGAGATTGCTTTTTCTTGTCTCAGCTGTTGCTGCGACCAGGACCGATGTGTCTCCGTAAGTTACGAATACTGAACCATTGGCCTGTTTGGCAATCCGCCCGGTTTCCAACCCGAGTGTTTTTCCGTTATATTCGATTTCAATTTTTTTCATGTTGTCGTCTGTTTTTTTTGAGTTCTTTCAAATCAGCTATAGATGGGTTGGTTGAATTAGGAATAGTGAGGCTTGAAACTGAATGGGGCGAATAGCGACATGAAAGCACACGGCTCGTTTATTCGGGTGGTCTTTTCTGATGCTCAGCGGGTCGAAGGCTTTGAGTGTCCTGGTTATAATCGGTTTCAACAGATGAGAAGGCGGGGATGCATCTGGCAATCCCCATCGTTCGTTTTCTGTTTCCCCTGGGGAGAAGGCTCTCTGGCCTTGAGTCCGGGGGAAAGTCCTAACACGGTCCTATTTTCTAAGTCCCAGTTCCTTGATCAGTTCCCGGTATCCGGCAACATTCTTGCGTTTCAGGTAGTTCAGCAGATCACGCCGGCTACCAACCAATTTCAACAGTCCACGCCTGGAGTGGTGATCATGTTTGTGCGTTTTAAAGTGCTCTGTCAGGTACGTAATCCTGGCAGTTAACAGGGCTATCTGCACGCGTGTTGACCCTGTATCATTCTCATCTTTGCCAAATTTATTTATAATCTCTTGCTTATCTTCAAGTGTTAGCATTTCTATTCCTTATCCAGCGTTTTTAAATCAGAACATTCGATGGTTGAAAGTTGCCATGGCCATCCTGGCTGAATTCGAGACGGCCGATCGCAATTATCCGATCTTGCGAATCTTTCACCACTGCTTTTTGAGACTGTTTCCCCTGTTTAGAGAGACAGAGAGCGTCAGGTGTTACAGGAATGGACCTCCCCTGACTGAGATGTGCTATCGTTTCCGGCGAATGCACGGAAATGATGTGCCATTCAGTAAATAACCATTGTGGCTCAATAAAGTTTTCTTGTAAATCAATTTTGTTGAAATTTTTGATTTTATTTAGATTTATTGCGTTTTCTGTGGTGAAGTACTGTCCGCAGCATGTTCGTGTCAGCCCACTCATGTAGGCTCCACTTCCAACCTTTTCGCCCAGATCACTGATCAGCGTTCGAATATAGGTCCCTTTGGAACAGTGCACCTCAAAACTCAGATCGGGCAGGTGACACTGAATATCCTTAATCCCGTGAATGGTAATCGGCCGGGGTTTGCGCTCGATTGTCTCCCCTTTTCTGGCGTACTCGTACAGTTTTTTCCCTTTTATCTTCACTGCTGAATACATAGGAGGGATCTGCTCACTCTCACCAACAAAGTCTTTCAGGGCAGCAGAGATGACGTCGCAGGTACAATTGTCCGGGATGGTGACTGCTGTTATCTCCCCTTCGCTGTCCAGTGTGGTGGAGCAGGCCCCGAAACGGGCCTCGACGCGGTAAATCTTATCGCTCAGGTTAAAATGGGGGATGAGTTTGGTCATTTTACCGAGAAACAGCGGCAGCACCCCTTCCGCCATAGGATCCAGGGTGCCGATATGTCCGATTTTCTTTTGCCCGCTGATTTTCTTGACCTCCCGGATCACTCCGTATGAAGTGATGCCGGCAGGTTTGAAGACATTGAGGATTCCGTTCAACAAAAACTCCGGTGGTTGGTGGCTAGTCGAGATTCATGTCCGGGTAAGGGCTGGACAAATCAAGGTCAACCGGCTTGTCATAACCCGGGACATTGAGTTGTCTGTCTGTCATATCCAGGTCGCTATCATTCAGTACCCGCTCACTGTCACGGTAGGTAGACTTGGCCAGCCCGCGAACGGCTTCCTGGTCATATAGATCAGCCTTTTCAACAACTGGCTCGTTCAGGCTGCGATATGAGGTGACGGCGTTGCTGCCATGTTTTTTCTCGATCATCTGCAGGGTGACCTGGGGACTCAGAACAACACCAGTGGCGTTATTCCCGCCGAAACCCTTTGAGTTGATGAACGCAGCATCCATACTGTCGGGGCCGACTTCGATATGCTCTTGGCTGAGTAGGAGGTTACTGGCTTTGACGTCATCGGCGATCTTGTCAAGGGTGAAGATCCCGGGAATTAACCCGTATTTCCAGGTCCCCAGTGCGGTAACGATTTGATCTCCCGCTGCAGGGGTCAGTGGGTGACCAATGTAGCACTTGACAGCTGACAACGGCCATTTTTCAATCCCGAACACCTTGGCCATTTCGTTCAGACCATGTGACTCCGTAGAGCGGTTCAGCGGCGTTCCGGACCCATGACTTGACATAAACGTCCGCTGACGAAGTCGTTTCTCGCCCAGCGTCGCCCGGGTAGAAGCCAGAGCCTTGGCCAGCGTCAGGTAGTTGCCGAAGCCGGGTGAGGAGATGGATTTTTTAAAACCGTCAGCCTTGATAAAGACATCTCCAATAGACCCAAAGATCTGTGCCCCCGTTTCCAGTACCAGCCTGTCGTCAAAAAGGATGATATACTGTGAGGACTCTGCCAGCGTAAATCCGCAGTTTTCACCAAAGGGTCGGCAGGACCAGGCACGGTGCTTATGTGTCAGTTCGGTGGCATGATTGAGGGTCAGCAGGCGGCTATCATCTGCCAGGGCGCTCATTGCCTTGTACCCATCAATTATTTCAGGGATCAGTGGCGCTTCACTGTTGCCTATAATGGCGACACGCCTTCGTCCAGAACGGATCTCATTCATGCCCAGTTCCAGATTGTAAAGAAATGTCGCACAAGCCGCTTTTTGCGTGCCGGTGTGGCCGATGTTCCCTATTATATAGGCGTTGATGAAGTTGGAAGGCATATCCAGCAGGCTCAGGGGCAGGTGCTTGGAGGAGGTGCGTTTGCCAAGTACGTGGGCCTTCATCAGTCCGCCGCCACCTTCATCATGCATTTGTCCGTGTCCGCTGCCGGCGTAAACCCCGATCTCATCTGGCCGTACAGCTTGTCTGATAGTTTCCCAGTCAATCCCCATGGAGTTAATGGCGTCGGACGCACCGTAGACTGCCATTTTCAACCCTCGGGGATGGTGCCTGGAATTATAGCCTGCGCCAGGGTCAAAACCAGCGGGCAATTGCCCGGCCGTTTGTACCGCCATGCTCTTTCCATCCGCTACCATGAAGGACAATTCTCCACTGATCTCGATATTGACCAGGTCGTCATCCTGCTTGTCTGCGGTTACCTTCCAATTGTCGGGAATATGGTTCGGCAGATCTTTTTTAGTTGTCTGCAATCGAATCAGGGCATCGCCCGGGCTGTTGGCATGTATCTGCTTATTCACCGGGGTGTGATCGACGTCAAAATGTTCGGGCTCAATCCTGCGCAGTAGTGTATGTTCGAGGATGGTCTTTCCAAAACGGTCAGAAACCTTTTTAACTGGGCACTCGGTACCTTCACTGTCTAAGAAGCGGCCGTTCTCATACCGAAGCAGTCCCATCATGGTTGCCAGGCCGGCCATGGTGTCGGCAGTGTCTGATGCAGCTAACCGGTCAATGGTCATTCTGCGATAGCTGTGATAAAAAGAGGTTCTGCCGGCGGAGTTAATGCCTCCAAAGCCTACGATTACAGGTAAATGTGCCACAATATCTCCGTTTACTGTTTATACCCCGGCGGGTGCTGGTTCCGGGCAAGCGACCTCCCCTGTAACTCTCTGCAAAGTGCAAGATCAAGCCGGGGTTGCTCCGCTCAGACGCAGTAAATCTTTCGATTTTAAAGTCTCGTCCATGCTGAAATAGTAACAATACCCGTATGAATCCATCAACCCAAAAAGTCGTTGACTTAGTTGTC
>JAOZRE010000291.1 GCA_029940215.1 bacterium | reverse complement strand
AACGCCCAGCAGGTTCAGCAAGGCACCAAAAATGTTTATGGTGATGGCCGCTATCCAGGCCAGTTGAGATGAATACGCATCCGGTTGTTGGACGTAGACAATGAAATGCTTAATAATGCCACTGTAACCACCTGATATCAATATAAGTACCAATAACCCTCGGTATACCTTGTGAAACCCACTGTACCCTGCAAATAAAATCAGAGCGTAAACCAACATGAAAATGGCTCCGGTTACCGGTGAAGTCGAAGCGAGGGGCTTACCGCCGGAAGCGGCCTTGATGTAACTGATCACGTTGTAACCAAGTCCCAGAACAAAATACAGCAGTTGTAACTTAAGCAAAGATGAAAAGGCAATTTTTTGGAACAAAACACTCATATTTCCTCCGTTTTATGTCAGGGTTGGATGATGATGGTTAGACCATTTCGCAACAAAATAATCTCACTGAGGTGGGGAAGTTCAGGAGGTCAAATGTGTTCATTCTTCCCCATGGTCCTGGATTAAATGCGGTCATCCGGCGTATAATCAATGCCGTAACTTTTCAATATATCAAGAATCTGGAACCGGTAAAACGATGAACGATCCGTCGCCAGATCGGAGAATCGGCTGGACAACTCCATGGAGATCATACCGTGCACCAGAAATGCGTTTCTAAAAATCAGATTAAGCAATTCCCTGGGAAAGCTCAGACTGCGTACGTCGCAAAAAATATTTAAATCAGATACGTATCTGTCTGGTAGATCCAATCTTTCACCGGGTGTTTTGATGATTCCCTTTTGCCATGCCTCCTCGTACAACATCAGAAAAACACCATAAACCTTTTCAGCCTCTTCGATGACAACCGGATCAGGAGATTCAAACCCGGTCACCGGTTTGCCGGCAAATAGTCCAAACATACTGGCATTTGTGACCGCCCACTCCCGATAAGCGATAAATACCTGATATAGCCGACCAGCAACGTCCGACTCCGATACACTGTCCCGCGCGGTGATCAGGGTTTGTCGAAATGACTGGTAAGCCTCAATCACCAGCGCTTTGATCAATCCGTCCCGGTTCTTGAAATAACTGTAAAAAGCCGGGGGAGTCATGCCCATCTGGCGGGCGATGCCGTTTACTGTCACCTCCTCCATGCCACGCTCGCGGGCTATCTCCCAGGCAATGGACTTAATCTCATCAATGGCGGCCTGCCTCACCCGTTCTCGTCTTGTCTGCATCAGAAGTGGGAAGTTTTTAATCGTTAGAAAAATGAATAGTATTAAGTAAAAAGAACTCTATTTATCTTTGGCATATTTGTCAAGGAATTTTTCAGACCTTCCCGTCAGCGGGCGAAGGTACCAGGCAAACAGGTTGAGAACAATCCCAGGCAACAAGTCAGCGACAATATTTGGTCCCTGGAGTCAAGATTGTCAACACAATCACCATCTGCATTCCGAAATATTTACCTGTTTCTATAAATAAGAACAAAAAGTCTTGACACTCACAATTCAATTTTCTTATATTTAGCTCATACGGCTTTTATTGAAATAACTGTTCTGACAAAGCCTCGTTGATGCTGTTCACACACCCGAAATTGCCAGGTTCGACTTCTGGCAGACGGCGCGAGCGGGCAGAGTCAAACATTTGCGGTTTTTATAACTAAAAGGATAAACAAATGAATGATTATTTTAAAGAGACTCCGAATGTGGATGGACAATTCGGAGAGTACGGAGGAAGTTTTATTCCACCGGATTTGCAGATAGAAATGAATAAGATAACGGATGCCTACTATGCGATCAGTAAATCCCATGAATTTATTTCTGAGTTGAGGAGTATTCGCAAGCATTACCAGGGCCGTCCCACTCCGATCTATTACGCCAAAACGTTGTCTGAAGAGTGTGGGGGGCGGATTTATCTGAAGAGAGAAGACCTGAACCACACAGGAGCCCATAAACTGAACCACTGCATGGGTGAGGCGTTGCTGGCCAAGTATCTGGGGAAGAAGAAGTTAATTGCTGAGACAGGCGCTGGGCAGCATGGAGTTGCACTTGCAACCGCCGCGGCCTATTTTGGACTGGAATGTGAAATCCATATGGGGGAGGTGGATATAGTCAAAGAGCATCCCAACGTGGTTCGCATGAAGATTCTGGGAGCCGAAGTCATTCCGGTGAGCCACGGTCTTAAGACTTTGAAGGAAGCTGTTGACAGTGCATTTGAAGCCTATTTGAAGGACCCCATAACCGCTATTTACTGTATTGGTTCAGTGGTTGGCCCCCACCCCTTCCCCATGATGGTACGGGATTTCCAGCGTGTTGTCGGCGTCGAATCCAAGGAGCAGTTCTATGAGATGACTGGAGAGATGCCGGATAACGTGGTGGCATGTGTGGGCGGTGGCAGTAACGCAATGGGCATTTTTTCAGCATTTCTGGATGATCCTGACATCTCTTTGTATGGTGTGGAGCCAATGGGTCGGGGTGAGCAGACAGGTGATAATGCTGCAACCATATCTTTCGGGAAGCCGGGCATTATTCACGGATTTAAGTGCTATCTGCTGCAGGATGAGCAGGGAGAACCCTCTCCGGTGTACTCGATTGCCAGTGGACTGGACTATCCAGGCGTGGGACCGGAGCATTCCATGTTGTTTGACCAGAAGAGGGTACACTACAAAACGGCTACGGATCAAGAATGCCTGGATGCGTTTTTTGCTCTGAGTCGTAAGGAGGGGATCATCCCTGCTTTGGAAAGTGCACATGCCGTGTCCTATGCCCTGGAACTGGCACGGGAGAAACCGCGTCAATCCATTCTGGTTAACCTCAGTGGACGTGGGGATAAGGATATCGACTTTGTAGTGGATAACTATGGTTATGGTGACGATTAATTCACCACTTGAATTAAAAAGGCAACGCTGAATTCCGATCCACAGACGGCCGAAGAGGCCGTCTGTGGAGATCAGTTAAACACCTTGAGTACCCTCACCAGAATCAGCAGCACCAACCTATTGGCGCACTAGCTGAGCAAGCGCAGTTTTTCCAAGATCTCCTGTGCCCGATGGATGTTAAAAACGCCACATTCACAGGGTTTAGCCAGTTGCAGAGCTCCCTGTTCAGGCGTCATCCGCTCCAGCTTCACCTCTTCGATCACCTTTCGGATCAAATTAAAGGAGACCAGCCCGTGACCGCAAAGAGTGTTGATTTCCACTGTTTCCCGGGGTGGCAACCGCTCCTTGTTTCCAAATATCCCCAGCGATTGCTCAACGCTGTGGCGTTTCATCTCTGCTTTGTTGCAACAGCTGTCTGTTGCTTTGAGTAGACCACTGATATTGACTGATATGCACAGATCAGCCTTTTTCAGGTCGGCAATCAAATTAGCAACTGAATCGATATTGTCAAAGGTAGCTGTTAGCCCGATCTGGTCCTTCATCTCCTCATGAATGCGCGTCGGGTCTATTCGGCTGAGCGAAAGACCGTTCAGTTTTCCCATATTGATCGGGTGGTGCCGGAGACAGATCTCAGAGAATATCTTCAGCTTTTCAATCAGTTCTTCCAGGGGAAACATGTCCACTTTGGGAAGGGCAAAAACAACGAAATCTTTTTGTAGATCGTCCGCTGATCCTCTACGGTGAAGTGTATTGGTCATGATGACACCTCCTGCGCCGCTGGGCATCCCAATCCGAGATTGGTTTTGCCGTTTAATGAAAGTGTGTATCCGGCCGCCAGGCATATTGACTGGTGAGGGATGGCGCCATCTTCGTCACATCGACTGGCGACGCCGACGCTGATGACCGTGTCCAATTCTCCCGCCACTGTTTCAACGATTTGCAGCACCTCAGGCAGTTGATCCAGCTTGATCTTGATCTCGATGATGGCAGAGAGCACCTTTTCCTGGAGGGTGTCTTTCTGAAGCGCACCTGTTTTCAAGTCAGGCATAATAGCACTCAGCGGGTTTTTCTCTTCGTAGCTGATGTCCAGTTTTGACAAGGCCCGTGTCATCTTGTCGATCTCGTAAAGAAATACTCCGGTTCCCGGCCTGCCAAGGTCAATTACAACTCCGGCATCCCCGGGGCCGATGCGTCCTGTTATGTCGTTGGTTTTAATCTCCTCGGTCCCCCGGCCGGCGACACCGGTGCTATCGTGAGTCACTGTCGGATCGCTGAATGCCCGACGCAGGGATCGGGGCCATTCAAGGTCAGGTGGGTCTAGTGCCCCCGTTGGACAGATATCCATACGGGCATCATGACGCAGGTGAATGCGTCCTAATAACTTACGCACCGTTTTAACCAGGAAAGGGGATAGATTCTCCGACTCACAACAGCGGAAGCAGGTGTTGCACTCGACACACTCCTCCTCGTTGACTGTGGCGACACTGTTTTCAATGTGAATGGCGCCCATTGGGCAAAATGGGACACAATTTCCGCAGCCGACACATTTTTTTTGATTGATCTTCATGGTTGTCTCAAACAGTGGGCAACTTCATTTCTGAACCAATAACTAACTGTATTAAAAGAGTAAAAAAAGATTCAATGTATGTTATGTGGCCCCCTGCAATCCGTCAAGAAATTATCCCTGCTTCTGATATGTTTTGCCGGAATGGTCAAATGAGAGATGGTATCAAACATTACTTGACTTCAGAATGATGCTTCCATAGGATTTTATCTCAGGTAAACCGGTTTTTCAGACGATGAGATCTTTTTTAATTACTTCCGGCAGAATGCTATTGTCGACCAGCTTTCCAAATGCGGCATCGATGTGATTGAAGTCCTGCGTGACGATTATGAGGAGCTTGACGGATCGATCACCGAAGAGGTGTTTATTTTCAGTGGAAAAACCAGATCATGCAGTAGCCAAAACGTTATAACAGGGAGATAACAGACATGGAACAGGAAAAACTTCGAGTCTGCCCGGTTGAAAGGGCAGGCGGTCTTGATCTTAGAATCCGGCGGTGGGTGCAAAATCCGACAAAGATTTTGGCGCCATACATCAAAGAGGGAATGACCGCTCTGGATGTCGGGTGCGGTCCCGGATTTTTCACTCTGGACATGGCACGTCTTGTGGGTGAATCTGGCCAGGTTATTGCGGCAGACCTGCAGGAGGGCATGCTTCAGATCGTCAGAGATAAAATTGCAGGATCAGACCTTGAACTCCGAATTACACTTCATAAAAGCAGTGGGGATAGGATCGGGGTAAACCCGGAGGTTGATTTTGTGCTGGCCTTTTATATGCTGCACGAAGTGCCGGATCAGGACGCTTTCTTCATCGAGGTTTGTTCGATTCTAAAGGTCGGCGGATTGGCATTGGTTGTGGAACCCCCTTTTCATGTATCGAAAGCGGCTTTTGAACAGTCCATTTCCCGGGCTGAGAATGCCGGTTTTGAAGTAGTGGAAAACCCCCGGGTTCTGCTTAGCAAGTCGGTGATCTTAAGGAAACGCTAGCATCAACTGAACGGTTTAAAAATGTCATTGGAAATGTTTATCGGTGTGGGTCCCATCTGGGCAATGGCGGTTGTCACGCCAGGACCTAATTTCTTTGTCACGGCTCGGACAGCCATGGCAGGAGTTCGGCGGTCTGCGTTTTTTGTTGTTCTTGGTATTTGCACAGGTACTATTATCTGGGCCACTGCCGGGTTTTCAGGTCTTTCCTACCTGTTCTCGGTTTCGCCAACCTTTTATAAGATTGTCCGGTATGCGGGTGGCCTTTATATCTCTTTTCTCGGGATCAATTTTATTCGGAAAGCCTTTAAATCATATGCCCGAGCTGATCTCTCCGGCCAACCTGCTTCAAGCATTGTTGCCGGATGGTGGTTGGGGCTGCTGACGATCCTGTCAAACCCGAAGACGGTCATTTTCATGAGCAGTTTGTTTATAACGGCTCTTCCGCCGGAAACATCTGCTAAAGCGGGAGCTCTATCCATCTTGTTGATGTTTGTCATATCCCTTGTATGGTACTCTCTGGTTATGATGGCTTTCTCTTCCGCTAAAATCGTCAAGACCTATCGCGTCCTGAATCGCTGGCTGAATGCTATTGCCGGTTCCGTTTTTATTGGTTTCGCCATTAAATTGCTGTTGGATAACGCCTAGCCTGACCGTTTGCTCTCATCAGTCGCATACCTGTCACTCACTAAACCTTTATTTCTGTTTTAAAACCCCGTCCTTTGGGCGGGGTCAGAGACATTCGGCT
>JAOZRE010000038.1:16199-21277 GCA_029940215.1 bacterium | reverse complement strand
GCCTTCTTAAGATAGCTTATTTTATCAAGGTACTCCTGAGCGGTATGCCCCCGTCTCATCTGCTGCAGAATCCGATCAGCCCCTGCCTGAAAAGGCAGATGGATCTGGTTTGCTATAGTGACTTGTGCTGCCATCAGATCGGATAACTCATTGTTCCAATCATTCGGATGAGGTGAAATGAACCGTAGCCGGTGCAGTCCTTTTAGTTCAGAAACTGTCTGCAGCAGTTCGTAGAACCCAGTTTTCCCGGCACTATAGGCGTTGACATTCTGCCCCAGAAGTTGAATTTCCTTTGCCCCTTTGACGATCAGATCTTTCGCTTCGACCAGAATATTATCCAGTTCTCTACTAACCAATCGACCCCGGGTTGTGGGAACAATACAGAACGAGCAGTGGTTGTTGCAGCCCTTTGTAATCGCAATTTGTGCCTTGCCGCCATCCACTTGGCCTGTTTCAATCTCTTCATTGGGAATAAAATTCTGAACTTTCTTCTCTCGTGGCAGCCAGTCTGTATAAACAACACGTTGGCCAGCCTTAACCTCTTTCAGCATTTTAGGAAGCAAAAACACACTGTCTGTACCGAAAACAAGGTCCACCGCTTTTTCACGTTTGAGAATTCGTTTTCCTTCCTGTTGCGCGACGCAACCCGCAACCCCGATAATCAAGTCCATTTTCCGCTTTTTGATGCGGGAAAGTCTTCCCAACAGACTGTAAACCTTATTCTCCGGATTTTTCCTGACGGAACAGGTGTTTATCAAGATCAGGTCTGCATCTGTCATATCCGGGGTCATGGTGTACCCCTCCCGGATCAGAATAGTTTCTATCCGTCGGCTGTCATGTTCATTCATCTGGCAGCCATAGGTTTGAATAAAGGCATTTTTCATACAGCCACACCATTTTCGAAATCTTCAAGGTGCTGATACCCTTTCTCGGTAACAACACGCCCCCTTGGTGTTCGACGAATCATTCCGCTTTTCAGCAGGAACGGTTCTACTACTTCCTCAATGGTATCTGTTTCTTCTGACACCGTAGCCGCAATAGTGCTCAGGCCCACCGGCCCCCCATCATGAATTTCAATGATCTGCTTTAACAGTTTACGATCCAGCTTATCCAGTCCATAAGAATCAATTCCCAGACGAGTCAACGTTTCATTTACGATTTCAGTGGTGATCACCCCTTCAGTCTTCATGTCAGCAAAGTCCCTCGCCCGTTTTAGAAGTCGGTTGGCAATTCTAGGCGTTCCCCTGGCCCGGCTGCCGATCTCTAGTGCTGCTTCCTCAAATATCTCCACATCCAGAATCACTGCCGAGCGGACAATAATTTCCTTCAGTTCATCAGGTTCATAGTAGTCAAAATGAAGTGGGATTCCGAATCGCTCGCGAAGAGGTGTCGACAGAAGACCGCTTCTTGTGGTTGCACCGATCAACGTGAAACGGGGCAGATCCAGTTTGATGGTTCTTGCACTTGGACCCTGTCCAATCATAATATCTAGAGAATAATCCTCCATGGCTGCGTAAAGAACCTCTTCAATCACGCGATTCATACGGTGAATTTCGTCAATAAACAGCACATGGTTCGGTTCGAGGGAGGTCAGAATGGCAGCCAGATCACCCTGCTTTTCGATGACAGGACCAGACGTTGAACGTATGGAACTCCCCATTTCCCGGGCGATGATATTAGCCATGGTTGTTTTACCCAGTCCAGGCGGACCATAGAGCAGGACATGATCCAGTGCTTCCTTTCTTTTTCTGGCGGACGCTATAAACACATCCAGGTTGTCTTTCATCTCGACCTGACCGACAAACTCTTTGAAATGTTGAGGTCTCAGTGAATATTCCTGAATGTCTTCCTCTTGAAAATCGCCGGATACCAGGTCTTTCTGATCTTCCATGTTTCCTGTTCGTTTGTTATTTGTAAGGGCTTTAATTCAGTATGGGCAACGGGTAAAGCTGCGTCAATCCAAATTAGCTGGAAGCTGCCTGTTTTTAAGGATTGCACGGGCGTTATGACGAATTCCCTCAAGCTTCAGTCTTTTCAGCGGACTTTTTATCTTCAACTCATCAAAACGAGTCTGCGACAGCTCAGCCAGTTCCTGAAGATCGATATCCAACCATTTGCTATCACAACTGAATGGGGAGTTTTCCATCAACGTCAGGTCTTTGTTCCAGGGACAGGCCAGTTGACAGCAATCACAACCAAAAAGGTGATAATCAATCCGCTTGCTCTCCTGGGCTGACAATCCCTTGTTTTTCTCTATGGATAGATAACTGATGCAATTTCTCGCGTTGATTGATCGATTGGTGAGAATAGCCTGATTGGGACAGGCCTGAACACACAACTCGCACTCCCCGCACCCATCACTGATCGCGGGCGTTGATTCCAGGTCGAGATTGCAGACAATTTCAGCCAGAAAAATAAAGGACCCCCACTTGGGTGAAATTAAGAGACTGTTCTTTCCTATCCACCCAACACCGCAGGAGGCGGCAATCAATTTTTCGGGTAGGGGCGCCGAGTCCACGAAAAGGCGGCCTTTGAATTCAGGGATGACTGCAGAAATTCTCTGAATCGCAACTTTTAGCCTTTTCCTGAGCACCAGATGATAATCTTCACCCCAGGCATAATTGCTGATCAACCGTTGGTCCCTCCACCGGTCCGGTGTTCGGGTGAGGTAGGGAAAAGCCAGTGAAATGATACTTTTACCGTCACTCTCAATCGAGCAGGGGTCGCTTCTAATCTGGCTGTTGCGCGTCATCCACTCCATATCGCCATGGAACCCTTTCTTTAACCAGGGCTTAATCCACTCCCCGAATTGTGCCTGATCACGATTCAGAAACCCGATGTGAACCGCACCAAAAGATTTCAATATCGATATTAGTTCCTTTTCCATTGATCGATTTTAATTGTCCAAATATGATAGAAGAAACATATTTATGTCAGACTCCTTACTTACAAGGCTAGCATAATCAAAAATGTCTGAAAATGGCCAGCCTGCGATAATAGACTGTTGAATTCATTTCAACAGGTAACAACACAAGGTAACCTAGAGATAGCAAATGAAAGATTTCCTGGTTTTTGATTTGGAAACTCAGCGATCCGCACAGGAAGTTGGAGGCTGGGGCAATATTGCTGAAATGAAAATGTCTGTGGGTGTATTATGGGACTCAAATCAGCAGAAATTCTATGTCTATTATGAAGAGCAGGTAACAGAACTGATTGAACATCTGCTGTCCGGCCCCCTCGTAATTGGATACAATCATCTGGGCTTCGACTATACAGTTCTCAGCGGCTACTATGCATCGGAAAAGGAGCGCAGGGATATTATCACCCGGTTCAAGGAGGCAGAAAATCTGGATCTGCTGGTCGACATCAAGGAACGCATTGGAAAGCGCATCCGCCTGGATGATGTCGCCAGGCCCACTCTTAAAGTTGGGAAATCAGCAGACGGGTTGATGGCTTTGAAATGGTATAAAGAGTATCTTAACGGAGAGACCGAAAAATTAAAGCAAATAGCAGACTACTGCACACAGGATGTGGAAGTGACCAGGGATGTATACCTGTTTGGTGTTCAACACAAGCATATTTATTATGAAGACAGGGTCGAGGGTATCAAATCCGTGGCAGTGGACTGGAGTGAGAAAATCATCAACGAACCGGTTCAGGATTCGGAGCAGCTCTCCTTTTAGGACACAGAACTCCGATGCAGGCAGGGGAAGCTATATGAGGTTGGAGTATCCCCACTCTCTCAGGATGTTCAATAGGAGGTTTGCCGGCAGGCCGATGATAGTTGTCGGGTCCTTGGCCGATACCTCTTCAAACAAAGAGGCTCCCAGGGATTCTATCTTATAGGAACCCGCACAATCCCAGGAGCGGTCTTTATTGATATAGTTGCGGATTTCATCTTTTGTCAGTTGCCGCATGCTGAGGGTTGCCTGTTCATGCCTGACCGCTTGTTTTTCTCCCTGCAGAACAGCGACAGCGCAAACCAGTTGATGTTTTCTGCCGTTTAGTTTCTGTAGTTGGTCAAACGCCTTTTCAGGCGTTCCCGGCTTATGAAAGACCTCATCTTCCAGGCAAACCAGCTGATCGGCTGAAATAATTAAGGCAGATGCATTGCTTTCCTGTACAGATCGTGCCTTATTCAGTGCGGTATCCCTGACGAAATCGATCAAGGACCCTTCGGCGTATCCCGGTTCCTCGTGCTGATGGGCCTCACAACGATGGTTAATTCCCAGTTGGTTTAAAATATCGCTTCTCCAACGAGCTTCCGACGCCAGCAGGATATCTTCCCCCTTTAACGTTTTTAACGACATGCACCCCCTCGGGACGGCTGTGGCGGACTTCTCTTGGATCCGTCCATAGAGAGTTCACCGCAGGCCTTTCTCGCTGCCTGCTTTTCTGAGGTGGCCTCAAGATCGCCTGAATAGCCGATGGAAAAAATTCTGTATCGTTTTTTATCAATTTTTTTAACCCGCACCCGCCCACAGGCACTTTCACACACAAAATGCCGCGTTCCGTCTTCGGCCATTCCTCTTAAAGAAACGGCAGATGCTGAGTTGAAATGCCCTGATAACATGAGTGACAGAAATAACAGGCTGCATATTATCGAATAGGATCGGATAATCTTGATTTGTCGAAAAGCCGTCATCAATCTTTAATCTCCTCCAGATACAGGTTTTTTAACTGTTCTACGTACTGATTGCTTTCCACAAAGGAGTGCTTGTTCATGAATTTAAAAGCGATTTTCTTGCAGGTAGAGCGATCGACCTTTCTAAGAATTTTCTTTGTTCGCAGCACATGATTAGGACTCATTGAAAAAGTAATGTCTCCGATTCCGATCAGAAACATCTGTAACACCGGATCCGCTGCCAGTTCTCCGCAAATGGACACATGTTTATTCATGCGATTTGCAGCAATGACTATTTTTTCAAGCATTGACAGTATCGCGGGGTGAAACGGGTTAAACAGATCCGCAACATTTTCATTTAATCTGTCAACCGCCAGAGCATACTGTATCAGATCGTTTGTCCCGATACTGACAAAATCAAGTTGATCGAGAAGTTCTTCAATGATAAATACGG
>JAOZRE010000038.1:5631-16189 GCA_029940215.1 bacterium | reverse complement strand
TGCAGGCGTTTCAATCATGCACCCGATCTGCAGATTACTGGTATTGTGATTGAGCTTTGCCGCTTCCTCTTCGATAATAGTCTTCGATTTTACCACCTCATCTATGCGGGTGATCATCGGTATCATAATATTTATCGGAGAGGTCCCGGATGCCCGTATCATCGCCCTAATCTGGGCCCTGAACAGGCCATCGTATTTCAGACAGATGCGGATCGCCCGTAACCCGAGGGCCGGATTTGCCTCATCCTTCAACTCCTTGATTTCTTTAACCGGTTTATCACCTCCGATATCCCAGGTTCGGAATGTCACAGGTCTGTTCCCAGCGGACTCGATGATTTGTCGATAGAGTGAATACTGCTCCTCCTCTTCAGGAAAGGTTTCGTCCAACAGAAATAAAAATTCCGTTCGAATTAAGCCGATGGCAGGAATATTGAGCTCGTCGAGTAGTTTAAGTTCTGTCAGAAAATCGACATTTGCGGCAATATCAACTTTCTGACCATCAGATAGTTCACAATCGGTGTCAGCCAGCTTTTGAAGCTGATTCTGATAAAAACTGATACGCTCCAACTTATTAAGTTTCTCATTGATCGTCTCATCATCTGGGTGACTGATGACTTCACCTGAATTTCCATCCAGTACGATCATCTCATCATCCAGCAATCTCAATGTCGCTTCCTGAACCCCAACGACAGCAGGAATGTTCATGGCACGGGCGAGGATGGATGTATGGGATGTGATTCCACCAAGTTCTGTAATGATACCAAGAATATTGGCCTTTGCGAGGTGAAAAGAGTCGGCGGGTGAGATATCGTGACAGACGATGATCACCTGGTTCTTGAGTTTACTCAGATCCAGAAAGGGTTCATGAAGCAAATTGTTCATCAGCCGTTCGCCCAATTGTCTGATATCATAGAAACGTGAGCGTATATAGGGATCTTTGATGGTTTCAAATTGTTTTTCAAGGTCAGCAATGACATAGATCAGCGCCCATTCTGCGTTGATTTTATCCTTTGCTACGCGCTCCTCAATGGCGGGAACAAATCGCTTGTCTCTAATAAACAACTTATAACTGGTAAAAACAGCACGGATGTCCTCAGAAATAATCGTCGCTGACTGCTCCATGGTCTCATCGAGCTGAGTTTCAACGTCAACCTGGGCCTGCCGTATCCGATCTATCTCCGCTATAACACTGCCATCGTCATCCAGCTCAATCCTGGGGTAATTTACAAATGCTGAATTTATCCGGAGCACCTTTCCAATGGCCACACCTTCTGATACGCCAATTCCGCGATAAATATTCATATCAATCCGGTTCCGGTTAGCATTTAATCTGACTGATATCCCGAACAGCCCCTCTAGCGGCACTCGTCACGGTCAGGCTATATGACTCCAACGCCTTTGACACTGGTCGTTTACGACCAGTCGGCTGCCACGCTTTACTTCCTTTAGCTGTCATTTGCTTGCGCCTTTTTTTTAATTCCGCCTGGCTGATCTTGACCTGAATTTTTCTATTTTGGATATCAATCTGAATAATATCGCCTTCTTCCACCAGTGCGATATTGCCACCCTCTGCCGCCTCAGGTGAGACGTGACCGATGCTTAACCCTGATGTTCCTCCGCTGAACCGACCGTCTGTTATCAAGGCACAGGCCTGACCCAGTTTTTTGGATTTCAGATAAGATGTCGGATACAGCATCTCCTGCATCCCCGGACCACCCCTCGGCCCTTCATACCGGATCAGCACCACATCCCCTTTTTTGATTTTATTCGCCAGAATCGCATCACAGGCAGCATCCTGGGAGTGGTAAATCCTGGCAGGTCCTTCAAATTTCCAGATACTCTCATCGACACCTGCAGTTTTGACGATACACCCCTCTTCAGCGAGATTTCCGTAGAGCACACATAGACCACCCTCATCACTGTATGCATGATCAACTGAACGTATACACCCTTTTTTCCGATCGATATCAACAGAATCATTCATTTGATTCTGCATGAACCCCTCCTCGATTCTTTGGCCGGCGGCTGCAGAAAGGAAAAACTGTCTGGCGCCACCCTCTTTATCCTTTTTAATGCTGTACGCTTGAATCTGCTTTTTCATGGTCAGACCTGAAATAGTCCTGGTTCCATCGTGTATCAGTTTTTTGGCACTCAACTCTTCAAGAATCCCCATGATACCACCTGCCCGGTGTACATCCTCCACATGATAATTGGAAGAGGGTGCCACCTTACAGATAGTGGGTGTTTTTCTGGATATGCGATCAATATCAGCCATGGTAAAATCCACCTCAGCCTCCGCGGCAATGGCGAGCAGATGCAGAACGGTGTTAGTGGACCCGCCCATGGCAATATCAAGTGCTATTGCATTTTCAAACGCTTTTTTGGTGCAGACGGAGCGGGGTAGAAATTTTTTATCCCCCTTGAAATAGTGATCTTCAGCCATCTCTACGATTCTTTTACCCGCCTTTTCGAAGAGCTCTAACCGATTCTGATGAGTCGCCACCAGGGTGCCATTTCCAGGAAAAGCGAGGCCAAGTGCCTCATTCAAGCAGTTCATACTATTCGCTGTGAACATGCCGGAACAGGATCCGCAGGTGGGACAGGCCGACTGTTCCAGCTCAAGCAACTCTTTATCACTGACCGATTCATCTCCAGCCGCGATCATGGCGTCAATCAAATCCACCTTTTTGCCTCCGGCTATACCTGCTTCCATGGGTCCTCCGGAAACGAAGACTGCTGGAATATTGATGCGCATGGCAGCCATCATCATTCCCGGTGTAATTTTATCACAGTTACTGATGCAGACCATCGCATCCGCCATGTGCGCGTTCACCATATACTCTATGGAATCGGCAATTAAATCACGGCTTGGAAGAGAATAGAGCATTCCCGCATGTCCCATGGCAATACCATCATCGATGGCAATGGTATTGAACTCCGCGCCAAACCCACCAGCCTCATCAATGATACCCTTGACCATCTGCCCGACCTTATGCAGGTGGACATGACCCGGAACAAATTGTGTGAACGAATTGACGATAGCGATGACTGGTTTCTTAAAATCTCCATCGTTCATACTTACTGGCATATACAATGCTCCATTCTTCTGGCACCTGCCATTCTCCGGCCTTCTTTTGTAATGCTGCTTCTCAATTTCCCCAAAGTGAATCTCCTGATGGTTTATATCGCAGTCGACAGTTTCTTGATGGAGCTGTTCTGCATGTCTGTTATTTCTTATCCATGATGAGCTGAAAAAGCTCAAAAGCCTTTTTCTGAACGGCTGGCTCCGTGAAATCAAATATTTTGAACTCTACACCTCTGGCATTACGGGTATCGATAGCGGCTCCCATATCAGACGGTTCCTGATCACAGCCGTAGATAAAAAAGCAAGTAAATGAGAATGCATCCGATCCCGACTTCGCTCCATAGCCCATACCAAGCTGTTTTGATTTAACTTCCGCCCCGAGAATCAGCAAGTGATTGGTGACATCATCACCTAAGGTTTCCTTAACAAGGTGAGGATAAATCACTTCATGTTTAGGGGTCCTTCTGCGGATATAGGCGGACTCACTAACATTTGCAAAAAAATGGCTCATCTTTTTATTGAACTCGGTATAGTTCGTCCCCATTTTGACCCTCAACAGGGCCAGTTTCTGCTTATAACTTGCGGTTTCCTTCTGGAAGTATGGAAAATCGATCTGATTTTTCTTAATTTTAACGAACTCAATGGCCTTCTTCACTTCCGGTGGTGGCGGAGGGGATGGCTCTTCTTCCACCGGCGGTTCCTCAGCTATCGGTTGTTCAGATTCATTTTTTTTACTGCTGACCATTGACTTAAGCTTTTTCAATGACAGGCGAGCCATTTTATTGGCTTTTTTAAAGCTGTTGGCGGTTTCAGCAAACTCCCCCTTGTTCTCAGAAAAGGAGTCTACCTTTGTTTTCAACTCTTCAGCGACAACTTCATTAACCTCTGCGGTTATATCATTAAACACATTTATAGGCAGCTGTTGTAGAATTTTAATTTCCTGTGAGGGATCCTCGGCAACCAATTGATCTATGGTTTTGCTTCCAATGGCATATTTCTTATAGATCTGATTTTTTTGGGGGTTATCCTGCAGTTTCCGGTTCATCCAGTGAATGAGAAAATCCTGTTTGATAATCTCAAAATCCAGGTAGTTATACCGGAAACTCTTTAAATCACCGCCTACCTTGGCCTTCATCCCTGGGAAATAGTAAACGTAGAAAAAGTGGTTTCGATAATCGTATTTTTTAATCACATGTGGATAAACATAACTGGTACCCTCTTCCATCCGCTTCAATATTGCCTGTGAGCTGACTAGTTTCGCGGTCAGGCCGCGGTATAACTCTTTCTGGTGCTCTTTTTTGATACACATTTGGAACAGAAGCTGAAAAACATTTTTCAGCTCTGTCAGACACTGTTTTCTCTGCTTCAGATCGATTGAGCTGTTAAAAGGTTCAGACTCTTCCAGCGCTCGACGCATAGTATTTATCGATTCAATGGTTTTTTTCAACTTGTAAATGTCCCATAAAACGGCAACCTCTTTCTCGATATCATTCTTCGCATTGTATAACAGGCTTTTTTTATCTTCAGCATCTGTCATCTGATAAAAATGCAGCAAAAGCGTCTTGATCCCTCCTTTTTGTTGAAAAGGTGGGATCACATTCAAATACTTTTTTCGCAGGGTATCATCTTTAACCCGGTTGACAATCCAGTCCAGCCTGTTTTGTAAAAACTTCCCCAAAAATTTCCGCATGCTCAGCACTTCAAGCACATCAGGGGAAGCTGAATCATAATGCTGCTCAAAATACTGTTCCTGAAGCAACTTCAGATTTTTCTTCCAGAACTCCAGGCTGAAATTGTATCCCTTCACAATTTCGGCTTCATCCTTCTGAGGCTCTATATAGATTAAATCAATGACCTTTTTCTTATTTTCCATAAATGGTAACCGACTGCAGAAAATCTGTTTGTTATGCCAATTAAACGAATTTGCTCTATGGCGGGCCTGTTCACTCCATCAGTAGTCTCGCCTTGTGGATTTCCAGTTATTTAATATTATGGAAATATTCAAAGATAGGCTGTACGAAAATGATATTTCAGTGTATCGATTACTAGAATAGCACCCCCGGGCTAGGCCGAATCGTGATGATTCATCTTCTTCAGCTGATTTGTTGCCTTAGTAATTATATTCATAATCCGGAATAGTAAGCAACTGGCCATTTTAAACTCTAACCAATATGTTTGTTCAACTGATTAAGACAATCCTGCCCCTAATATTCATTGTTTTTTTCGGCGTTATTGGCTATCGAGCCATCGAAGGCTGGAGTGTGTTTGATTCACTTTACATGACGGTTATTTCACTCACCACCGTCGGCTTTGGCGAGACTCATCCTTTGAGTTTAGGCGGAAAAGCGTTCACCATGTTGTTGATCATCACAGGTGTTGGTAGTTTTGCCTATATCATCAGGAATATATCACTGCAGTTTTTACAACCCTTTTTTGGTATTGCCATCAAGGAAAGAAAAATGGAACAGATGCTTAAAAAAATGAAGGACCACTATATCATCTGTGGATACGGAAGAATCGGACGGGACGTTGCCCTCAATTTGTTGAGTGAAGAGATTCCCATAGTCGTTGTTGACAAATCCAATAATGAGGAACTTGAAGTTAAGAATACGAAACTACTGGTCGTATATGGAGATGCCAGTCACGAGGAGACACTCATAAAGGCCGGTATTAAATCCGCCAGAGGTCTGGTGTCGGCAGTGACATCTGAAGCAGAGAACGTTTTTATAACGATGACAGCCAGAGATTTGAACCCCGGCCTTTTTATTATCTCCCGCTTCGAAGATAATGCAACCAAGAAAAAGTTGCTGCGTGCTGGCGCCAACAAAGTCGTAAACCCATACCAGATCGGCAGCGAGAAAATATCACATATCATCCTTAAACCAACCATCAGTAAAATTCTTGATTTTGCGCACCAGCGAGGTCAGTTTGCTCTGAATATCGACGAACTGGAGATAAAACATAACAATCCGCTGGTTGGGAAATCCGTGAGACAATGCAGAATCAGGGACGATCATAACATCATCATCATCGCCATTGAGAAAATGGATGGTCAAATTATCACCAATCCTGGCCCTGACTATACTTTCGAAGTGGATGATCGCGTGGTGATGATAGCAAACGTTCCGGAACTGAACGCTCTCTTCGAAAAATATCAAACCAGTCGTTAGGATTTTTTCGTGTTTATCCAGAGATCTGCCTTAGTCTTTTAGCATCGAATTGGTTTGAGGACCCCGAATACCGAAGTTAACCAATGAAAACAATTCTACTGCTTTTAATCTCTGTCATCTTTGCTGTTACCGCATCCGCGAAAAATGAAGAGTATATTATATTCAGAACCTATTACACAACTCCGGGAACCGTTCTGGATGGCGCCATTTCAGCAGACGCCAAACTGGTAGTGGCAATTGACAAAAAGCACACCATTCGAATCTGGCGTTACGAAAACGGACGTTTGATTAAAACCATTAAGACAGGCAACCATCGCGCAACCGTCGGCATTATTCATCCGGCCAAGGCAATTATGTATACGGGTGGTTTGGATAACAAGATTAACATCTGGGATTTAAAAAGGGGATCCCTGGTTCGGACCTTAATTGGCCACAAAGGACCTGTCAATGCCCTTGCTATCAGCAACGGAGGTGATCAGCTTCTCTCCGGTGGCAAAGACGGCAACATCTTTGTCTGGAAACTTGATCGATTTAAAATTGTACATAAAGTCCGCGAACCAAGCAAAAAAATCGTCAGCCTGGCGTTTCATCCTTCAAACAGGCTGATCAGTTGGGGAAGCGGTGCGAATGCAGTTCAAATCTGGAATCTGGCCCAGGGCAAAATTATCAGCAATCACGAACTCCACACCAGCGGAATTCTGAAAGTCAAGTTTTCACCGGACGGGAAATACCTTGCATCAGCCGGTAAGGCTAAAAAAATCATATTGTGGGATTGGAAGAAAGGAGAACAGTTTGCGGCCCTGACGAGTCATAAACAGGAAGTAACGTCCATCGCGTTTCATCCCAATGGAAAAGAGATGATCAGCTGTTCCATGGATGGTTCAATACTGACATGGAACTACAGACTAAAAAAGCAGACATCGTTTTTAAAATTGGTGGAGAAACCGGTTAGAAACTGTATGTACAGCGCCGACGGTAAAAAAATCGTGGGGGTTTTTCAAAAAAGCTACCTGAAAACCTGGCAAATTTCAGATAACGCACTGCTCGGTGCATTCAAGGGGCATAAAAAATCAATTTCCAGCCTGGATATCTCCAAAAATGGCAAACGATTGATCTCAGCTTCCACAGACAAAACTGTTAAAACCTGGAGTATTCGCAGCAAGTCTCTTATAAAAAGTTATGATGTCAACAGTCCGAAAATCACACAGGTTCGTTTTTCTCCAGATGCAAAGCAGTTTGCGGCTGTGGGAGCCAATAAGGATATAAACATATATGACATCGAATCCGGCAAGGTTGTCACTACTCTGAAGGGACACAAGGGAAAGGTAAACTGCATAGACTTCCATCCCACGGAAAACTTTCTCATTTCAGGAGGCGCAGACAGAGAGATCATATACTGGGATCTTGAACGAAAAAAAATAAGATACAAAACCACCGCTCATAAAGGACAGGTGACTGCCATCCGATTTTCACCGGATGGTCAACGATACGCAAGCGCATCGGTTGATAAAACCGCGAAGATTTGGTCCACCAAAGGGCACCGTTTAATCTTTACCCTGAAAAAACATACCAGGGGTTTGCGAGATGTCATTTTTGATCCAACTCAGAAATATATTGCAACAGCGGCCGATGACCGGAATATTTTTATCTGGGATAACAAGACTGGTAAGGTAGTCAAGGCGCTTCAGGGGCACGATTTTGTCATCAGCGGTATTCGCTTCTCTCCGAATGGAAAGGCACTGGTCTCTGGAGCGCGTGATAAAACCATTCGCCTCTGGAATGTCCGCAGAGGACAGTTTATCAGAACCCTGGCGGGAGAATCCGAGCAAGTCACAGATATTGCGGTGACGAAGGATGGCAATGTGGTTGCGGTTTCAACATTGGGTAATGACATCAGTCTTCTAAAACTGCCAGCCAAGATATTCAGATCTCGGCCTCCTAAATCAGAGGTATCCGAGACGCCTGTGGCAGTCGACCCAGAATCAAAAACGTTTGAATTTGATAAAGATGAAAAATCCAAGGCAGCTGCTCAATCTGACCAAAAGGGAAACGATCAGGACTTTGCCGTTGAGAAAGAAGAACAAAGACAGGACAGTATCTTTGACATCAAGGAGAAGAAGACCACAGACCATGTTCTAGAATCATCGCAGCAAAAGTTGAATGGTCTGTTGACTCGAAATGCAATTTGTGAGGATGTCGATGAAATTGAAACGACGGCGTATGAGATCCTGAAAAGAAATCCGATGGATCAGGCGGCCTATTATGGTCTGGTTAAATCTTACATCGTTAAAAAAGACCTGCAGATGATTTTTATGATCGCCAAGATGGGCAATGATGCACATTTCGATTCAAGGATTTACAACTTCACCAATACCGCAGAATTGAATGAGTTTTTCCACAACTGGCTGAATATCATTTTTAATCAGTCAACCATAGCAGATGGGAACCGCATCAATCTGGAGCTAAATGATTGTAATGACTTGATAATAAATCTCTCCATGCCCAAGTACCTGCTGAATATTGATATTCCTCTGGAAACAGTGCAAACCGTACAGAAAAAGAAAGCGTTGATTGACTACAAGATGTTGGAGGATCTCGCAGACGATCCCGATACCTTTCGTGATATCCTGTTTTCAATCATCGAAGCGGTTGACGCCGGAACGTCTAACATTAATGTCAAATCACTGACATCATATCTTTCTGAGTCTACCAACACCGACTATGGATACTATACGGTTGATCTTTCAAATATTCAGCAGTGGGGACAGAAAAGCGAACGAATCACCTTTCAGTTAAAAAGAAATCGTGGGAATTGGCTAACCTACCTCACTGATACAGACAAAACAAAAACACTATTGTTGAAAGAAGGCAAATATTACCTAAAAATTAACAACCGAGTAAGAAAAGCTTTTATCATCAATGAACAAAATAAAAATCAACGTGCTGTTATCCGGTAGCTCTGCCTCACCTGTCCTTCCTTGATTCATGAGCCATATTCGTTTTCTTTTACGCTATATTACCGCCTTCAAATACTCATATCTGTTGGGAGTGTTGTTCATCGTGCTTACCAACTGGATCGCCGTTACCATACCCGGTTATCTAAAATTAAGTGTAGATTTGCTGACGGACACCACCTCTAATTTTGCAGACAATCAGGATCAATTACTTGATTACCTGGCGGCTATGTTTATCCTTGCGCTCAGCATTATCGTGGTCAGAACCCTATCAAGGGTATTTTTTTTCAATCCTGGCAGGGCGATCGAGTTTAAAATCAAAAACGACCTCCTTCAAAAACTAACGCTGCTCCAGAGAAATTTTTACGAGAAGAATACAACAGGTGCCATCATCTCTAAAATACAAAATGATATCAATGGTGTCAGGATGATTTGTGGATTTGGACTGATGCAGTTGGTTAATATCGCGACGGCTCTTTCGTTTGCTCCTTACAAAATGTGGCAATTGTCACCTGACTTGACACTTTACACCATCTTTCCAATCATTCTGGTATTTGTAATCATCCGCTTCAGCATGCATTTTGTGGTGCGATATACCCGTACACGAATGTTAACCCTGCAAAAATTGTCCGGGTTTATTGTTTCCAGCCTGACGGGAATTGATGTGATAAAGAACTTCGATATAAAGGGACTGAATATCAACAGTTTTGATAACACGAATAACGAGTTGAAGGATCTTTCTCTCAAGGTGTCATTCTTACGCGCCTTCTTCATGCCCATCCTCCACAACCTTGAGAATATACTTAAGGTAATCATCCTCCTGATTGGTGGTGGCATGGTGATAAAGTCTTCGTTAACAATTGGTGAACTGACAGCCTTTATCGCTTATCTGGCGTTGCTGACCATGCCTATCATGGGACTTGGCTGGGTAACAACCATTTTTCAAACAGGCTTGATCGGAATAGCCAGCTTGATGACAATCTTCAATGAGGAGATACCAGAGGCCGAAATTGTTCCGCTGCCAACCCCGTCGAGAAACCAGCTTTTTAACCAGGGACTTGTTGTAAAGGGGCTCAGTTACACCTACACCGGCCAGGAAAACCTGGTTCTGGATGATATCTCATTTTCAATCATGCCCAACCAGACGGTTGGCATCCTGGGAAAAATTGGGTCCGGGAAAACAACTCTCGTAAATTGCCTGAACCGCTATCTTCCCATTGAGACCGGTCATGTGTTCATGGGAGACCATGACCTGCATGCCCTGTCGTTGATTGATGTCAGATCTGTCATTCATACCGTCAGCCAGGATGTATTTCTTTTTTCAGATTCCATTGAAAGCAACATCCAGT
>JAOZRE010000038.1:0-5621 GCA_029940215.1 bacterium | reverse complement strand
TCGGTGCAGAGGGCGACAGGTCCGGGGACGAGCAGGATCTGGAAAGGGTAATTTTCGAATCTGCACTGCGGGATGATATCCTGAGATTCCCGGAGCAACTGCAGACGGTCGTCGGTGAAAAAGGGATTATGCTTTCCGGTGGGCAAAAACAACGTATCAGCCTGGCAAGAGCATTGATGACCCCCTGCGATCTGCTGATCCTGGATAATGTACTCTCGGCTGTTGACTATGAAACCGAACGGTTTCTGTTGGAAACTATTCACAAGCGTCGAACCGCCAGAAGCCTGATGATCGTCTCTCACCGTGTGCAGGCACTGGAACAGTCAGACCTGATCCTCGTTCTGGACAAGGGCAGAATTGTTGCCCGGGGAACCCATGAAGACCTCATCCGGCAGGCAGGTCTTTATCAAGAAACCTGGGAACTGCAGCAAACCGATTAAACATGAAAAAATCCACAGATTTTAAGTTGCTGCTGCAGTTTTCAGAATATGTAAAGCCACATAAAAGATGGCTTTTTGCCGGGATTTCAGCCGTGCCGTTTACAACGGCATCTACGGTTCTAATTCCGCTGCTGATTGTAAAAATTATTGATGATTACATCATCCCAGGCGATCTGGTTGGACTTCAATACCTGGGTGCTATGCTTGCAGCCTCTATCCTGATTGGTTATCTGGCAGATGGTTTGTATAGCTACTCTCTGCAAAGAGTCGGGCAATTGTCCATAGCGCAGATGAGACTAGCCCTGTTTTCTCATACACTGTCCCTGCCGCGGAAGTATTTTGATAAAACGCCCATAGGGGTGACTTTGAGCCGAATTACCAGCGATATGGAAGCGCTGGGCGATTCATTGACCATTGGTGTCCTCTCCCTGTTTACAGATTTCCTCAAGACCCTTTCCCTGTTTATATTTTTGTTTTATCTGAGTTGGAAGCTAACACTCATCATCCTTCTGGTTTTGCCAATCGTCTATTTGTTGGCTCGTTTCCTCAGGAAAAAACTACGCTACTACTATAATACAGCCCGGGAAACACTGGCTGAAGCCACTGCCTTTCTTCAGGAGTGCCTGAACGGCATGAAAACAGTACAACTATACAATGCTGAAGTAAAAGTTCTGCAACAGTTCAAAAGAAAAAATCAACGGTTTCTTAAATCCCAGACCCGATCCAACACCTATGATGCCTCCCTGTTTTCTGTGATTGAGGGGCTGACTTCCCTCACAATGGCTGTTATCATCTGGTACGGTGCCGGACTGGTCCTGGAAGAGGCGATCACTATTGGAATTCTGATTGGTTTTATCAATACCCTCAGTAAAATATTCATTCCCATCCGTGAGTTTACTCAGCAGATTGCCGTGATTCAAAGGGCGCTAGCCGCGTTGGAACACATTCATCACCTGTTTTCACAACAACCAGACGAGTCAGACGAGCCGATATCGGAAAGACTGAAAAAACAATTGGACAGTTTCGAATCTCTGGAATGTGATCGTGTTACCTTTCGCTATAAAGCTGACGGACCGCCTATTCTAAACAACATTTCCTTTCGCCTGAACAGGGGAGAGAAAATCGCACTGGTGGGCAAAACAGGTGCAGGAAAAACCACGATTTTAAAAGTACTGACCAAAACCTATCAGGACTATACAGGATCTATCAGGCTCAATGGAATAGAATTGTCGGCGATACCCAGAAAAGAGCTGTTCAGAATGATCACCATGATGCAGCAGGATGTGTTCCTGTTTAACGAAAGCCTGGCATCCAACATATCACTGCAGCGTGAAGGAATTGATGACGCAAAAGTTATACAGGCAGCTGCTTATGTTTACGCAGACCAGTTTATCGATCAACTGCCGGGTAAAATGGAGTACCAGGTGATTGAGCACGGTACGAACCTGTCAGCCGGGCAGGGACAGTTGATATCCTTTGCACGATCGGTTGCGAGCGATAGTGAATTGATCCTGTTGGACGAGGCTACCAGCTCAGTGGATTCCATCACAGAAAACCTGATTCAGAGCGCTATCGAAAATATCTTTGCCACAAAAACTGTCATTGCCATCGCGCACCGGCTCAGTACCATACAGAAATCCGATCAGATCCTGGTGATGAAGGATGGTGAAATAGTGGAAAGAGGAAACCATGAAGAGCTTATCCAAAAAAATGCCTATTACGTTGACCTTTTACATCAACTACATGAATAACCATCAGTAAAACAACAGATTAAAATAGGGAGCTATGAAATGCCAGAATACGAAGAACTTGCCCCAAATTTCAGGAAATCACTGATAGAGAAAATGAAAGTCAATGTGCCTTACTGGAAGCTGCTTGGCATGGAACTCGTTGATGTTAAAAAAGGGTGGGCTGTCGTCAAACTACCCTTTGAAAAGAAGCTGACACAACCTGACGGTGTAGCCCATGGAGGCGCGATCTTTTCCCCCGCTGATGCCGCTGTAGCTGTAGCGTTGCTGGGACTGATTGATCGCAGCGAGACCCTGTTGACCATCGAGATGAAGATCAATTATATTAAACCAATCAGCGAAGGGGACATTATCGCAGAAGCCAAAATCGTTCACAGGGGCGGAAGAACGGCCATAGGTGATGTTGAGGTTCGAAATTCAAATGGAGACCTGGTCGCAAAATGTCTTGCCACCTACATGATCATAAAAAACAAAAAGTAGCATTGGCATCTCTTTCCACCGAATGGTCAACAGCTTGGTCAATTATTCACTTTTTATGGATACCATGGTTCGGATCCCAAGCACTGCTCCCAGCACACCGATGGAATTCAGGATTGCCCCGCCCCATCTCCAGACCGGCGAGGTCCAGAGTAACGGATCTTGATAAAATGCCCCCGCAATAGATAGCAGAACAGCGACTATGGCAAAAATCATGAAATCTATTCTGTATTGATTATGGGATATCCTCGCATGAAATATCACTACCAAGTGGACCGAAGTCCAATTCAGACCAGCTGGCAATGAACTTTAAGCGCGAAAAAGACTTATAAGTTCAGAAGAAAACCATCACTGGTTTTCAATTATTTTCACAGCGGTGGAGAGTGTATCCCCTATTTCCAGGTTCAAAACCAAGTCTGCATATCCATCCATGCCGGTTTCATCCCGATTGAGGATAACCAGCTTTGATCCGTTCTGCTTTGCGATCTGAGGAAATCCGGCAGCAGGATAGACCACCAGCGAGGATCCAATCGCGATAAAGAGGTCACAGGACAGGGTTTCCTTTTCAGCTTCCTGCATTTCATTCTCAGGCATGGACTGGCCAAATGAAATGGTTGCTGATTTGATAATCCCACCGCATGCATCACAGTTCGGCGGAATTTCTTCCTTTAAAAACAGCTCTTTTATCTCAGCCATCTCATACCGTTTGCCGCAATCCAGGCATTTCGCATAGGTGGCATTTCCGTGAAGTTCGATGACTTTTTCATCCGGAATACCAGATAGTTGGTGTAGTCCATCCACATTCTGAGTTATCACACTTGACAGTTTTCCAAGAGTCAGCAATTCAGACACGGCTTGGTGTCCTTTATTAGGCTTTGCACTTTTCATGACCTTTTCCGAGGCAAATTTCATCTGCCAGGATTCCCGCCGTTTTTCCACTGACGAGATAAAATCTGAAAACTCTATTGGCTTATACTTCGTCCAGAGGCCGCCGGGGCTCCTGAAATCAGGAATGCCCGATTCCGTACTGATTCCAGCACCGGTGAATACCACAATTTTCTGAGCTTCACCAATTAACTCTGCTAATTTTTCAATGTCAGTTGTCATCGCGTCCACCCCATTTTAATTTATGGATTATTCTCTCCTACCAGGCGTAATAAGCACGGTTCACAACGATATTCTGCTCGTAATCACGCTATCATCCAGTCTTAAATATCGCAAGTTTTTCATTTTCCCCTTCATTTGCCGATGCATTCTTTTTAACCTTGATTTTTCAGGCTGTTACTTCTATACATAAGAACGCAAAAAGAGATAGAGCTACAACTGAAAACCCATTTTCTGACCGGCACCCTATGATCAACGGAGGAGATAATGAGCCAATTTAAAGAGTACTTGAAATACGATGGATTAGGCCTGGCGGCACTGATTCAAAAAAAGGAGATATCTGCATCAGAATTGTGCGAAGCTGCCATTCTGCGTATTGAAAAACTGAACCCAAAAATCAATGCAGTAGTGACACCGATGTATGATCTTGCCCGTAAATCCATTGATAGTGGGCTTCCGGAGAATGCGTTTTCAGGGGTTCCCTTTCTGCTGAAAGATCTCCTTGCCGCCTATGCAGGCGTTCCGTTGACCAATGGCAGTAAGGCATATAAAAACTATATTCCTGAGCAGGACAGCGAACTGGTAAAGCGTTTCAAGTCAGCTGGACTGGTGACGCTGGGTAAAACAAACTGCCCGGAATTTGGACTCCTGGGCTATACTGAACCGGAGCTTCATGGTCCAACCCGCAATCCCTGGAATACAGGTCATACTCCGGGTGGATCCAGCGGTGGGTCAGCGTCAGCTGTCTCCAGTGGTATGGTCCCACTGGCTTCCGCCGGAGACGGTGGCGGATCTATCCGAATTCCTGCTTCATGTTGCGGGCTGTTCGGGATAAAACCCTCAAGGGGAAGAAATCCGACCGGCCCCGATTATGGTCAGATATGGCAGGGAGCCGTTGCCGAACACATCGTCAGTCGCTCTGTAAGGGACAGTGCTGCCATGCTTGATATTACACAGGGAGCGGACGTCGGGGCTCCCTATATCATTCCTCCTCCGGAAAAGACTTATCTGGAGATGCTTGAGGTGACACCCAGAGCTCTAAGAATTGCATTCAGCACAAAATCTCCCATTGAAACAGCAGTGGATGCTGAATGCATAGAAGCTGTTGCAAAAACAGCCAAAATGCTGGAACAACTCGGCCATCATGTGGAGGAGGCAACCCCGGAAATCGACGGCATCTCGCTGGCTAAAAGTTACATGACTCTCTATTTTGGTGAAATTGCCGCAGACATTGAGCAGATGAAAACTGTTCTAGGGCGTAAAACCAAACAATCGGATGTGGAGAGCCTGACCTGGATGCTGGGTCTGATGGGACGAACTTACTCAGCCGGACATTTTGTCAGCGCCATGCGGGAGTGGGACAAGGCTGCCCGCATCATGGGACAATTCCATCAGAAGTATGACCTTTACCTGACACCCACCATGGCTGCACCCCCTGTCAAAATCGGGGAACTCAAGCCAAAACCTGCTGAACGGGCCCTGCTTGGGTTTGTCAATTTGTTTGGCCTGGGTCGCCTGATGAAGGCTTCAGGGATTATCGATCAGTTGTCGATTGAAAGCCTTTCCAAAACACCGTTTACCCAGTTGGCCAATTTTACAGGGCAACCTGCCATGTCGCTGCCGCTGCACGTTACAGAAGGCGGACTTCCATGTGGTGTGCAATTTATCGGACGCTTTGGAGAGGAGGATACCTTGTTTCAACTGGCATCTCAGCTGGAGAAAGAAATGCCATGGCAGGAACGTCTTATTAAAAAAATGGAGAATTTATAAAACGATATCGGTTTCTCCCGAGTCTAGGCAAAAATCAATTTGACTTTTTATCCGTTTCAAAATAGAGCTATTTTGAAAACTA
>JAOZRE010000290.1 GCA_029940215.1 bacterium | reverse complement strand
TTGATTGGACCGAATGGTGCCGGTAAAACAACCCTACTGAATCTACTCTGTGGGATCTACAAACCCGATGCGGGGAGTGTCGAATTCATGGGCAAAAATATTACGGGTCTGCCACCAAACCAGGTCTGTCACCGGGGTATCTCCAGGACATACCAGATTCCCCAGCCCTTCGATGCGATGACGTCGTTGGGTGCTGTGACAGTGGGTGTCATTAACGGCAAGAAGCGGCAGAACATGACGCTTTCAGATGCCGGGTTGGATGCCTCCTACTTTCTGGAGTTTGTGGGGCTGTTTTCAAAGCGGGATACCCTGTCGAAGGATTTAACGCTTTACGAATTGCGCATGCTGGAACTGGCGCGTGCCCTGGCGACATCACCCAAACTGTTGCTGCTGGACGAAGCCATGGCCGGTCTGAACCCGGTTGAAGCTTCAAAGGCCCTGGACATGATATGGAGCGCCCAGGAGCAGTTTGGTGTCACTATTCTCTGGATTGAGCATGTGATGAAAGTGATTATGAAAGCTGCGGACCGTCTCGTGGTACTTCAGTATGGCGAAAAGATCGATGAAGGAGAGCCGGAAGTGGTCATGAGTAACAAGCAGGTGATTCAGGCCTATCTTGGAGGTAATGATGCTGAAAACGAATAATCTTCAGGTCTCCTATGGTGTGATCCCGGTTCTGCATGATATTGCAATAACCGTCGACAAGGGCGAAGTCGTGGCGCTGCTGGGTTCCAACGGTGCAGGGAAGACATCGCTCCTGAACGCTATCTCCGGCGTATTGAAATCAGGGAAGGGGGACATTCAATTTGAAGGGAAAGACATTACCGGTCTCTTGCCGCATAAAATTGTCAATATGGGGATTTCCCAGATCCCGGAGGGGCGCAAGATTTTTCCTTTCATGACGGTTAAGGAAAACCTCTTCATGGGGGCCTGCCTGTCCCATATTTGGCCCAGTCGGTTTGATACCCTGGAAAAAGTCTATTCCCTGTTTCCCATCCTCAAGGACCGGACCAATCAGCGTGCCAGCCTGATGAGTGGTGGCGAACAGCAGATGCTGGTGATTGCTCGGGGATTGATGGCTCAACCGAAACTGCTGATGATTGATGAACCGTCACTCGGTTTGAGCCCGTTTATGATGAAGCACATATACAGCGTCATGAGTACCTTTCATGACGAAAATATAACGGTACTGCTCTCTGAGCAAAACGTGATGTCGGCACTGAAAATAGCCAATCGGGGATATGTTCTGCAGGACGGTCATATCGTGCTGGAGGATACTGCAGCACAGTTGCAGGTGAACGATCTGGTTAAGAAAGCCTACGTAGGAGGTTGAACAAGATGCAATCGGATTATCAAGCGTACGCCCGGGATCTATTCGATAAGGATAAGGTTAACAGCAAGCCTGAAGCCCTCAAGGGGATTCGGGTGTTGGACCTGTCTCATATGATTTTCGGACCAACAGCCGCCAAGACGCTGGGGCAGTATGGCGCGGAAGTGGTAAAAGTGGAGGTCCCTTATCAGGGAGACCACTGGCGATCCTCCAGCTACTGGGGCAAATTCTGGAAACATGCCAACCCCTTCTGGCAATTTATGAACCATAGCAAGTACTTTGTGGCCATAGATGTTAAAAAGAAAAAGGGTAAGGATTTAATTCTCCAGCTGGCTGAAATGTCGGATGTGGTTGTCGAAAATTTCTCGCCCGGGACAGTGGATGCTTGGGGAATTGGGTATCGTCAGATCAAAGAGGCCAACCCGAAAATTATCTACGCCAGCTGCAGCACCTTTGGACAGTATGGGCCTTTTCGCTACATGCCTGGCTGGGACCTGCTGGCTCAGGGAGCGAGTGGTATGCTTGCCGCAACAGGGCACCCGGATACAGATAAGTATTTCAAAGTGCCTGATTTTTATGGTGACTTCTTTCCGGGTGTATACGCTGCCATGTTGATTATGATTGCCCTGAATGCGAGGGAACGAACCGGGTTGGGGCAATACCTGGACATCGCGCAGGCGGAGATTCTGATGCGAGCCCTGCCGCACTTCACCTACGATCGGGCGACCGGAAAAGAGCTGGGAAGGAGCGGTAGCAATGATCCGACCATGTCGCCATCCGGTATTTTCAAGACAGCTGATGACGCATTCGTCGCCCTGGCGATTGGCTCGGATAAACAGTTCCTGGGATTGTCGCAGGCGATGAAAGAGCCCGGGCTCGCGGATGACAGCCGTTTCACCAAAGCGGTGGATCGCCTGAAACCTGAGCATGCGAAAGAACTTAACCTGAAAATCACCACATGGATCGAATCCCAACCGGCACAGGCCCTGATTGACCTGGCCGGTGAATTCGGATTTCCCGTTGCGCCGGTCATGGACGACTTGGACATTAGCGTAGACGAATGGCGTAGGGAGCGGGGAAATGTGGTGAATTTTAATGATGAGATGTATGGCGATTTTGTCCTGGAAGCCTCAACCACCCTTATGAGCGGGACACCAAGCCGAATTAAGTGGCTGACACGACCCCTTGGATATCACAATCGCTATATTTTCAAGGAGTTGTTGGGGCTGACAGAGCCGGAGATACAGAAATTGGAAAAAGAGCGAGCGGTGGGTTACTGGGACTTCAAGGTAGGACAAAGACCACCTGTTTACTACGATATCGATAACGACCCGTTATTCAACTACGAAAAATAATCGGAGGTTATTATTAAAGAGAAAGTCTATTCGCGGTACCTGAAAAAAAAGGGAACCGCCAAAAAACTGTCCCGTTGGGGTGATCAGTTAAGTCAGATTATGAATCCGGACGGTAAACAGGAAGCTCTGGACGATACGCTGGTCCTTGACCTGAGTTTTGCCAACTTTTCCGGTATAATAACGGCCAGCTTTTTTGCCGAAGCCGGGGCTGAGGTCATCAAGGTCGAGCCCCCGGAAGGGGACCCGGCACGCGTGATGACACCCCATGGAGAAACTGTTGAAGGTGTCGGGATTCCGTTCCTGAGTGAAGGGCGCAATAAGCGTCATATTATCCTCGATATCAGCCAGCAGGACGACCTGGAGAAATTGAAAAAACTGGTCGTCAAGGCGGATGTACTGATCGAATCATATGCTCCCGGAGAGATGGACAGTCTCGGACTGGGGTACCGGCAGCTTAAAGAGCTGAATCCAGGGCTGATCTATATATCACTGACACCCTATGGCCAGTTCGGCTCCCTGGCCGAAAAACGGGAAGGGATTCCCTGGTCGGATCTGACCAGCCAGGCGGAATCGGGATTGGCTGCTTTGATCGGAGATTTGCCGGATACACCGGAGCCCTATAACTGGCCTACGCGGGCGGGTTTCTATGCAGCTGCCTATGCCACAGCGGTGGAGGCAGCGACAGCAGCCTTGGTGGCTCTCTTCTACAAAAGAGCGACTGGTGAAGGGCAGATGCTGGATATCGCAACTGCCGATGCATACGCGTCATGCGTGGGAATACCCCCGACCTTTGGACATGTCTGGAACCACTCCCGGATACGCTACGGAACCCTGGACTATGGACTTTGCCCATATGGTTTCTTTAAGTGTAAGGACGGCCATGTAGCGATTGCCTGTTTCAGGGACCAGGATTTTCGGGCAGCGCTCAAAATTTTGGGTCGCTGGGATATGGAGGAAGATTGGCGTTCCCTGCTGGACCGGATCACCGATGACGTCTCAAAAGTCAAGGAGTTGAACGACGAAATTGAGAAGACTGTAGCCAAATTCACCTACGATGAAATCTTCAGCAAGTTTTCTGCATACGCGGTCAAGGCCGCTCGCTCCAAGTGGAAAGGCGGGGGAATGCCGGTAACCACGAAAATGGTTTCCGCCAGGGAAGTAATGGACATAAAACACTGGCAGGCCCGAAGCACATTCAGCGAAGTCGAACACCCCGTATTCGGCGTCCTGACCCTGCCGACAGCCGGTAAAATGTCGGAAACACCCCCCCGCATCAAGTGGATATCAGCACAGCTGGGAGAGGATAACGACTTCGTAACCGAAAAATTCGGATTGTAGCTTTGTCGGGCTGATCCACCGTGTTGATATTCAGACTACGGTAGGTCAGTCTAACGAACAACCATTCAAGAATTTCAAAAAGGACAGCACCAAAATAGTGATGCACTTTTCCATCGGCGTAATCTTCCATTCAATTGAGAAAGAAATCACCACAATCTCCACTATAAATCCCCGTATTCCTTCCATATCATCTTCTTCACTTGCTATAATTCTATCAAATCATAGCTATTTCTTTGTTTGGTGTAGCCTTTTTCTTAAAGTACGATTGCCTCGTAAGCTGCTGTTAGTATGCTTTGGATAACTACAAAATGGGCTATTAAGGGCTGGGATTTGGGTTGAAAAAGCATCTCCTGATTTTTCAATCAAACGCCTATTTCAATTTATTGAAGAAATCTGTAGGCTGGATAAAAAAACAAATATAGTAATATACAATTAATACATAGAAACGTAATTGGGGAACTATGAGCCCAACAGTTTTCCGTGAAAAAGGATATAGATTTTTCTTCTTTTCGCGAGAATAGACCAGAATGCATATTCACTGTAACCAGCACTTCAAGACGGTGAGTATCCTGGTGATCCAATTTCATGGTTTCCTCCCGTTTTCTGCTTGCTAAAAATCAGGCTTGACACTTTTGAAATGATGCCATAATAATACTGCATATATGCGGACCATTTACGAAAGTTTACTTTAAAATATACTCCCTAAAATTGATGATATGTTCAAACGATGGATTGAAAAATTAATCAGGCAGGATCTAACACAGAATAGATCTGTATTGTTAGTGGGTTCGCGTCGAGTCGGCAAAACAACACTGGCAAAAATGATTGGAGTTGAAAACAGTACCTATCATACGTTTGATGATATTGATTTACAGTCCGCCATCAAGCTTTCACCCAAGTATCTTGAACAGATTTGTGATCAACGAAAAGTAAACATTCTTGACGAAGTACAAAAAGCGCATGATCTGCTTGATACCGTGAAGTTACTAATTGATAGAGGGTACTCTTTTATTTTAACGGGTTCCAGTGCTCTGCATTTACTGGAAAATGTGAGTGAAACATTGGCAGGAAGAATTCGAATTCGCTATTTACCATCGTGTGCCTGGGGAGAAGCAAGCAATCCTAAAGCCGATGATCAAAAAGAATCGGTTATTACAAACAATTCCATGGAAGCATGGGATCCCCTGCTTTTCCAACACGCTAAATCGGACATCAATGTATTTCTAGAATATGGCGGGTTCCCTGAGTTAGTGGGTAAATCTCATCAGGAAAAAAAAGATATTTTGAGGGATTATCGGAATACCTATTTGCAGAGAGACATATTAGAACTTACCAATATTCAGGATGTAGGCGCCTTCCAGGGATTAGTGGCTGCACTTGCACAGTCAATTGGAAGTACAGTAAATATTCAACATCTTGCCAGGGAATCAGGGTTGAGTCATGTCACAGCTAAGAAATACCTGCATGCGCTGGAACAAACGTTTATTATTTTTAAATTGATGCCATATCATTTTGGCCCGGCAAAACGATTCTTAAAATCATCAAAATACTATTTTGCTGATATCGGAATGTTAAATGCTCTGAACGTGCGTATCCATGAAGGGCAGCTTTTTGAAAACTTCGTTATTGCAGAGGTAAAAAAACGGCTGATCATCAACAATCAAGATCATGACGCCATGTTTTTTTATAAAAGTGCAAAAGGCGCTGAGATTGATTTACTTGTTGAAAAAGAGGATGAATTATTATTGTATGAAATAAAAATGTCTAAATCGATCAGCGGAAAATTTTCGAGAAATATCAAAAAATTCGAGGCGACCCCGTTAAAACCTTATTCCAATCTTCAAAAATTTATCATCTATCAAGGTGAGGCATTTACGGAAGATGAAGGTGTAAAATATATTCCAATCCAGTCATGGTACGGCCTTGTATAGATAGAAATGGAGATTGAGGGGACGTTGTACCACTTGAGTCAAGATTAGAGACGTCTTTCTGATGGCTCCTTATGAAGAAATCATGAAATATGGTGAACAATTCAGGGAAGCTGATGGACGCCTTATATCGCTGAGACCTGACGAAGTGCGGATGTGATTTCCGGAAAGTAGTATTAAGCAGTTTCCGAAGCAGGAGGAGGAAAGAACTGTCGGAGTGACCTCCCCCTGCTTCATCAGGCTCAGCGTGGTTCGAGCTGT
>JAOZRE010000605.1 GCA_029940215.1 bacterium | reverse complement strand
AAAAATAACATACGGTTAGGTAGGTCTATTTTTGTTTTCTCTCTAGTTTTCCTGATAATAGGGATCGAAGAACATCTTTTTTCTTCTCAGGGTTAAAAAAACCGGAGAAAATTTTGATAACCAATATAATCATAAAATATCTCTCTACCCCTATACAGACAGGGATTACAGTGAAAAAATCTATTAAATTATTTTTGCTATTTTAAAAGGTTTTTCTTGAATTATTGCGCTTGTTGTGTAATAATAACAATATATTAATTAGTTTTTTCTATTACACATCACCCATAATTCATACAGGTACAATGGAAAATAATGAATCTGTTTTCGTTTTCGAGATGCCTCAACCGGAAACGGAATTGTCGAACATTTGTAAGGAAATCGATCATATTGAGAAACAGAACCCAATGATTCTTGAACTTATCGAGAAGGACCAGGATCAAAACGCAAAAGCGAAGAAAAAAATCAGGATACAGGACAAACAATGGAAACTGGATCAATTGACTCCCTTTCCTGATATGGAGCCAGCCCACGAAGTTGATATCGAATTGGATAAATTGGAATTGCAACAAGGAAAGAGAAGAATGGTTCCTAAAATCGTTTTGTTTTTTCTTATACTTCGAGGGTATATTGGTGGATTCAAAACAAGAGCCACCAAAACGCTTGTGCTCGAATCCATGACGATCAACAATTTTCTGGAACGACATGGGGCGAGGATGCCTGGATGGAGTACAATCATCGACAACGTGAATCAGGTAACCAACGAAACACTTTCTCATATCTTGAATTCTCAGCTTGTAATGATTATGGGAGAAGAACTCGACGATCTGAAGGAATTGACTATCGACAGTACGTCTGTCTCTGCTAATACCTGCTGGCCAACCGACTCTGGAATACTTCTGCAACTGGTGGAGCGGATATGGCGATGGGGTCAAAAACTCGAAACGTTTGGGATCAATAACATGGCTGCAAGACGATTTTCCGATATTATAAAAAAGCTGAAACACTATCATAAAACGATCTGCATGTTGGCAGGAAAGAAGAATAGCCGAGAAAAAATCAAAAAACTCTACAGAAAAGCTCTGAAAGAAGCACAAAGTGCGTTGAATGCCTTTGAAAAGGAGATGATTCGGGTAAACCAGGAGTTTTCTTCCGTTAATATCACTCCGACAAAAGCTCTGCAGTTGACAAGAGTTGTTGAACTTATGAATTCTGATGTCAAAAATCTTTCCACTGTCATCTCTTACTGCGAAGACAGAATTGAGCTTGAAATAGTCAAGAAAGCCAATGAAAAGATCATGAGTACTTCTGATAAGAGTGCGGCATTTATTCAAAAGGGGCAACGGGAGGCCGTTATCGGATACAAACCTCAAGTTGGCAGAAGTAAAGAAGGTTTCATCACCTGTATGAATGTACCCGAAGGAAATGCATCGGATTGTGGACAACTTGAATCCATGGTCAACCAGCACATTCAAAGAACCAGCGTAATGCCGGATATAGTCAGTGTAGACGATGGGTATGCTAGTGCTGATGGTAAAATAAACATCGAACAGAAGGGAGTAGGAATCGTCAGTATCGCCGGTGCCAAGGGTAAAAAAATCACTCCCGAAAAAGAGTGGGAAAGCGATGTTTTCAGGAAGATAAGAGACGATCGATCTTCGGTAGAGTCCCTCATGTTCACCATAAAGCACAATCATCACTTTGGTCGAGTAATGAGG
>JAOZRE010000289.1 GCA_029940215.1 bacterium | reverse complement strand
ACTCCCACGTACGTGGTAAACACGTAAGTCGTATCGTCGATCATTGGTTGAATGGTTTGCAGCCAGGTGCCGCTGGAATTGAATTTCTGCACCCGGTGGTTATCATCGGAGATCCAGAGGTTGCCGGCGCTGTCAATGTAAATGCCATTGGGTGATTTGAGCTGGCCGTCTGCCGTTCCATATTCCCCGAAATGGGTCAAGTATGCACCGCTGGAATTAAACTTTTGTATCACATCATGTGATGAATCCACAACCCAGAGGTTGCCGTCTGCATCAATATCTATATCTTGAGGATTATAAAATTTTCCTTCCGCAAAAGAATAACTATATTCACCGAATTTTGACTGGTAAACGCCGCTGCTGTTGAATTTCTGAACTCTATTATTATCATCATCCACAACATAAATATTACCCGAGCTGTCCACGGCAATCCCCTGGGGGGTATCTAACTCTCCGTTTTCGCTGCCGTTGCTGCCGTCTATATTCCCAATTCTCAGAGTTTCAAGACCCTGTGGAGAAAACCGGGAAACATTATTATCGTATGAAACCAGAACTGAACCGTCAGAAAGGACTTTTACAAAATTCGGGTTTCCGATGCGGGAATAGTAGGAGTTCCCCTCCTCCCCCAGGGCTTTGCTGAAAACTCCGCTGCTGTTGAATTTCTGCAAACGGTCGTTTAAATGATCCACCACCCAGAGATTCCCTGTGCTGTCAAAATCAAGGCTCACGGGGCCATTGACCTGACCGTCTTCGGCAGTGTTTTCTTTTGTCCCTATGATCTTTATCTGTTTTCCCTGGGGCGAAAGAACCACCACCCGGTCGTTATTATAGTCTGCAATCCAGTAGTTGCCGTCAGCACCCCTGACCATGTCTTCCGGACTGTCAAGACGAAAACTCGAGGCATTCCCATTACTTCCAAGATTATCCATATAACCACCAATGTCTGTGAACTCCTGCAGACGGTGATTATTATAATCCACCACCCAGATATTGCCGTCCTTGTCCCTGGCGACTCCCATCGGGCTGCTGAATTTTCCCACAGCGTCTCCTGATGAACCACCTATTGAGAAAATATTTTCACCCGTCTCCTTAAATGCCTTTATGGCATGATGATTGTAATCAGCGACATATATCTCACCATCAGGTCCTATATCGATCCCCTCAGGGTAGGAAAAACGGTGATCAGACACCTTGCCAAGTTCTTTGTAAACATCGACGGTTGCGGCCATTGCAAAGCCGGCCATAGACAACAAAAAGAAAAATCCGGCAACCATGACGAACAGATAATTGTAGAAATTAGTTTTTTTCATTTTTCATTCCCCCTCTTAAAACAAAAACATATTGTTTTTGCTTGATCCATAATATACTCTGACACGGTCTGCTCACCACAAAATCGACTGTTCTTAACCGTTTTGCCCAATCTTAAAGATTCCCAGCAGCAAGACTACAGGTAATTCGCCCGCTGGTACGGTTAAATTACCATAATTTAACTACCCTCGTCAATAATCTATGTCACACTCTGTAATTTATTTTGTCTCTTCTACAATTAACTCTCCTCCGTACATTATCCCATTGCTGGTTTCAGCCCCTATGCTTCCTGAAATAACTCCGGTATACTCATCCACAAAAAGTACTCCCCAACCCCACAATGTCTCACCATCTGTATTCGTGTCATAAAAATAGAAATCAAGATGATTATATGACTCATCCAAGAAATTTCCTTCAACAGTGCAGTCAAGCCCTGCAAAGTTGAAATTGGTCCCAACCCATAAAGCTTCCTGGATAATTGTAATATATTGATCGGCCTGGGTGTAAGGAGCAGGTTCAGCGACAGATGGATCTTCCATGTCCAAGGAAATTCCATCTGTCAATTTCATTGCATACGAACCCGACCAGCTTTCACCCTCGATTATTTCTTCAATATAGTAGTCACTGAAAAAACCGAATTCAGGGGTCATTATCTCGAAATCGGAATAGCTTTCAACATCAAGGATCTTGACATCGTCGATGGCCCAGCCGCGGAAGAGATTGCTTGATTTGTTAATAAAACTGAACTTGAAGCGGAGCTTTATCTTGTGCCCGGCATAGGGGTTCAGATTGTATTCAAAAGGTGTCCATAAAGGAGGCGCAAATTCGCCGGCAGAACTCAGGCCGATGGCGGGCTCTTCCGGAACCACAGGGACTTCGCCTGGACTTCCAGGATCAAAGGGGTTGCTTCCTATGTAGAATTCATCAACATTTGAGTAGCCATCGCCATCCGGATCATCCCAGGGATCAAGATCAGTGACACCGGAGAAAGACTCCCATGAACTTTCCCAGTCGTCCGGCATGCCATCACTGTCGGCATCAGTCTCAACTTCCTGCAACAGGCCCTTTTTGGGGATTGCGGTTTTATAAAATTCGGATTCACCCGCCCCGGAAGGATCAAATGCCCCCATACCCATCATGGCAAAAGGATTGAACTGAAACAGGGGAACAAATTCTCCCTTCTTGACAGAAACCTCCCCATAATCCGATTCGATCGTAACGCTATCACCCTCAGCGAGATCATCATCCATTAGTGCCACCTCCAGGACCATGCTGGAATAATTGATGCCGTTTACTTCAAACCAGGTTTGCAGCTGCAATGTGGCATAAGAGAAATCATTCAGATCAATCATGGGAGACTCGAGATAAGCATCGACAATATCCTCGCCGGTATTAAGGTCAGGATCATAGTATGTCCCGATATAGTCTGATGAATTCAGGTTTCCTACCCAGAAAACATGGCTTTCCGAATAGGCCGGAAGAAGGCTCAGGCCCTCACCCTCACCATCGGAAACACCCTGATACGACACCATGATGGTGCTCCCTTCCACAAGGTTCATGGACCAGTACTCGGTTGTTTCAGGTCCAAAATCGTACCAAAGATCGTAGTTGCCCTGGTCCTGTGTATCATCCAGTTCGATAAATTCGTATTTTCCGTCTGGTATCCCTTCCTGGCCATCAAAGTCGTACAGAAGGGTATTTATGGTCTTCTCCTGCCCGTTCTCCAGGAATGTAACAACGGCCTTGCCCACAACAAAAAATTCATCGCTTTGCTCGGCAACCTTTATTATTGTCCCAATAGTGCCTTGCGCATCTACCCATCCCATATCGGCAAACATGACACTGTTTAAAAGGTTGGAGGGCATGACTACCTGATCAGGGTTATTCAGCAGCTGCCATTTGGTATTGGATGTGAGGGCCGGTCCCCCGGATTCGATCTTCGTACTCCAGATGTCTGCGGTCCCGGTTTCAAAGTTTTCCTCGTAAGATTTAGCTACAGTCTGCACCTCAAGCGTGAAATCCTTTGTGATCGGTCCCTCCTGAACTGTTTCCAGTGTGGCATAGCTTGTGGGCTTATATCCGGAGGCTTTCGCCGCTGCCTTCAAGAACGGGACCAGTTTCTTTTCCACATCATAGAATTGATACGCCCCTTGACTGTCCGTCCAGGCCTCCATAATGGAGAAATTTGTAAAATCGGGCATCAAATCAAGCTCAATCGTCTGTTCGCCTGCAAATTCATACACAAAAGCCATACCCATGGCCTGCTCCTTGAATTGATTCTCTCCCACCTTATGGGTTACCTCAAGGGAGATCAGGAATACCTTTTCCCCTGTTATACCTTCTAGCAGAGACTTGACATCATCAATACTCAGAAAATTCTTCCCTTTTGCCTGAATCGTCTTCAATACCGCCGGCTCGCCAGAAAACTCGGTTGGTTCATCCATGATATCCCACTTGTAGATAGCTTCGTCGGATTTTCCCACATAGGCCTTATTCTCCTCAAAGTAGATTTCGTCGAGAACGGATGGCGTTTTGAGGGTCACCAATGCATCAGGAATTGGATTCTCAGAAGTGTCGTGTACATAACCGCTGATGCTGGTAATCTCTCCAAATGGTTCCATTTCCACTTTGATACCGGCCAGGTCACTGGCCTGGGCATCGATGGGGATCTCTTTGGAACCGGCGTAATACCCATCTTTCCATGCATAAAGGAAAAGGAATTGTAAGTTTAGCGCCGTAGCATCCATGATGTGTAAATCAAGGGTGAAGTTGCCTGAAGCATCCGTGACAGCCTCGGTAAAGAACCCGTCCGCTCCTACATATACTCCTGGTATGCCTTCTTCAGTACCTGCCTTGACAACCTTTCCGCTAATCTGATTCTCTTTGACCTCTTCCGTGGTCGCGAGAACAAAAAGGAAGGAATTCAGAGAGGTCATCGTCACGCCGTTATCCGGGAGCATATTCTTAACCGAACTATTCTCTTTTTGCTCCACCCTGGCCTGCCCAACCGTTTTCCACCCTTGTGGGGTCCTGGACAGGAGATAAAGCTTACCCGCACCACCGCTTCCGGTCTTGGTCTGGATTTTATCCAAATCCCATTTCCCCAGCACCTTCGTGGTCTTTAAATTTACCTGGGCGGAAAAACCTGCCTCCTTGCTTGTGATCGGGTTCCCTTCAGAGTCAACAACGCTGACATCTGCCCCGCCTACAACATCAACAGTACCGAGATTAAGATCTGCTATGGCATCAATATCAGGAATGGTGTTGAGCGACTTGTAAGGAGTAACAGCCAAAGTAATATCTTTGGTGAGCTGCATATTGGTAATCTGAATTGAAGTTGTATTGTCAGACGAAGTGATCACTTTCGGTGTTGGTTTCCAGTGTCCCAATATGGCCTTGGAGAAACTCTGTGTCGCTTCCAGTTCCTCTGGATTGGTATCCTGCTTCTGAATAAAGATATATATCTGGTTGCTCTCCGGTATGGTCATAATTTCGTTGAAAGGGACATAGCCCGGGAGTTCGACATTTACTGTGACGCTTGAGCCGGAGTAATCAGTGGTCTCAAACTTGCCCTGACTGTCGGTCTTACCAGTGAGGACATTGTTTATCGAAACAACAGCCCCTGGCACTGCCTTATAGGAATTCTTGTCGTTTTTGCCCACCACCTCTGATACTTTTCCCACCAGCGGGGGAGTTTCAACACCGGAAATATTGACAGTCTCCGGGCCTTTGGCATTTACCCAGAAACCCTCGCCCGGGCTGATGGTCTTAAGTACGGCGAAGCCCTTGGAGTTGGCGTATGTTCCCTGTGTTTCTTCACTTGGCAGGTAAACCGTCCACTTGTCTGTTTCCCATTTCCAGACGCTTGCAAACTTTGTGTCATCCGAAAAGATGGCCCCTGCTGTGATGGAGCTGTCTGTGGTCAGGCCTTTCAGGTTCCAGCCGGAGTCCAGAGTTAGATCAGTGCTGCTCACCTCGGTGCCAGTCACGCTGATACTCTGGGATCCTTTGCTGTTGACCCAGAATCCCTCACCCGGGCTGATGGTCGTAAGAGGGTCAAAGCCCTTGGAAGTCGCGTATTCACCGGCAGTTGGCTCTCCCGGCAGATAGACTGCCCAGCTATTGTTACCGCTTTCCCATTTCCAGACACTGACAAATTTGGTATCGTCTGCCAACGACTCGCTTACAGTAATGGTAATCCCTGAACTTTTCAGATTCCAGCCATCTGAGGTGGAAATAGTGGATGCACTGGCTGTTGCCATAAAAAACAACAAAAATAAAAAACAGCACATCCATAAAATATTTTTCTTAAACATAACCATCCTCCTTTTGTTGGAACAATTATCTGTAGGCTTTTAATTATTTATTATCCGGTAAAAAACAAAAAAACAAGCAAAAAGTTGCTTGTTCTAAACTCTCGACAATGGTATATCCATCCCTGTAGATAGTCTTTTAAATTTACACGCCTGTTTTATGTGTGCCAGGTTTGACAGGATAAAAAATATGAGTAACCCTAATAAAGTGAAAAAATATGAAACCTTTTAAGTGTAATTCTCCAGTTATTCGAATCGTATTTGCATTTTTTTTTATGCTTTGTGCTGCCTTTAATGCATCCGCCGATGGCGTAACGATTGTAACCCACGGATGGAACCCATCGGCCGGAAGCCCAGCGTGGTTGGAGTCCATGCGAAATGCTATTTCAAATAATCACCTTAATGCAGAACTAAATTATGGCAAAATCACGGTTACACAATCGGGAAGCAGCCTTAAGGCTACCTGTGATCCCTGGAATTTTGACCTGAATTCAGGCGGCACTGGAGAGATTCTGATTATTCTGGATTGGTCATCAGTTGCGAATCATCTCACGGGGGGACCTCCGGCTCAGAATGTTGCCGCGGGGGTCATTGACAAGATCGTTAGCGGTCAGAACGGTAAAGCACCTCTGGC
>JAOZRE010000288.1 GCA_029940215.1 bacterium | reverse complement strand
CCCTCTGTGCAACAAGCGTCGGCCACATGCATGGGGGGTACCAGGGGATCAAAATCAACAATCCCTGATTCCATCATCAACCGCGCATCCGGTGCATGATTGTGTTTGGCAATGGCTCCGGCGATGGTTGGCAGACCGATCCCCAGCAGGCAGTTGTCCCCGTCTTCAATCTGGCGTGCAACCGAAATAATAATCAATTCCTGTCTGGTATATGGCTTAGTCATGGACCAGGTCTCCTTTTTCGAGGATTAATTTTTCGTGGGCCTCAAAGTCAAGGTTCATCCCGGGGTTTTTACCTTCCGCGTTCCACAGGGATCGCATCCCGATACCATAGTTGGTGGGAGCAGAGTAGTAAGGTCTGGCCTGACAGCCTTGCAGAATCTGGTTTCCAAAGGTTTCGATATATCGCTGGATGTAGGAGGCCCGGTCAGGGAGATGATAGACCCACTCCTCCAGCCATTCAGCCATACCGCCTTCCAACGAGTTAAAATGGCTGAAAAATCCCAACATATTCATATCCGTGCTGTAGTATCCAGGCAGTTCCATGGGATGGGCACCCCAGGGTTCCTCAACCACCGCATCGACCCTGAAATCCGGCACTATGGTGTGGTGGGGACTGGAACGGACGACCTCATGATCCACAATCTCTTCACAACTCACGATAATACGGGTACTGGCCAGACAGGCGTGAACCGTTGATCCGAGCCCGCCCCAATGCTGGGCATTTCCGTATTTGTCAGCACGCTGGACATGCAGCAGGCAGATATCCGGATTAGCGGCTGGTACCACCGGCGTTTTCTGGCCGGTAAATGGACAGGTCAACACCCCGAATTTTTTATCGCCCATAAATCCGCGCTGATGGAACACATCAGTATCCATAATGGACGGTAAAACCTGCATGTATGAAAATCCAGCAGCCCCGGCCGCCAGCATCGCGTTGTAGGTAAAGTTGGTATAGTCCTCAACCTCCAGCTTTCCCGCTTCCTGGTATCGACTGATCATGCTGCCACCGGCCCTTCCACCCCATTTGTGGACAAAGGCCGAGACCATCCGGTCGATGCACCCTCCACCCACCAGAATTTCAGCATCCATGTTGCCTGACTGGCTGAAGAGCGTCATGCCCTTTTTTTTCTGTCGCAACACTTCAAAAATCAAGGCCAGTGGCGAGGCCTCTGTGTAGTTACCAACAACCATTGTATCGCCGTCATGAACAAACTGCTCAACCGCTTGCGCAGCTGTCATCACCTTTGATGATTTTGGTCGTCCCATAAATAACTCCTTTCAGTTTAGCAGGCACGGCATCCGGCCCTGTCAATTATGTGTATAGATCAGCAGCGACTTCGTCGAGGCCTCGTGCTTTCAAGGTCAGGGTGACTACTTATTATTTGATCAGCACACCGGGATTCATGATTCCCTGTGGATCAAGAGCCGCTTTCAGTGTTTTAAGCAGATTGACACCCGTCTCTCCAACCTCTGCCGGCATCCAGTCACGTCGATTCCTGCCAATTCCGTGGTGATGCGAGATCCCGCCGCCGCCCTTATATGTGGCCTCAATCACCCGTCGCCAGCAATCCTTGTAAACATCTGCCATCTGTGATGAGTTCGAGGGAAGAACCGCAAAGGTAAAATAGAGGTTTAACCCCGAACGATAGCAGTGAGAGCTGTGAGCCGAAGCGACCACAATATTCTCCACTTCATTCAGGGAGGCCAGAGCGGATTCGTAAATACCAAAGATTTTGTCCCACACCGCAGCAATTTCGATGGTGTCGACCACAACACCCTGCTTGAGATATTTTTCAAATGTAGAGACATGGTTACGGTCCACAAACCACTTATCGACGGCCTCAACAGGAGCCGGTTCACATCCAAGGTCCGCAGCAATCTCGAGAATTTCCTTGATCTCCGCTGCGACTTTACCAGTGGGTCCCTCATGAACCATGATCAGCAGGCTGTCTTTTCCACGGAACTGGTCCGGAAAGAGCCGTTTGACCTCTGTGGCATCGTATTGACGCATCACAGGCGGCTCCCATCCATGCTGAATGATATTTCGCTGCAGTTCAAAACCCTTCTCCATATCAGGAGCATAGAAAGCGCTGTACTCTCTTTTTTCAGCCTGCCAGCGAACAGAAATGGTAACAGCAGTGACAATTCCCAAGGTCCCCTCGCTGCCGAGAAACAGTTCGTTAAGGTTGGGACCGGCCGCTGCTCTGGGTGTCATACGTGTTTCCAGCACCTCTCCATTGGGCAGCACCACTTCCAGAGCCATCACGATATCTTCGATGCTGCCGTAGGCGCTTGAAAACTGACCGCTGGCACGGGTAGCCACCCACCCACCAACAGAACTGACCTCAATCGACTGGGGATAATGTCCCAGCATCAGTCCCTGTTTAACCAGGGCTGCTTCCGCATCCGAGCCCCGGACACCGGCCTCAAAAGTGGCCAGAAGGTTATGCGTATCGATTTTCCGAATACGTTTCATACCACTCATGTCCAGCATCACTGCATCCGGGTGAGCAATCACACCGGCAACGACACCGGACCCAAGGCCAAACGGAATCAGGGCAACACTGTTTTCACGGCAGGTGTTCACAATGGCAACCACATCGGCCGTATCTGCAGGTATGGCTACACAGGCCGCCTCTGGAGCAGGCCGTCCCTGAAAGTCATCAAGCTGGCTGATATAGGAGTAATCGTGCCTGCGCTCCTGCAAAACATGCTCCTCGGTACTGATTTTTTCCCTGCCAACTGCCTTCCGCAGTAGCTCAATAATGGGTTTATTCATGGTGGTCACCTTCCGGTTGATGGCTATCGTTGAAAAAGGGTTGGGTTATTTAGGGATCGTACAAAAATAACTCAAGTGATTCCCATTAGTGTCAAGGAATCGCGTTGCTGTGGCATACGCTGTCGGCAAAAGTCCTATAAAGACTGGACATTTTGCCGACAAAATTCCAAGTAATTTTTGAGCCGACCCTTAATTCAATAACTGCATGTCTTCACCTCGTTGCTGCCGACAGAGGTCAATCTGGCGGTCTCGCTCTTCATCTGTCCAGTCCAGCAGTTCGGCCATGACCATCGCAGCCGGCTCAAGGGCGTCCATACCTCCGTTGCAATCAAAGTAGGCGCGTGAACTTCGGCGGACCCAATAGTCTTCCAGGGTCAATGCCCCCTCATGGGTGACCGCAAAGGCCGCTTCAGCTTCCGGACCGCTGCCATTGGAAAACAGGTCCAGTGCTTCGCTTCCATAGAGCCTGGCGGTGCGTTCCGCTTCTATGGCGGACAGACCCTGCTGCTCCAGTTGTGCGATCAGGTCTGCCAGGGGGCCAGTGAAGTCACCACCCGGCAAAGGTTGGCTCTCTGTTGGTGCCGGGGACGGCTTGCGACTCAGTCTCTCTTCGCAAAGATCCACCAGGCGGGACGCCATGGAGCGATAGCTGGTCAGTTTTCCACCTGCAATGGCTGCCACACCGCCGGGGCCTTTCATAACCTCATCACGACGTGATATCTCCGACGGCGATTTTCCCTCAGCTCCCAGAAGCGGCCGAATACCGCCCCAGAGGGAAACGACGTCTTTTGTGGTGAGGGGTTCAATATCAAAGATATAGTTTGCCGAATCGATCAGGTAATTGATGTCCTCTCTGGTAATGTCCGGGCGATATTCCGGTTCCGGATAAAAGGTATCGGTGGTGCCGATATAAACATATTCCCCACGCGGCACAGCAAACAGGCTTCTGCCATCCGGGGCATTCCAGATGATCGTGCGGTGAACGGGCAGGCGACTCCTGTCAAAAACCAGGTGGATCCCTTTGGTTAATTGCAGCTTCTTCGCAGCGTTTTTATCCTCCATCTCCCGCACAATGTCGACCCACGGTCCGGCAGCATTCACGACAACGTGGGCTTTAACGGTCACTTCACGTTTGTCTCCCGGCAGGGTACTGGTGATCTGTGCCCCGTTCACTTCACCATCCTTAAAGGTGAGTTGCCCAGCTTTAGCGTACGTAACCACCACCGCGCCATGGCTGGCGGCGCTTCTCGCGTTGGCGAGTGTCAGCCGAGTGTCATCAGTGAGATACTCAGGGTACACAATCGCTCCCAGGCATTTTTCCGATTTGACAGCTGATTCCTCTCTCTGAAGGTCCTTCAATTCCCAAATCTCGTGTCGTTCATCCTTATCAACCTTGCCCAGTTTTTCGTATGTCCACATAGCCGCACGCAAACCAGTGATTGCTTTTTTGGAGCGGGCTGGAATGACCATCAACGTGGTTTGTGACAGGTGCGGGGCAAGAAACCGCAGTGTACGACGTTCGTTGGCAGCTTCTCTCACGACATTCACCTGCCCCTGTGCCAGGTATCGCAGGCCGCCATGGATCAACTTTGAGGAGCGGCTGGATGTCCCTGAAGCGATATCCGCCGCATCCACCAGCACAGTGCGCAGTCCACGCATGGCTGCGTCTCTGGCTATTCCGCATCCGGTAATACCGGCACCGATAATCAATACATCAAATGTTTCTGCCCCCAGATCGCTAAAACCCTGCTCTCGATCTGTCAGGTTCAGGGCTGTCGATTTCGTTTTCAATTTGTCTTTTTTTTCCTTTGAAAGGGGCGTTTCCAATCGTTCGTCATGCCCGCGAAGGCGGGCATCCAGATGTATTTCATCGTTTACACTCCTGGACTCCCGCCTTTGCGGGAGTGACAGAATTAAGGGTTATCAAAAAAATCAATTTTTAGCCGGGTATCCGGTTATATCCTGTATTTCCTGATACAGGGGCTGCAGCTGCGGATACATTTTCAGATAAACCCTGCGGTAAAGATTGTCGTATATGTCACGGTTTTCAGGATTGGGTTGAAAAACGGTTGCTGTGCGTGTCATCTCTTTAATGGCTGATTTAAAATCGGGAAAAAGGGACAGGCCGACCGCAGCGTCTATGGCGGCACCCAGGCCAGAGGTCTCATAAACATGGGGTCTGGCGGTCGGAAGCCCGAAGATGTCAGCGGTCAGTTGCATGGCCGCGTCACTCTGTGAACCGCCGCCGGCAACAATCAGTTTTTCAACAGTGACCTGGCTCGCCTTTTCGATTCGTTCCAATCCTTCGCGCAACCCATAGGCCAGACCTTCCAGGATGGCACGGTAGATATGGGTACGGGTATGAACATCACCAAATCCAATAATAGCCCCTTTCGCTTCCGGCATGCTTCGCCCGGGTGTCCAGTAGGGTTGGAGCATCAACCCCATGGAACCAGGCGGTACCTCATTAACCAGATCGTCAAAAAGCGTTTCGGGCTCTATGCCCTGTTTATCAGCGATTTGCTGTTCACGCAGGGCAAACTGTTTTTTAAACCAGTCGACCATCCAATATCCGCGATAAATCATCTCTTCGAGATTGTAAGCCGCCGGTATGGGAGCAGGCCATGGCGGTACCATCGGACTCGATTCCAGGTAATCGGCTGTGAGGATATTGATGGTGGCGGTTGTTCCATAACTCAGGCAGGCAACATTTTTTTCCATGCAACCGGCACCCAGGATTTCGCAGCCCTTATCTGTCCCGGCAGCGATCAGGGGTAACCCTTCTGGGATTCCCGTCGCAACGGCAGCCTCGGCGGTGATGTTTCCAAGCAGGCCTCCCGGAGGAACCAGATCAGGCAGCATCTCCCTTATAATGGGGGCAATCTGCCATTGCCACTCTGTGCTCTCGCACCAGCCAAGATTCCGGTAGTCAAAGGGAATATACCCGACCTGCGCACCCACCGAATCCTTGAACTCTCCTGTCAGTTTATAGGTGTGATAGCCGGACAACAGCAGATACTTATCCGTTTTTTCCCAGATCTCCGGTTGGTTGGCGGCAATCCAGTTGGCTTCCGATTCCACCTGCACATCCCGAATCGTATCCGTAGCGCCAATGGCCTTGAAAAATTCACCCATTTCACCTTCGATGGGCTCAACGGTATCTGCCCGCCGTTGATCAAGCCAACTGATCATAGGGCGCAAGGGATTTCCGTCCTTGTCCAGGTTAATCACACAGCCACGCTGGGTAGTGACTGCCACACCAGCAACAGCGTCCCTGGAAACATGGCTTTTCTCCCACAATAGCCGACAGGCCCCGCAGAGGGCATCCCAGAAAACCTTGACATGTTGTTCAGCCCAACCCGGGTGTTCTGAAAAATAAGGTTCCAGCTTGATCTGAACCTTTGTTTCAAGATTGCCCTTCAAATCGAAGAGGAGGGCGCGAACGCTCTGGGTGCCGTTATCAATGGCAAGGATATG
>JAOZRE010000287.1:1682-6264 GCA_029940215.1 bacterium | reverse complement strand
TAAGACAAATACGGACATCGTTGCTTCGGATCTGATCTGGGCATTTTTTAGGGCCCATCCCCTGCCATAATCATTTTCAGCTTTATCTGCTAATATTAAGGAGGGCAGCAGTTGCTTGCTCCCTGCCCCCCTCTACCTGTTGGCCCCCCTTTCTGTTGCAACCTCCTGTCCCAATTTATATAAAGTATATCGGTTAATCCCTCTCTAACTGGGTACCAAAGCACACTCGACCTTGTTCCCACTTCTTTTTATTGAAAAAATCCTCAAGTTCTCGATTTATCTTCCGATAAGGACACGAGCACTGAAGATCACCCGAAGCTTTTAGCGGGTTTCAGCAGAAAAAATGTGTAAACCGTTAAAGTTTTGATTTCCATCTCCGATAAGGGAGGCAGGAAAGTATTTTTTATGGTGATCAACCAACAACCGATTTAAAAAAGGAACATCATGGGCTTAAGAATCAATCACAACGTCGCAGCAATCAATTCATGGCGAAACTTAAAAGCGACTGACGAAGCCATGAGCAAAACCTTGGAAAGACTCTCATCCGGCTCTAAAATCAACCGGGCGGCAGACGGACCTGCCAACCTGGTGATCGCAGAACAGATGAAGGCTCAGGTACAATCCATGGAACAGGCGGTTTCCAACTCGGAACTGGCCATCTCCATGGTACAGACAGCAGAAGCCTCCTTAAATGAGGTCAATAATATACTGGTCAGCATGAGACAACTCTCACTGCATGCGGCTAACGAAGGGGCAAACGACGACAAGATGCTGGCAGCCGACCAGGCGGAGATCGATAACGCGATCAAGACACTCGACGGCATCGCCAAGCAGGCCCAGTTCGGATCCAGACTGCTCTTAGACGGCAGTAACGGCATCTCAGGTGTGGCAGTGGGTGAAGGGGTTCAGTTTGTACTCGCAGACGTCGATACCCAGTCCTCACCGGCAGACGGATACGCGATAGATGTTAATGAAGCGGCAACCAAATCACGCCTTGAAGGTGATAGAAGGCTGAGCGAAGACGAGATAAACGCAGGCGGTATCGATTTTACGCTGCACGAGGGGGGCAAGAGCTTTACCTACTACTCAAAGGTAGGTGAGACCATGCAGACCATCTTGCGCAATATCCAGCAGAAGATTGAACAGAACGGGCTGGAAATCGATATGGGCGTCACTGAAGACGGTCGCTTTTTCGCCGAACACAAGGAGTACGGCTCAGAACCGAGCTTTGGTGCGATCTGCTCGGTGGCAGGCGTCCTGACAGAAGAAGGCAACGTGCTTCAGGAAGCGATTCAGGGAGTTGACCTTCAAGGAACCATCGGCGGGGAACTTGCCCATGGAGAAGGGCAGTACCTGACAGCAGCCAAAGGGACCAAGGCAGACGGTCTGGTGGTGAAATATGAAGGGGGTGTTAAAACGACTCCCCAAGTGGATGAGAATGGAAGTCCTGTTCTGGATGAAAACGGAAAACCGGTGGGACCCAACGAAGCCATCGAGGGAGCGGTCTATGTGGCCAATAACTCCTTAAGCTTCCAGATCGGCCCGTCTCAAAACCAGACAGCATCCATTGATCTGCCCAATATCAACACCCACACCATGAGTACCCGTGTGGATAACGAAAGCGGATTCAAAGCTTTAGCTGACGTTGATGTGACCACTTATCAGGGGGCACAGGATACCTTAAAGATGATCGACCAGGCAGTATACGAGATAACAACCGCCAGGGGTAACCTGGGTGCTTTCCAGAAGAATACCTTGGAATCGAACCTTAATAACTTGAGGTACGCATCTGAGAACCTGGTGGCAGCTGAATCCAATATCAGGGATACCGATATGGCAGCTGAGATGAGTGAATTTACCAAGCAGCAGATCTTGTTGGCCGCTGGAACGGCCATGCTCGGTCAGGCAAACCAGACACCAAAAGCGGTGCTGTCATTGCTGAACGCTCAGTAATCGCGTTTCGATAGAAACGCTTTAGAAACACATTAGATTTCAAGTAACAACATCCGCTGAAACTTAGCGGGTCATTGATTGAAGCAAACACAAAGTAGCAAAAAAGGGGAGTGAGTTATGGCCCAGGGAAGACCGTATCAGGCATATCAGAATACTCAGATCCAGACATCAAACCAGAAGCAGTTGATTGTGATGCTGTTCGATGGGATGAACCGCTTTACGACGAAAGCGATCCGGGCGATCAGGGAAAATGATATCGAGGTGGCACACACAAATCTGCACCGTACCGGCCAGATTCTCCTGGAACTGCTCAGTACCTTAAGAGAAGACAAGGGGGGCGAAATCGCCACGAACTTAAAGAAGATCTATGTCTACTGCTACGAAAAGATCGTGATTGCCAACCTGAAAAAGGATGTTCAAGCCATCCAGGATGTACAGGAGGTCTTAAGTAATCTGGCGGAAGGTTGGAAACACGTCAACCAGAACAGCGGCAGTAGCAAAACAGCATCTGCGGTACCACAGCAGATCAGAGTCACCGGCTGACTGCAGGCGGCAGTGCCGACAAGGAGGTTAGCGGAGCTGCCTGCAGCAAGTCTTATCAAGTTTCGTCAGAAACTTGAACACGAATTTTCCGGCAGTAAGGAAAATTTGGATCAGGAGTTGAGGTTTCGTTAGGAACAGATAGAAGATCATTGAAATGGTGATGTTAGGTTAGACAACGCTTTTAGATCCATTGTGCTTAAGCTGGACTAATCCCTGCCAGGCTGGGGGGTGACTGACCGAAGGAGAGCACAATGAATAGGGGTAATACCGTGTTTTTTAAAACAGCAACAGCGGTCATCAGTATGTCAAAGACGGCAGAAACCACAGGGCGGACCCACAGCACTTTGCAGGACCGGAGGTGCAGGTGATAAGGCCTGGTAAAATGGGTTTCAAACGGGATGAAAGACTCCCAGCATCATTCAGAAGCCTCTTGGATAACCTGTTTTTTCCTGCCATGGAAGGTGGTGAGAACAGACGAACCCTTAAGGTGGATGAATCATTAAGTTTTGTCAGAAAATTTGCTTATGGAAGAGGTTTGTGAATGAAGCTGGGGCGGAGCAGTCCGTCTTGAGTGTTAAAAAGCGGGTTACCAGACTTTAAGATCAAAATGAATCAATCATAGGAGACAACTATGGGACTTAGAATTAACCATAACGTGGCAGCGATCAATGCGCACCGCAACATGGTCCGCAACGATGCGAAATTGAACCGTACCTTAGAGCACCTTTCCAGTGGGCTGAAGATCAACCGGGCGGCAGACTCCCCGGCTGCTTTGGTCATATCCGAACAACTCAGATCACAGGTCGCCGGTCTCACACAGGCGGTGATGAACTCTGAAGCGGGTGTGGCACTGGTACAGACGGCAGAGGCTTCACTCAATGAGACCAGTTCTTTATTGACCAGTCTCAGGCAGCTTGCCATCCATGCCGCAAACGAAGGGGTCAATGATCATGTAATGCTCGAGGCGGACCAGGCGGAACTGGTCAATGCTTTGGATAGTATCGACCGGATCTCAAGGACCTGTGAATTTGGTACCAAGAAACTGCTGGACGGCTCACATGGGATTAACGGCTTGACCGGTGGGGATGACCTGACCTTTTTAAAGGCCACCACCCGCACCAAGAGCTCACCCCAGAGTGGGTTTGCTGTTGAGATCTTCCAGGAGTCAACCCAGGCCCAGATAGCGGGCTCGTTGGCCCTGACCCAGGACATGATCGATGCTGGGGAGAGCATTCACCTGATGCAGGGGTCTAAATCCCTGGTGTTTGAAACCTCCATGGGGGATTCTCTGGCCAAGGTTCAAAACAAACTGAACACAGCCATCGAGAACTCCAATATGGACCTGGATGTGTTTTTCGATGCCATGGGCAGAATGAATGTGGTTCATAAGGACTACGGATCCGAAAACACCTTCAGTGCGATCAGCTCGACTTCAGGGGTACTCTCTGAAAGAGCCGATATCCCGATCTGGGTCCAGAATGGACTCGATGTCCAGGGAACTATCGGGGGCGAGGTGTGTGAAGGCAAAGGCCAGTTACTGACCGGCAGCAAGGGAACCAATGTGGAAGGACTCGCCATCCGGTATACCGGAGTGGCAGATCCCATGAACCCGGAAGTAGGAAGGGTGGTCCTCGATTCCAATGCCCTGGTCTTTCAGATCGGTGGGAACCATAACCAGACGGCTAAGGTGCTGTTGCCCAATACCCGCTCGGACAAGCTGGCTCGTGACATTAACAACGAGAGTAACTTTAAGAGCTTAAGGGATATCGACCTGACAAGCTATCAGGGCTCACAGGACGCCTTGCTCATGATTGACAAGGCGATTAACGAGATTACCGCCATTCGGGCTGACCTGGGAGCGGTTCAAAAGAACGCGCTTGAGTCCAATATCACCAGTCTCAGTGTTGCCAGAGAGAACCTGATCAACGCCGAATCAGTGATCAGAGATACCGATATGGCCTCTGAAATGAGTGAGTTCACCAAGTACCAGATCATGACTCAGGCAGCAACAGCCATGCTGGCACAGGCCAACCAAACGCCTAACAATGTCTTGAGCCTGCTTCAGTAGTCAAGTTTCGCAAGAAAC
>JAOZRE010000287.1:0-1582 GCA_029940215.1 bacterium | reverse complement strand
GTTTCGCAAGAAACACTTAGGAGATTTGCGGGTACCTTATCAAAGCGGAGATAGGAGGTCGGTTTAAGGAGAGTCCGGCCTTAAGGGGTGCCCGCACAGATTATGTGTGCATAAACAATTGGTCATTAAAAATTGATTTTTGATTATTTGACGAGGGTTTAAGCAAGGCCAGTAGTCAATAATCAGTTGTTAACGATTAATGAATAACCATAGAGGGTTGTGATGGGATACACAGATCAACAAACAGCCGTCAGGAAACAGGTAGCGGATAAGAACCGCCGAGTGGATGCAGCCTTGGGACTCAGTCGGGGGGATCCGGTTGAGCACAAGGAGTATATCTCTCCCTTTGAACAGGGCCGGTTTGCCATGATCGGAAAGCTGGAAAGCGGGGTCTCCAAAATCCAGACCGCAGCGGTCGGGGTAGAGAAGATCCGGAGCATGCTCACAGAGATGAAACGATTCTTGGAAGAGGAGGGGTACCGCTCGTTTCGGGCGCAGATACCGGTCTCGGTGATCAACAACTTTCTGACCGACCGGCTGGCCCATGTCAAGATGACATCCGAAACCACAAGCTTTCGGGGTAAGGCACTCTTAAACGGCAAGAGTGGGGTCAAGGGCAGTATCAGTGGTAGAAACCTCCGGTTTATCCGGGGGTCGGCACGTGTCCAGTCATCAGGCGAAAATGGTTACCCCATAGCTGTGTACGAGGCTCCGAGACCCAGTGTGCTCTCGGGGGCAGCCCAGTTGACAGCAGACGAGATCAGGCGTGAAAGCGTGATTGCTCTGGCAGATGATAAGCACGAGGTGCGTTACCAGGTGCGCCCGGATGAAAATCCGGACTCGCTGGTGAACAACCTGCAGCGGTACCTGGTGGATAACAATTTTGATATCAGTGTCTACTGTACCCAGGACAACCACCTGTTTTTCCGGCATAACCAGCTGGGATCGGCTAACAGTTTCAAGGGTATGAGTGTCGACAGCCGACTGGTCTCAGCAGTACCGGGGCACTGGCTGGATGCAGAACCGGGTGCTGATGTGACGGGAACCATTGGCACAGAGCAGGCGTTCGGGGACGGCGGGTTTTTGATCGGTAACCGGGGCAACCCGCATACCGACGGACTGGTGGTTTATTTTGATGGCATGATCGAAACCCCTGGACAGATCGTGGGTTCGGTGCATGTGCATCAAAACGGCATCCGGGTACCAGTGGATGTATCGGGATCGAAGGTGGAGATACTCTCCATTCCCTCTATCCAGCCGGAGATGCTGGCGGTGGGGGTTTCGAACCGCAGCGGATTTACGAGTTTGAAGTCCATCCGGGCCAATACGGTGATGGAGTGCCGGGATGCCTTGAGACTGATTGAGTGGTCCATGACCTACCTGGACTATCTGTTGGAAGAGCTTAAGATTAATGAGAACAACTTCGTGGACCGGGCGGTGGATTTGCTTCGGAGCACCATGTCGCCGCAGTCGGCGGGGGAGGAGATCTTATATCTCTCCCGGGACAAGGCAAAAAGCATGGTGGACGAGCTTAAGACCATGCTGACACCGGCTATGACCATGAAGGTGACCTCGTGGCATT
>JAOZRE010000286.1:5487-6271 GCA_029940215.1 bacterium | reverse complement strand
CCGAACAGGTCCACCATTTTCTGGTGTCAAAAGTAAGGTAGAAAATCCGGTCCATAGGTATATATTCCCCGATCATCAGCCTTTACTTGCCGGTTAATCCGGTTTAAATGAAAAAATTGGAAAAGAGAACTCAGATGGAGATAAAAACCGTAGCAATAGAAAACCCGAACGACCTGAACATCATTATCGGGCACTCTCATTTCATTAAGACCGTTGAGGATGTCTATGAAGCGATGGTGAACTCCGTACCCGGGGTCAAATTTGGTGTTGCTTTCTGTGAAGCATCTGATGTCTGTCTGGTCAGATATACCGGTACTGATGATGAACTGGTGGAGCTGGCAAAGAAAAATGCGTTTAATTTGTCAACCGGCCACGCCTTTATCGTCATCATGAAGGATATTTTCCCCATCAACGTCCTCAGTGCTATCAAAAGGGTTCCGGAGGTTTGCCGCATTTTCTGTGCAACGGCAAACCCTGTCGAGGTCATTGTAGCTGAAACAGATCAAGGCCGTGGAATTCTTGGCGTGATTGACGGGTTTGCGTCCAGGGGCATTGAAACCGAAGACGACATTACAGCCAGAAAAGGGCTTCTACGGGCAATCGGATACAAACAGTAATCGACCGCCTGGCAGCGATTTCCGGTTTAGAAGACATTCCTGCACCTGGTTTCATTTCTGCCATTTCGCCCGGGTAATTGCGGTTTACATTGTCCAGCTTAAATGAGAGAGTGGGTAACATCTACCGGCAGAAGTGCCATGACTCCAATCAACTCAAATCTCAGCAG
>JAOZRE010000286.1:0-5477 GCA_029940215.1 bacterium | reverse complement strand
CATACAATCTTGCAGCAGCCCCCGACAAGGGAGTATTTTATGGCTGGTGGATTGTGTTGTCATGTATCGCGATTCTGTTTGCATCCTCAGGGATCGGGTTTTATTGCCATGGCGTCATTCTGGACCCGATTCGACAACAATACGGCTGGTCAAAGGGTATCGTCTCATCAGCGATCACCTTCTTCTTTGCAACCATGTCCTTCACCGGCCTTATTATTGGCCCTAAGGTTGACCGTTTCGGGGCTAAGCCCTTCCTGCTGGTTGGAGCCCTGCTCTTTTCAACCTCCTATTTCATGCTCAGCCAGATCAATCAGGTCTGGCAGCTATTCCTGGTCTATTTTTTCATGTCAATCGGTTGGAGCGGCTGTTCGCTGATGACCGTCAATGTGCTGATTACAAACTGGTTTATCCAGAAACGCGGATTGGCCATGAGCATTACCATGACAGGCCTGAGTCTGGGTGGCATGATTATCGTGCCTCTGGCAAGTTATCTGATTGTATCAGTGGGGTTTAAAACCACCATACTGATACTCAGTGTTCTATTTTCAGTGACAATTATTCCCATTACGCTTCTGTTTATCAAAGCGCATCCATCAGACCTGGACCTCGCACCAGACGGTTTGGACAGCGTATTGACAGACCCTGAGCCGAACAGTGCGACTCCAACCCCTGCCACTCAACTGCGCAACTGGACGCGCAGGCAGGCGTTGAAAACAACCACTTTCTGGTCCATCGTCGTAGCCTTTTCCCTTGGTTTATGTGTGCAGATGGCTTTTCTGGTTCACCAGATCTCGTTTCTGAGCGTTTATCTCGGGAAGATGGGGGCTGCAACCGCCGTCAGCATCACCGCGGGCGCCAGTATCATGGGGCGGCTGGCGCTGGGAACCTTCGTGGATCGATATGACAAACGGTACACCGCCATGTTCTGTTTTCTGGTTCAGGGACTGGCCGTGCTGACCCTCGCTTTTTCACAACATATTGTTGTTCTTTATCTCTGCACATTCGCCTTTGGGCTCACTATGGGTTCCATGCTAATGATGCTGCCATTGATCACGGGAGAGTGTTTCGGCATGGTCTCCTTCGGCCTGGTTTCAGGTTTGATCGGGGTCTTTTCAACAACCGGGTCAGCCTTCGGTCCCATGATAGCCGGACTGATCTTTGACGCTACCCAGAGCTACCAGGTTGCGTTTATCTTCTTCGCTGCAATCAGTCTGACGGCTATTGGTATTATTCGATTTGCCAGACCGCCGGACTAAGGATCCGAGACATTTGACATTTGCCTTTTTCAACACCATTCAAGGGGATTAAAGATGGGTATTCTGGTCGGCTACAACGGAACAAACGTTTCAAAGGATGCAGTTAAACTGGCTATGGAGCATGCAGCGCTATATGAAACAGAAGTGGATATTGTCTGCGTCAAATCCCAAAGCCCCACCCTGACCTACGATGAGATCCACCATGTGGAACGGGAGTTTGAAAGTGACATCCAGGAGCTTTTGAAGGACACCCGGCAGAAATACAAAACCGAGCTGATTGTCACTCCGCTGTCTGCAGGTGAAACACTGGTGGAATTCTCGGAGCGACATGAAAGCCGGGAGATAGTCATCGGTGTGCGACGTCGATCAAAGGTGGGAAAGTTTGTGTTCAGCTCCACCGCCCAGCATGTCATCCTGAGTGCAACATGCCCGGTGGTGAGTATTAAATAGGGAGGTATGCTCAATCGTCAAAATCTCCGCCCGGTCCTTTGTCTGAAGAGATATCAGCCGCCTTCAGGCGGATTTTCTCTTCAGTCCACTCTTTCGGATCCTCAATACAACTTCCCTTCACGCCGATATCATATGAACCGGCCTGCAGTATGGACTCCAGGGCCAGATCCGCTGTATTTTCGGCATTGAAGACATCGACCAGCATGCCGGTGACGAAGCTTTCAACCCTGGCGATCATCCGCTCCCTGATGGCCCTGGGCTGCGCCATGATTTTATTTTCAAAGGGCAGATTGGCCTTTTTGATGTTCCCCTGTTTCCAGTCATTGGCCTCCGCCTGCGTCACCACTTCTTCCCAGAGCGTTTCACTCATCCCTTCACCCTTAACCTTGATAAAATTCTTCTGGTCGTCCAGGATGGCGTTTCCGAAATCGTTCACCTCCAGACCCCACGAAATCATCTGCAGCGCAGTAGCCACATTGGCCTTGGTGGTCAACGTTTCCGCTGCAATCTGTCTCAGGCGATCTGAACTGTTCCCGGAGGTCCCATGTTGTGCCCCTGAAATTCGGTAGGGTTCCAGCACACGATGAATCTCAGCCGTCAGGTCCACCTGAATGCCCTGATCGCTGGCTTCGATACCATGAGTTGTACCATTGTTCAGCGCAATCCAGTCAGGAAAGATCTGATGAGCGTTCAAGCCACTGATTAAAAACCTCGCCTCTTCAACGGTTGAGAGGCCTGCCTTGCCCTTAATCTCACCCACTTCTGTTTCCAGCCCTGCCCAGTCAGGCACAAATGGCGTCAGCTTGATATTGGCCAGCAGGTTTTCATCATCAGGCATGTGAGACGCATCGATGGCGATGGACGTAATACCGGCTTCGAAGAGTGTTGGAATCTCAATCTCAGCCTGCTGAATATCATCCTGATTTTTTATGCCATAGTGATCCGCGTGAATCGCCACCGGGATGGTAATCCCCATTTCATTGCAGGCAGCATCCACCTGCCGGGCGATGTTCCAGAAATTGACCGCACAATAGGCGTTCATGCCACCCTCGGATTTCGCAATCTCGATGATCAGCACTGAATTGGCTTTCTGAGCCGCCCGGAGAGCGCCCCGAATGACCACATTGCTCCGACCATTAGCCGCGATCGAGATGGCCTGTCCCTTGGCCAGCATGGCACGGTCAATTACCTTTCCACTGACGATTAACGCCCTGGAGTGTGGAAACAGTTTCTGGATATTGGGAGGTCTGCCAATATCAATGGCTTTTGAAAAATCAACTTGTCTTATGCTCATGGATTATCCTTGATGATCGTTGCAGAGAGACCGGGTTTCCTTGCCCAGAAAAACGTTCCATCAGTCAATAGGCTCTGTACCCCATGCAATACAACAAAACAGTCAATTTTCCAAGTCGGAATTCACCCTCTGCAAACAGTCGCCTGTTCACCCCTCCAAACCCTGTGTAAGATCAACGGCGGAGCACAATGGTATGGACTTCCACCAACAGCTCTGGTATTTCATTGAGGAGCAAGGTTGTTTAAAACCTGCAGAAAAGGGAAAGAGGGATCCAGATTCACGCCCCGGCCCAGTCATTCGATTTTTTTCACATCCTCTCTTCCAATGGTAACGCCATATGGTCATCAAAGTTGATAATATTGAATCCCAGCCCATCTACTCCGGACTACCGGCCATAAAGGTAATCGGTATCGGCGGTGGCGGCGGCAACGTCGTTAACCGTATGATCACAGACAACGTAAAGGGCGTTCAATATATCGCTTTGAACACAGATGCCATGGCACTTAACTCCTCTCGTGCGGATGTGACAATCCCGATCGGAAAAGTCATCACCAACGGTCTCGGCGCCGGGATGAAACCGGAAGTCGGCAGAATGGCCGCTGAAGAAGAGATCCACAGTATCAAAGCCATGCTGGCAGATACCGATCTGGTTTTTCTGGCAGCCGGTATGGGTGGTGGAACCGGCACCGGGGCTATCCCCGTCATTGCCGAAATCGCCAAGGAGATGAAAATCCTCACAGTGGCGGTGGTCACCATTCCCTTCAGCTTCGAAGGCCCGAAACGAAATCGATTGGCCGAGGCAGGTATTCATGAGCTGAAAAAACATATCGATACACTGGTTGTGATCCCAAATAGCAAACTGCTGGAACTTGCCTCCCCAAAAACCACCATGGCTGAGGCCTTTGCTATGGCAGATGATGTTCTGAAGCAGGCTATCAGCGGCATCACCAACCTGATCAACCTGGAAGGGGTAATTAACCTGGACTTTGCAGACCTTTATACGGTCATGGCGAACAAAGGCAGTGCCTACATGGGAACGGGCGCCGGCAGGGGAGAAAACAGGGGTGTCAAAGCCGTGAAAGAGGCGCTTTCCAGCCCGCTTATTTCACAACCCATTGGGGGAGCGACCGGCGTCATCATCAACATCGTTGCCGACGAGAATTTTCCTTTGTTCGATGCACAGGCAGCAGCCGAGCATATTCAGAACTCTGCCAATCAGGATGCAGACGTTATTTTCGGCCTGGTATATGACCCGAAACTCAAGGGAGAGGTGGCCGTCACCGTCATCGCTACCGGCTATGACTCGGAGTATAAGATAGAAGCGGCAGAACTGGTGGAAAGAATACCACTGAGGGTCTCAGACAGCATGAAACAGCCTATCAATGCACCGAACCTGTCAGGAGGTCCCGTGCTTGTCGAGAAGTATGAAACCGAAGAGATAGAGATTCCCCACTTCATGAGGCGCCGATAACGGCTGCAACCGTCAGCAGCATCATTCCCAGAAATGTAACCGGGGGAAATAGGATTTCAGCTGTGACAGGATCTCCCGGATCTGGCGATGCCGGTTCATTGTGTAAAAGTGGAAACAGTTGACCCCGCCTGCCAGAAGCGCTTCAATCTGCTCCACCGCATAGTCGGTACCAAACTTTTCCATATCCTCCGGGGAATCGGCAAACCGTTCCAGGCCCGCCTTCAGCTTATCCGGGAGTTTTGCGCCGGACAGTTCCGTGATGCGAATAATCTGTTTGGCATTTGATATCGGAAAGATCCCTGCCAGCAGAGGAACCGTCACCCCTGCCTTCTCAAGATTCTCTGCCATTTCAAACAGGAAACGGTTGTCGAAAAACAGCTGGGTGACAATCCCATCGGCCCCGGCCTCAACCTTTTCAACGAGATGTTTGAAATCGTCATCCCTGGAAGGATTTTCACTGTGTCCTTCAGGGTACCCGGCTACCAGGATGCCCATGTCCGACCTCTCCCTGATAAACCGAACCAGCTCACTGGCATAGGCAAATCCGTTGGCTGGTTTGACGAAACGTTTCTCCCCGGCAGGAGGATCCCCCCTCAGGGCCAGCACATTGTTCACACCATGATAATCCAGGGATTTGAGAAGATCTTCAACCTGATCCCGGTCCATTCCAACGCAGGTCAGGTGGGCCACGCAGTTGACTTGCGCCAGGTTGGTCAATGCGGAGGCAATCTCAAGAGATTTTTCAGCATTTGAACCACCTGCACCATAGGTCACACTGAAAAAATCAGGTTTCATATTTTTTAGTCGAACGATGGACTGGTAGATCTGCTTGAGCCCATGGCTGGTTTTTGGCGGGAAAAACTCAAAAGAGACATGGTTATTGTAGTTGTATATTTCAGTAATTTTCTGTTGCACTGCGTTGTTCCTTTTAAATGTTAATCACGTCAGTTCCGGAATGGCTATATCAGCCCTCCTTTAAATCAAGGCTGACTTTCATAATCAAGCT
>JAOZRE010000037.1:12112-21666 GCA_029940215.1 bacterium | reverse complement strand
CCGCTCGATGGTAATGACCGATCCAATTCCGGTTTCCGAATGATTGTAGACAGAACTGTCATAACGACTACTCAGGGGAGTCCAACCCGGTGGTGTCACACTGCTCGGGGTGCACATCTCAGCGGTAATTGAGGCATGGTAACCACTACCAGAGCCAATTTCCAACACATGGTCCCCCGGTCTGATATTCAGCGCATCACACTCCATAAAGGCCATATGCGGTGCGCTGATCGTCTGACCATGCCCAATTGGCAGAGGACTGTCATTATAGGCGTGAGGTTTCTGGCTGTCTGGAAGGAAAAGGCTACGGGCTACTCTCTCAAACGCATTGATGCTGAACTGGGATTTTGCATAATCCATGAGCAGATAGTATTCCAGCAGCTTCAGCTTGACGTCATTGTACTCTGGCGCTTCTGGCGTCCAGGTCCATTCAGGCATTTTTTTCTCCGGGCTCTAAAATCAATTCAGCACTCATGTGCAGGCAAAATGAGCAGGGACACGGCGGCCGCTCCGTACTCTAAAATAACCTGCCCGATGCCGTTTCGTAAAGAGTTATGATGCCCAGGCCGATATTGACAACCCCTGGCCACAGCCGATAGGATGCAGGGACCGTTAAAGCAAACACTAAAGTCAATTGGGCAAGGTCTCCCGGCAGGATAAAAAAGATGTGGTTTTGGAAACAGGCTGTCCGAAAACAGCCGCAGGATGATATCCCCCCTGAAAAAGAACTCCTGAAAAAAGTGCGCCAGATTAACATCCGATCCCGACGAATCGTAAATGATATCATGGCGGGAGAGTACCAGAGCGCCTTCCGGGGTCGCGGCATGGAGTTCGACATGGTCCGTGAATACCAGGAAGGGGACGAGGAGCGGATGATCGACTGGAACGTTACAGCCCGTTTCGGACAACCCTACGTGAAAAGTTATGTGGAAGAACGTGAGCTGACAGTGATCTTTCTGGTGGATATCTCCGCGTCAGGACTGTTTGGGAGCGGGAAGCAATTGAAGAAAGAGGTGGCGGCTGAGTTCTGTGCTGTACTCGCCTTCAATGCCATCAAAAAAAATGACCGGGTTGGACTGGTTCTCTTTTCTGATCAGATTGAGCTGTATATTCCTCCTCAGAAAGGAAAAACACATGTTTTAAGGGTTATTCGGGAGCTCCTCTTTTTCAAGCCCAGCCATCATCACACCTCCATCAATTCAGCCCTGGAATTCCTGAATCGGGTAAATAAGCGTCGGGCAGTTGTTTTTCTTGTCTCAGACTTTCTGGATCGCGACTATTCAACCAATCTGAGCCTGACCGGAAAGAGACATGACCTGGTAGCGGTTGAAATCGTTGATCCTGCTGAGGCTGAACTGGCACCCATGGGACTTGTAGAGATGCAGGACCCCGAAAGTGGAGAGCATTTCCTGGTGGATACCAACAGCAACACCTGGCAGGAGCGATACCGCTCGATTCGATCGGCATTCGACGAAGAGCGACAGACCTTCCTGCGTAAAGTCGGCGTAGACCTCCTGAAAATAAGGACCGATCAGCCCTTCGAACGCGACCTGATCAATTTTTTTAAGAAACGCAGCCTCTGATAACGATGAACACGCGATCTCTATTCTACTGCCTGATACTGGCTTTTTTTCTGACCGGCTCCTGCAAAGGACCGGATACTCAGACCCCGGCAGGGGAAAGTCAACCCCCAGAGGTCGAGAAACGGTTCAATCTGGGAGGAGCACCCATTGAGGTTGTTGTCGGGCTTTCCGCTGTATCCATTGAACTGACCGATTTCTTGACCGTCACAGTTCGCATTGAACATGGCGAATCAGTGCTACTGGAGCCCCCTTACCTCTCAGAATCCGTTTATGCTCCTCTGATATTGGTTCAGACCCCGCGGGAAGACCTGTTCTGGTCCGAGAAACAGGGTCGGATCATCAAAACCTGGATCTATCGTTTTGAGCCCATGCGATCCGGAGAATTCCACCTGAAACCCTTCCGCGTATTTTTCCGCTTGGAGTCAGAGAAACAACCAAAATCCGAGCAGTGGCCTGTATACAAGATCGAAACCGGCGACATTCCCTACAAAGTAACCTCCGTGGTATTAGGCGATCAACCAGACATCCGGGACATAAAAGACCTGATTCTGCCGACTTATGATTATCGCCCCCTGGCCGTGACATCCACTGTAATCGGAGTGATCGGTTTTATGCTGTGGGTGGGATACAGGATGCGACAACGCTATCGTAAACTGGACCTTCCCCTGGAAGCGGTGATCGACTATTTATCAGAATCCCTGCGCAGGCTGGACGACCTGGAAGCGCAAGATTACATCTCTCGACAGCAACACGAGCGGCTGCATGTCGAACTGTCCGCTGTCCTTCGCTACTATATTGAAAATCGGTTCGGGCTGAGGGCACGTGAGCAGACAACCGAAGAGTTCATTCGTGAGATTCGGTATGACCCGCATTTCGCCACCGAACAGCAGGCTATCCTCCAGCAATTTCTAGGACTGGCCGACCTGGTGAAATTTGCGACTTACGATCCCGGCTCCGATGCCAGCCGGGACGCCATGAATACCGTCCGCTATTTCATTGAATCAACGAGAAAAACCGATGAAGATTGATCCCGGGCTGCTTGCTGTTTCGGGCGGGATATTCCTGCTGTATTTCGCTGTTTTTCTGTGGCAGAAACGCTCCGGGAAGCAGAATGCCGCGTTGCAGTTTTCCAATGTCGAACACCTCAAGGCTGCCGGGGGTTCATGGCGTGCTAATTCCCGCTGGATATTGAACCTGCTGCGTACCCTGGCCATCCTGTTCCTGCTGATCGGATTCTTAAGGCCGCAGAAAGGACTTGAAACCATCCGCACCGCCCGTGAGGGGATCGCGATTCAAATGGTCATTGATCGCTCCTCCAGCATGAAAGAGGCCTTATCTCTTCAGGGTGAGGAACTTGATCGACTGGAGGTCGTGAAACGGGTTTTCAAGGCATTTATCCAGGGGGATGACAAGACGCTGGCCGGCAGACCGACGGATATGATTGGATTGACCAGCTTTGCCGGGTTCATCGAAGAAAATGCCCCGTTGACACTGGACCATGAGACACTGGTCAATTTTGCACGGACCATTCGCACCGCCAGCCGGATCGAGGACGGAACCATGATCGGCGATGCCATTTATTTTGCTACCCTGCGCCTGATCAGTGTTGATGAGTTACTGCGAAAAGCCGGCGAAAAGGAGAATGACTACCGCATCAAGTCAAAGATCATCATCATCCTGACAGACGGACAACAAACCCGCGGAGGTATGCATCCACTTGAAGCCGCCAGTTTCTCCAGGGATAATAATATCAAGGTCCACACTATCGCCATCACCAGCGACAGCCGTTACAACTCCAGGGATTCCATCTTCGGCCAGTTTTTTTCTCTGTCTGGTCGACAGCTGGATACAACACTGCTGGAGAAAGTTGCAGCTTTGACTGGCGGAACCTTTGCCAGGGCATCATCGGGGGAGGAGTTGCTGAAGATTTACCAGAAGATCGATGAGATGGAAAAAAGCAAATTTGAAGAACATTTTACCACCTACAGGGAACAGTTTCCGCTGTTTGTAACCATCGGCCTGTCCCTGCTACTGCTGGAGCTGTTTCTGTCGTTAACACTGTTCCGCAAAATCCCTTGAAACAGCGACATCGAACCGCTTGCGCGTTATACCACTTTACGTTCCATGCGGGCTGTCCAGCGGCTGAGAATGTCATAGGTAACAGTTCCAGCCCAATCGGCTATCATAGTGGCCGTTATCTCCATCTCCCCCTCTCGTCCCATCAGGGTCACCGCATCCCCTTTCTGGACATTCGGGATATCAGTGATGTCCACCATCGTAGCGTCCATTCCGTTCCCGCCGATAATGGGGGCTGCCATACCGTCAATCAATACAAACCCTTTGTTGCGCAACCGCGGATAACCGTCGCCATAGCCCACCGATAAAACAGCGATGCGTGTCTCCCGTTCTGCTTTAAAGTGCATCCCGTAGCCGGTACTGCCCCCTTTTTGCAGGATTTTGATAAAGGCTACACGGGTTTTCGCCGTCATCACTGGCTGCAGGGTCCGGCCATCAACGTCGATCCTGCAACAGACCTTTGAGGGGTATACACCTGTGGGTAAAATCCCGATACGGACCATGTTCCCATGGGCGAAAGGCAGGTCCAGGAACCCACCACTATTACAGGCATGGACAAGAGGTGGCAGCCTCTTTCTATCTTCCAGCTGTGAAAGCACCGTTTCAAATCGCTGCCATTGCTGCCTGGCAAATGATTTGTCTGCTTCATCGGACTGGGCAAAATGGGTCATGATCCCTTCTGCTCGAATCCCCTTCATTCGGGAGATCTGGCAAAACGCCTCCACAGCCTCTTCTGCAGCGATTCCGTACCGCCCCATACCGGTATCAACTTTCAGATGCACCGTCGTCTGCTTGTTGTTTTCCCTGGATAGTCGATCGATCAGTTCAGCCTGCTGAACAGATTGGATCTGGATACTGAAATTGTACTGAATGCAGATCGGAAGCTCATCTTCGCTGCGCTCGCCAAAAATCAACAACGGGATATTCTCAAGCTCTTTTCGCACTGCCAGTGCTTCTGACAGACAGGCAACCCCCAGATAGTCCACTCCCGCCTCAATGGCAGCATTGGCAACCTCAAGTATCCCATGCCCAAGGGCATTGTCCTTCACAACAGCCAGAACCTTCAACTGATCCGGTTTATCCTTGAATATCAACTTGAAATTATCCCGCAGGACCTTCTGGTCAACTTCCAGCCAGGCGCGGGAGAGTGCCTTTTTCTCAGAGAGGAAAAAATCGCCCACAATCCGTCTGTCAAAAAAGGGATAAGTGGTGTGACCAATAATCTGGTAGGTTTCATGCCCCTTGCCGGCAATCAGTACAGCATCATCCGTGGACGCAGTCTCAAGTGCTAGGTAGATGGCCTGTCGCCTGTCAATTTCGACAATTCGCTGCGTATCAGAGTCTGCAGGTATCCCGGCAATAATATCCTGGATAATACGATCCGGATCTTCGGTACGGGGATTATCCGACGTAATGACGATGATATCGGCAAGATCAGCTGCGATACGCCCCATTTCTCCCCGCTTGGATCGGTCCCGGTCGCCACCGCATCCAAATACGACAATCACTCGCTTCCGGGTCAGGGAGCGAACCTCCTCCAGGATTTTTTCCAATGAATCGGGGGTATGCGCATAATCAACGTACACATCAAAATCGGTGGGGCAGACCACCGTCTCAAAACGGCCATCAACCTTGCGGGCGTTGGACAGTCCCTCTACAATCTGTTCAATACTGATCCCCATCGCAAATGCAGCACCAAACGCGCCCATAGCGTTATAGATGTTAAACAGACCCGGCATGGGCAACTGAATCTGGCTGAGATGATTGCCACGCAGGTAAATGTCAAATGTACTGTCACTCCCTGTCATCTCCCTTGGATAGGCAACCAGATCGGCATCCTTGTTCCGGATACCATAGGTCAATACCTCTGCCTTTCCTGAACCCCTCAGATGCTTATCGATGGCCTCTATAAAATCGACACCTGACGCATCATCAATATTCACAATGCCATAGGCTTTTTTGCTTTTTTTCCCCAGCTGCTGAAAATATTTGAGCTTGGACTGTTTATACGCCTCAATCGTCTTGTGATAGTCCAAATGGTCCTGGGTCAGATTGGTGAAAACGGCAATGTCAAAATCAATGGCATGGTTTCGTTCAAATGCCATGGCATGACTCGTGACCTCCATCGTCAGATACTCAACCTCTTCACGGGCCATTTGATGACCGATCTGGAACAGTTCAGTGGCCATGGGATTGGATAGATGGCTGGCATCCTTTTTCCCAGATGGATAAAAGGTCCCAATAGTACCTATTACCCCGGTCTTTGCCCCCATATGCGCGAATATGGAATCCATCATCTGAGACGTCGTTGTTTTTCCATTCGTCCCGGTTATGCCGATCACCTTCATCTTCGAAAGGGGATCATCATAAAATTTCCGGGAAATCTCAGCCATGGCAGGATTCAGGTCATCCACTTCAATCAGGGAAATGCCCAAGGGTATCGCTGAGATAGCACCTTTCCGGGCAACCAGGCAGACCGCCCCGGCACTGATCGCCTGCTCCCAGTAATCCAGAGCGTTTGTGTGTATATGCCCCTCCTGGAACTCCTCCTCTTCCAGGCAGAAATAGAGCGAATTCGCCCCAACCTCCTGGTAATCCCAGGTAATAGACCGAATCTCCGTTTCAAGGTCCCCGTTAAACCGAAAGCTGTCCGCAGGGAGGCATTCGAGGAGTTTCCCGATCGTCGTAACTGTATATTGTGCCATGATATTAGACTTTAACTATAATGCCTGGTGTGAAAAACGGTGAACCAAAGCATCAAATGTGATGCCGTTTCAATGGACTGAAACGTATTTTTAGATAATCCTGGCAATCTACTGCCAGGAACCCTGGATCGGGTGTGGTGTGAGCGAAGTTATTCGGCAGTACGGAATTTGTAAAACCTGCAGCAAAGAACACAGGCCAGACCCTGTCCAGGACAGATTCACACGAACCGAATCCATAACAGGGTGTGAATCATACACAATCAGGTTTCCTATTTCCCTAAACTGAAACTTCTGGAACGAAGGGAACTTGAGCGAATGGAACCACTGCTGAATGCGCTGCTGCGCCGGGTGGAACTGCCAAATACACCCTTGCGTGTTGTCCCTGACTGGGATCGGTTAGCACTCTTCCCGAAACCTCCCGATTTCAGGTTGCGGTTGCGAGTGGCCTGAAATTTCTTCTGGGTGTTGGTCGGCTTCTGCAGGCTACGTGATATGCCTTTATTAGCCGTTTTCCCCTTGTTCGGATTACTGATCTTCTTTCCGGAGGAACGCTGAAACTGGCTGCGGCCGCGTTGCACAGAACCTCTGTTGTAAGAGCGTGAGATCCGCGAGACGTAAGCCGTTCGACCCATTACCGGAAAAAAGGCATAATAGGGCGGATAGAAGCCGAAATAAAAGGGCGAGAACCACAAGGGGCGAGGATAGAAATAGCTGTGGTACATGGGAGCTCGCTGCTCGGCAGATGACTGCTCCGGTAGCTGTTCGCGCTCGATCGCTGTCCAGTCATTAAAGATCGCCTGATCCCCATAGATCTGCTCGTTTCCCACGACCTGAATCTCTGCCCGGTCCGCGTTTTTCTCCACCGTGATAGAGGCCACTTCCTGGGTTTCATCCTTCTGGGGTTGGACTGTCAAGGAGTAGCCGATCTTACTGTTGACATCCCCGAATTCCCGGACAAACAGATAATCAACCTTATCGTCGCTGTTCAGATCCAGGTTATTAATACCCCCTTTCTCATTAACCCGTCGCTCAAGCTCCTGTCCCGAACGTACCTCTTTGGAGAGCAGGGTCAACGCTTGCAGGTCCAGTCCTTCCGCAGCCTGTGGCTGTGTAACTGCCTGCTGCGCCTGATAACCGGGGTCGGATTCTGTTCTGGTCAACCAGTTGTAAAAGGAAGACAACCCGTTCAAAACCAGAATCATGACAATGGCAATTTTGATTGCTTTCATACTTGATCCGGATGAAAAGTGTTCGTACATTTAAAATTAGGACAGGGGACCCGCTTCGTCCATTGCGGGATAAATCGCCGGCCTGCATCTCGGACCTCTCAGTCCTCCTGTTCCGGCTATGGCGTCTCTGACGCTTCATACTCAACAAAAACGGACAGAATCTCGTTCCGCTTCATTTTCTTCACTGTAAATCGATGCGGCTCAATCACGAAAGTATCCCCCACCACAGGCAATCTGTCCAGGTTTGACATGATCAACCCCTGGAGGGTCTCGAATTCACCGTCAATCACGATCTCTCCCTCAATGTACTTATTGATGGTCATAATATCTGTCTTCCCATTTATGACCCAGCTGTTTTCACCGGCAGGCCGAATCAGGGAGGTCACGATATCCTTTTCATCATAAATCTCCCCAACCAGCTCCTCGAGAATATCCTCCAGGGTTACGAGTCCAGCCATTCCCCCGAACTCATCCACAACAATCGCCATGTGGTTCTGTGCAGACTTGAATTGTTCCAGTAACGAAGTCAAGGACAAGGTCTCATAAATGAAAAGTGGTTTCCGGGAGAGCTCTTTCAGCTGCATCTCATGACGGTCAGCAAGCAGGTGCCTGAAGACGTTTTTCAGGTTGACAATACCGGTAATATTATCGATTGAACCGGAATAGATGGGAATACGCGTAAATTGCTTTGCCAGCACAGACTTCTCCGCTTCTCCCAGCGTCATGGTCTCTTCAAGCGCAAACACAGCTGTCCGGGGCGTCATCACCGGATAGACCTCCCGCTCATCAAAGAGGAATACATTCTTGATCAACTCCTTTTCAGACTCGTTGATCACCCCTATCTCCTCACCCTTGGAAACGATATTGATAACGGTCTTCTCGGAGATTTCGGAATCTTTCCGGTCCTTTCCCGTTAACAGCCGGTTAACCGCCTTGTTGATCCCGTCAAAGAAGAACAGAAAGGGGGTCAGCAATATGCTTAAAAAAACGATCACCGGCGAAACAAAAAGGGCAATCCGGCGATTGTGGTTAATGGCAATACTCTTGGGGACAATTTCACCAAAGATCAGGATGACGATCACCAGACCTGCTGCGGAAATAGCGACGCTAACCTCTTCGGAAATCTCCATGAAGGGCGCGTAATGGATGGCGAGGGTGGTATTGAGGGCTGTCGCTGCAATATTGACAAGATTGTTGCCAATCAGAATCGTACTCAGCAGCCGTTCCTTGTTTTCAATAAGCCTGGCTAGAACCTTCCGGTTCTTTTTTCCGGACTTCGAAATCTCGATCAGGTCAATCTCACTGAGCGAGACAAAAGCGCTCTCGGTTCCGGAAAAAAAAGAGGACAGGAAAATCAGCACTACCAGGGTAATAATACCAGGAATCAATGCTAGCTATATTTTTGAGTTAAAAGATGCGCCGTTAATTTGCCTTGGCGGTTGCGCTCCTTTTCTTCGCCTTGGTTTTCTTTTTTGCCTTCTCCTTGGGATCTTCTTTCGGCTTCTCTGGCGCCTTATAAAACAACAACCGGCCACAGTGCGGACACCTACCCACTGAATCCCGTATGATTTCGTTGAACAACTGCGCGGGAATACTGAGCGCGCAGCCCTGACAGCTGGCGTTACTGATTTGAACAGCGGCAGGAATCATCTTCCGCATGTTTAGCTTATTGTATGCTTCCACCAGTTCAGGTTCCACAAGCGGCATCAACTCGTCCTTCAGCTTCTGATAGGACTCGATCTTGTCAAGGTATACCTTCTCCTGACTCAGCACCTCCTGCTCAGCCTCTCCGACCTGCTCCTTTGTCTGTCTGTACTCTTCCAGAATCTGGGCCAACTCCTGAGTCACCGAGCCCTTCTGCTCTTCCAACTCAAGAATCTGATCTTCAACCTTCTTGATGGTTTTTCTGGCAATTTCAATCTCTTTCTGTGATGCAACATACTCTTTCTGGTTTTTTACTG
>JAOZRE010000037.1:0-12102 GCA_029940215.1 bacterium | reverse complement strand
CGCAAATCTCCTCTTCCTGCTCCTTGAGTTTGTCAAGCGCAAACTCAACTCTCTTAAGGGGCATGAGAATCTTTTTCTTTTTTTCAGGCAGTGCTTTCAGTTTCTTTCGATTGACTTGAAGCAGATTATCTTCCTTGGATAGTAGAAGAATTGCTTCACTGGACTTTGACATGCTGTTCTCCTGGTAGGGTCAAAGCAAAAAGGCAAGAATGCGGATTCATACATAAAAAAAAGCACCGAGTCATGAGTATTTTGCCTTCCCCCTTGATTCGGTGCTTCGTATACTATCTATTGAGCCGTAATAATTGCTCATGAAACTCATTCGTGAAGATCTCTGTTGAGGTTTTTCTGGTGGGCCCACCTGGACTTGAACCAGGGACCGTCCGGTTATGAGCCGGATGCTCTAACCAACTGAGCTATGGGCCCTAAACTATCAGATTAAAACAGCCAGTGAAATCGGTCAAGTTTTTAGTGACCCTCAAACCCCGATTTTCAAAGGATTTGATTTCTTTTTGCGATTCATCTATTTTAATGAAATTGAAATACTTCATCTTCTAAGAAAACTGTTTTTGATTTCCCCGGACTATGTTATTTTATAATTTCTTGACAGACATCAGGTTTACTTTCACTCATAAAAAAGACTGATTAACAGATTGGTTTTATAAGGATATATGGTAGTCATACCATTGTAAATGACGCACTTCAACACTGTTTCAACGCGCTTCATCCCAGCGAAGCAACGAAGTCGGGTTTCAGACCCGTTAAACCACTAATCTAAGGAGTCATTATGTACGGCGAAGAACTCATCATTGAATCGATCCAGGCTCGAGAAATTCTGGATTCGAGGGGAAACCCGACAGTTGAAGTCGACGTGGCATTGACCAGCGGTGTTGTCGGTCGTGCAGCTGTACCTTCCGGGGCATCCACAGGTGCTCATGAAGCCGTTGAATTAAGGGATGGAGACAGTTCCCGTTACCTTGGTAAGGGGGTTCAGAATGCGGTGGATAACGTTAACCAGGTGATCGCCCCTGAAATTGAAGGACTGATCGTCTCTGAACAGGTAGAGATTGATCAGCATATGATAGACCTGGATGGAACTGAGAACAAATCCAGGTTGGGAGCAAATGCGATTCTCGGTGTGTCGCTGGCATGCGCCAAAGCGGCAGCTGAGATACACGGTTTGCCACTCTACCGGTACATAGGTGGCTGCAACGCCAGAGAAATACCGGTTCCCATGATGAACATCCTCAATGGCGGTTCCCATGCCGACAACAATGTGGACATCCAGGAGTTTATGATTATGCCGGTGGGGGCTGACAGTTTCCAGGAGTCATTGAGAAAAGGTGCTGAAATTTTTCACAACCTGAAATCGGTGTTGAAGGCAAAGGGCATGAGCACGTCCGTGGGTGACGAAGGCGGATTCGCCCCCAACCTCGGCTCCAATGAAGAAGCGCTGCAAGTTATCATCACAGCCATTGAAAAGGCCGGTTATAAGCCGGGTGAAGAGGTCATGATTGCTTTGGATGCCGCGGCCAGCGAGTTTTACAAAGACGGAAAATACATTCTGTCTGCGGAGGCAAGCCCTGAAAAAAGTGCCGCAGAGATGGTTGATTTCTATGCCGACCTGGTAGAACGATATCCCATCATCAGCATTGAGGACGGACTGGATGAAGACGATTGGGACGCTTGGAAACTGATGACTGACAGGCTGTCACAGAAGATCCAGATCGTGGGAGACGACCTGTTCGTCACCAACCCCAAGAGGTTGCAACGGGGTATTGAGCAGGGGATTGGGAACTCGATTCTGATCAAGGTCAACCAGATCGGGACCCTGACTGAGACCCTGCAGACCATTGAACTGGCCAAACGCTCCGGTTATACCTGCGTCATTTCGCATCGCTCCGGGGAAACCGAGGATTCCACCATCGCTGATATTGCGGTTGCCACAAATGCCGGCCAGATAAAAACCGGGTCCCTGAGCCGCTCGGATCGCATTGCCAAGTACAATCAGCTGTTGCGCATCGAAGAGGAGATCGGGGCGCAGGCGCTGTTTTCCGGAAAGTCTACTTTTTACAACCTGAAGTAACAGTCCATTCCCTGCGCAGGTACAGTGTTGAGCTGTCATCTGCGTGGGTGGCGAACAGGTCAAAACCAATATGAAATCCAGAATCAAGCTGAGTGATAGAAAAGTCATTCAATGGCTGGCCATTTTCGCGTCATTGACCGTCATTACCTTCTCACTCATCGGCGACAAGGGTGTGATCCAGCTGATTGCGTTAAAACAGCAGAAGACTGATCTGAAACGTGAAATTAAGGAGTTGAAGCAGGAGCGGAAAGAGTGGATCTACAAGATTCAGTCCATTAAGGGGAACCGTTCCTATGTTGAGACCATCGCCCGGGAGGAGTTGGGAATGATCCGGGATGATGAGATTGTCCACCCCATACCCCTCGACAATGAGTAGCCTGCCTTGCTTTTTTCGGGTTGTCGGGCTGGCTGTGATTGCCCTGTTGATCCTGGTCCTTCCAGGAGATTTGTCAGCCAAAGACCGGATGAAGGGCCCCGATTTACAACCCGTCAGAAGGCAGGTCATACCGGTCCTTCCTGTCTCCACCCTGAAGTGGATAGGAAGCGGGGCCATCCGTCTCTATTCGAAAATCATCAGCCCGGCTGATGGTCCCAGAAGTCCCAGTTATCCGACCAGCACGGCCTATGGCCGGGAGGCAATCAACTCACACGGATTTCTAATGGGGATCCTCCTGACAGCTGACCGGTTATTACACGAAGCGGACATACACCGGGGCCCGAAAATTATCCACCATGGCATTTCCCGCTATTACGACCCGGTCAGGTACAATACTTACTGGTGGTATCCGGAGCAAACATCTCAGTAATATGATTGGTTAAAGATGAATCTTCGATTTGGACTGTTTATTTTTTTTTATTTATCATTTGGAATCATCGTCAATGCTGTTTTTTTGATTTTCTTCCCCCTGGCCTTCCTGTTTGATCCGCAGCGCCGGATCTATATACGAATTCTCTACTTTCATCACTATCTTGTCTCCAGCCTGTTCTGGAAAACAGAGGTGACCGGTTACCCGATTCGAAGATGCAGGCCTCCCTGTGTCTTCGTCATGAATCATCAGACCATTCTGGACAGTTTTACACTTTTTGCGATGGACCCTCTTATCTGTAAATTGGTTATGGCTTCGGGCTTCAAGCTGGTTCCGGTTATCGGGACCATCACCATCTTTGTGAAAATGGTGTTTGTCAATCGGACGGATCAGAACAGCAAGAAGACGTCCCTGGCGCAATCGGTAGCGTGCCTGAAAAAAGGGGTTTCGTTGATCCTGGCCCCGGAAGGCCGTCTGAGCCATTCCGGACAACTGGGGCCGTTCAAAATAGGGGCTTTCGTTACGGCCGATATAGCCGGGGTTCCGGTCGTGCCTGCTAGAACAGAATCCAGACTTCTGTTGGAAGAGGGTTCCCGAATGAAACTGCGTCGAGGCACCATGAGGCTTCATTTTTTTGACCCCATCGAAACCCGGAATAGGTCTCCCGAAGAGGTCAGGGACCTGGCATTCCAGGAAATCAATTCTATTTCTCTCGAATAAAGCCGGGTATAACAATGGATCCCAAAAACATCCGTCACTCTCTGTTGATCTCAGTTTTAGATACTCTTTTTGGCAGCCTGTCCCCCGAGACCATTGCAGAGATCGAAGCCGGTATTCAATGGCTTCACTTGAAAAAAGGGGATTTGCTGTTCCGGCAGGGCGACACGGGAGACAGCCTCTATATTTTGGTAAACGGCAGACTTCGGGCTGTGACCAACGCCGGCACAAAAACCGAGAGGCTCCTTGGCGACATTACAAAAGCGGAGACAGTTGGTGAAATGGCACTTTTTGCCAATGAGGTTCGATCTGCCAGCGTATTCGCTGTCAGGGACAGCGAACTGGCCCGTTTTCCAAAACAGCTGTTTGACGAGATCAAAATCAAATGCCCGCAAATTCTGATCCCCATATCAAATGTCATCATCAATCGGTTGAAAAAAGCCAACATCCCGGACAGTGGCAAGGCGGAAGTCAAGAACGTTACGATATTCCCTGCCTCCCCAGGACTGGACCTGTCTCAATTTATCGATCAGCTGGTAGAAGCGATCTCGGAAATTTGTTCTGTCTTTCATTTAAGCAGCGACCGGGTTGACCAGCTTTTGGGAACAAAGGGCATTTCCCAGGCAGTTGTCGACACGCCGGAGGAAATGCAGTTGCTGCAGTGGATCGAAGAGCGGGAAGGTATCTTGGAATTACTTCTTTTCGAGGCCGATTCGAATGACAGCGAATGGACACGTCGCTGTATTCGACAGTCGGACAGGATCATAGTGGTGGGACGAAACGGTTCAAACCCGAGTCCTTCAATCCTCGAGCAACAACTTATTGATCGACCGGACAATGCCTATTCACCGGAAAAGAATCTGGTCATCCTGAATCCAGGCAAAACTCAGCTGCCATCAGGGACAGGCGACTGGCTTAAAAATCGAAAATTAAAAAACCATTACCATGTCTGCGAAAATGACACAGGAGATATAAGACGACTTGCCCGAATCCTGACAAACCGAGCAATCGGTCTGGTACTTGGCGGCGGCGGAAGCAGGGCCTACGCACATATTGGGGTCCTGATGGCATTGAAGGAATCGGGGATCCCCGTGGACCTTGTAGGTGGAACCAGCATGGGAGCCGTTATCGCGTCACAGATCGCGATGGGAAAAAGCGAAGAGGAGATGATCAACCTGCAAAAAATGATCAACGACAAGGTCAAGCCGTTCAGCGAATACAACCTTCCCATTATCTCAATTTACGGCAGGAAACGACTGTCTGCTGCTATGAAGGAGTACTACGCCGACATCCAGATTGAGGACCTCTGGCTGAATGCGTTTTTTGTATCAACCAATCTGACAAAGGCTGAAAGTGTCATTCATCGATCAGATTCCCTGAGAAAAGCGGTCACTGCCAGCATGTCCCTGCCGGGGGTTCTGCCCCCAGTTGTCGAAAACAATGAACTGCTGGTGGATGGTTGTGTGTTGAACAATCTGCCTGGTGATATCATGAAGGAGATCAACAATGGAAAGACCATCGTGGTAAACGTCAATCCAAAAGAGGACCTGCTCCTGGAGGATAGCTTTGAAGAATTGCCTACACCGATGCAGATCATTCGAAACCGCCTGAACCCCTTCCGAAAGCACGTCAAGGTCCCCACTATTATGAAAATCATGATGCGCTCAAATCTCCTGCACGCCATCAACCAGGAGGAGGATATTGCCAGCAGAGCCGACTACTACCTTCAACCCCCGGTGCAATCCTTCAGCATAACAGACCTGAAATCTATCGATCAGATCGTTGAGTTGGGATATGAATATGCCAGGAAAGAAATCCCCAACTGGCAAATTTAAGACCACCGGATATTTCTGTTACAATCGTTTCTTGGCTTCCAGAACCGCCATTCCCATGTCCATCACCTTTTCAAACGGCTCTTCCCGATCTTCCCTGAGCGTCATGGCAATCGCTTCGCCCGGGCAATTACCGGCGCACAGACCGCACCCCAGGCATTTGTCCCGATCGACCATAACCACATCAGCCATTGAGATGGCTTCTACGGGGCAGGTCTCGATACACTCCTCGCATTCGGTACAGGCCTCATAGTCAATGATTGCCTCGTACAGGGCGTTCATGTAGCGGTGCTTATCATGTCCTTTCTGGGTAATCCCTTTCAAGGAAGCGCAGCAGCACGGGCAGCAATTGCAGATATTGGACAGGTGTTTGGAATTGGCACCTGCATGAACCAGCCCGGCCTCGTCTGCTTCCTTCAGGATCCTGATCGCTTCATCCGCATCAATTTCCCTGCCGATTCCGATCTCAATGTAGTATTCCGCTGCCACACCAAAATTCAGACAGGTCTCAAGCGGGTAGTCACATCCATTTCCGGTCAACCGACTCTCCTTGCGGCAGATGCAATCCGCCACCGATATTTTCCTGGCCGCCCGAATTTTGTTTTCAAGGGTATGGTACGGAGCCAGTGTCTGATCGGCCGATATATTCTCCTGGATGGGTATCACCTTGAAACCGGGGACGTTGCTTATCCCCAGTTCGCTCAAGAAGGCCGTATCAAAATACGCTTTAAACAGCCCGGCCAGCTCCGCATCAATTTTGCTGACAGAATACTCGTAAAACCCAATCATAAACGGGGCCAACTGGTAAAAAGTCCTGTCATCCCTCCTAATCCTAAAGATCAGTCCGTTATTTGACATGTCTGCAAGACGCCTGTTAAGAACCGCAGTGTCTTCGTTAGCCCGTTTAGCAATCTGCTCCGCCTCTTCGGGAAAAGGAGTTAACAGAACGGCAGTTTCCGCCTCTTCTGCTGCGAACAGCTTTTTCAGGATTTTAAGCTCAACTCCAGATTCTGTTTTTGGATAACCAATGGGCATCTGGTCCAGATGCTCCCGCAGTCTAACATAAACATTTTCCGACATGGCCTGCTCCCTGATTTCGAGGATGAGAATTCAGCTTGGATTTTTCGGCCTAACGGTACTGATGATTGGAAAGGTTGTCAACCGGAGGGAGAATGGTGGCGGGATTCACTTGCGCAGTTGTTTCTTATAGCGTTCTCGGATATTCATGAGCGCCGGATCGTAAATCCCGCTTTTAAAATCAGGGAACGTCCAGACGAAGGCCTTAAACGCTCCCCCTTCAAAATGCATGATCCAGTCAGCCCAGACCCCATCAGAGAGATAAATCTTGTTGCTTCTTCCCTTGAAAGAGGCAAGCACAACCTTGAACATATCAAGATAGCCAATATCTATGTTCACCGTCCGGCCACCCGCCTGACGCAGTTTATCTTCCAGTTCCCGTGTTTTCACCTTCGCCTCAGCCAGACTTCCCGGACTCACCAGCCCTTCAAACGACACAACACCCCGCAACAACCCCTCACCCATCTCAGGCCCGTAGTAGTCCGATTCCACAAACGGAAAAAAAGATCCCTTGAAATCAAGATTGGAAAATGCGTCTGCCATCATCTGATAGACTGCTTCCAGATCCGCCTCCGGATGATACAGAACCGCCGCAATCAACTTGACCGGTTTAATATCGAGTGTGTTCATCATTTACCTGCCACAAAATGTTTGTATAAGAAATGTTTCACCACAGAGTAAAAAACTGGCACCAGCATTTGCCATTAAATAGTTTCAGTTGCTGAGTGAAGTTTCTTAGATGATCTAAAAGAAGTGTCGCGACCGAAAATCCACTGTTTGTCGAAGCGAGTTGGCGTTTCAGCGGCACAAATTCTAGATCATCTTGAAACGAAACTGCAAAATGAAACTATTTAATGACAAATGCGGAACGCCTCCACAAATATATATCGTTTTTAGCAACTATTCAGTTAGATAAACCTGAGGTAGTCAACACCCGGTTGATATCCCCTCTGTGACAGCAGCTCTTCCATCAACACCCTGCCTCCTGGTACACCAATACAGAGCAGGAAGAAAGGGTGCCCCATTTTGTCAAAAAACTGTTCAGGGTGTTGATAATCCAGGGTGTATGCTGGCAGCCCAGCAACAGTCCTGCCCGGGCCGCCATCGGTATTGTCAACAAAACCGTTCACCTCAACCCCCTCTTTTTTCAGCGCCCGGCACGCCAGACGCCCGGATGACCCCGATCCGGCAATCAGGACCGATTGCCCGTCTGCGAACCACTTTTTCTTTGCGAAATAGTGGGCTTTTGCCGCAAACATCGCCTGACGCTTACAGCGGTCGTCCGTGCGAGCCAGCCGAAAGGGAGAATCTCTTTTATCCACCAGTACATCCGGAAGTTTGGCAAAGGAGGCACCTGCAATGTATGCCCGCAACAGGAAGTCATAGTCCTCAGCCCAGGGGTTATCGCAATACCCCTCCAGTTTATCGAAGCAGGTCCGCCGCAACCAGAAGGTAGGGTGCATGATGGGGGACTCGGCAAATATCTCCTGGCAGATATCGTCATGGGTCAGCAGGGCGTTACTCCAGTCCTGGTAGCGCCTCTGGCCAACGGTTAACTCCCCATTTTCCCGAAACACCCTCACCCGGGCCCCCAGAATATCCGTCTCCGGATGCACCTCCGCATACTGTTTTTGAATTTCCAGCCGCTGCGAATGCATGATATCGTCGGCATCCATGCGGGCAATCCACTCTCCCCGGCAGTTGGACAAGCCATGATTCAGTGCCGACACAATTCCCCTGTTTTCGGGAAATGAGAGAACTCGAAAGCGGTTGTCCTGGTCGGCAACTTCAGCAAGGATTTTCGGTGTGTCGTCCGTGGAGCCGTCGTCCACGATAACCACTTCGAAATCAGGATAGGTTTGGTCTTGAATGCTGCGCAGGCAGTCCGGCAGGAACTGCTGCGCATCGAATACAGGCAGGAGAATAGAGACGAGGTCAGCCATATCAGCTGCCAACAGTCCTTGGTGACCGGGAGCGATATTCCTCGACCAGCTCTTCGATAAATGGGTCTACCGGCTTCGCTCCCAATACCTTGTTGGCCGCACGGACGGTAACCGTTCCTTCTTCCACTTCCCGGTCGCCAATCACCAGGATGTAGTTAACCTGATCCAATTGTGCCAACCGCACTTTCTTGCTGACCGATTCCGTGCTCAGATCGGTTTCAGATCGCAGTCCGGCTTCCAGGAATCTCTTATGTACCGACTCTGCATACTCCTGATGATTCTCTGAGATCGTCAGGATTCGCACCTGCACCGGCGACAACCAGAGTGGAAATTTACCGGCATAGTGTTCCACCAGAATCCCGAAAAATCGCTCGATGGAACCGTAGATCACCCGGTGAATCATCACCGGTCGCTCCTTGTTGCCGTCAGGGGTGATATAGTTCAGATCGAATCGTTCTGGCATCATCATGTCCAGCTGAATCGTCCCGCACTGCCAGCTCCTGCCGATGGCGTCCTTGATATGAATATCAATCTTGGGACCATAGAAGGCACCATCACCTTCGTTGAGAACATAGTCGTACCCCCCTGACTTGAGCGCATGTTCCAGGCTGCTGGTGGCAAGATCCCACTGCTCATCCGTACCAATGGATTTTTCCGGTCGGGTGGAAAGTTCCAGGTGATACTCCAGGCCGAAAGCCGAGTAAACCGACTGGGCCAAGTCGAGTACATTTTTGATTTCACCCGGAATCTGTTCCGGTGTCATAAAAATGTGGGCATCGTCCTGGTGAAAGCAACGAACGCGAAACAGACCGGAGAGGGCTCCACTCATCTCGTGCCGGTGAACCAGACCGATCTCCCCCACACGAAGCGGGAACTGACGATAGGAGTACTGGTCCTCCTTGTAGTAAAGCATACCTCCGGGACAGTTCATGGGCTTGATACAGTATGATTTGTCATCCACCTCGGTGATGTAGATGTTCTCCCGGTAATTTTCCCAGTGTCCCGATCGTTCCCAGAGATCCTGGGTCAGCATGATCGGCGTCTTGATCTGCTTGTAGCCATATACCTTATGACGAAGGCCCCAGAACGTCATCAACTCCTCCCAGATGATCATCCCGTTTGCATGAAAAAACGGCATGCCAGGCGCTTCCTGGTGAAAGGAAAACAAATCGAGTTTTTTGCCGAGTACCCGGTGATCCCTGCGTTGAGCCTCCTCCAGGAAGTTCAGGTACTTGGACAACAGCTTTTTGTCAGGATAGGAAATCCCATAGACGCGGGTCAGCTGTTCATTATCAGCATCCGCGCGCCAGTAAGCCCCCGAGGTTTTCAGTATCTTGACCGCCTGGATCAGACCCAGATGAGGAATATGAGGTCCTCGACACAGATCGATAAAATCCTCCTGTTTGTAAGCACTCAACCCCTCAGCAAACTCCTCGATCATCTCAATTTTATAAGGATTACTACCAAACTGTTGTTTGGCTTGCTCCATGGATTCGTACTCAATTCGCTCAGGCTGGAAGCGCTCCTTGGCAATCTTGCGCATCTCATCCTCAATTTTCGGAAAATCGTCTGACGAGATTTGGAGATTGGCGAAATCATAATAGAACCCATTTTCAATGGCCGGGCCAATGGTGGGCTGGGCCTCGGGATAGAGGCGCAAAATCGCATGTGCCAGCAGATGAGCCGAGGTATGCCAGAAAATATCCTTTCCTTCTTCGTTTTCAAATGTCAGGACTTGAACCGTATCGCCATCTTGGAGTGGCGTACTGAGATCTTTAAGTTGGTCATTTATTCTGGCAGCCAGCGCACTTCCGTTGAGTTTCTTTTTAAGCTTTCTCGCCAGTTCAACGACACTGCTGCCTTCTGGAAGGTCTTGTTTCGTTCCGTCAAGCAAACTGATTTCCATTATCAAATCCTCTGTTATGTCGGTTCAAAATTGTTTTCCCAGACCCTCTCCCTGTCGGAAGGGCCTTTACATTTTTTTGTCCTGAACCTCTTATTTTGAACAAATATTCAGAAAAAGAAAACCGAGAAATGATGGAATGTTGATAAAAACATGTAGTTTCATATCTACTGACGAACGCAATCATGTTTGAACACCGGTTTGCAAACTGTTAACGGGCAACATTTGATCAAGTAGCAATAACCCTTTATAATCGGTTCAACATTAGCATCCTCAAACCTGGTAGGCCCTATCAGGACTGACATCAGAAGCAGAATCCATACCCGGCATTTACACCCGGTATACCGATAAACATCCAAGCAGGAGACAGTATGGACGTACAGGAGGTTGTCAAACAACGAAGAAGCATCCGCCAGTTTCTAGCCAAACCGGTACCCGAGGAGATGATTAGAGAGATCGTATCAGACGCCCTGTGGGCTCCATCCTGGGGAAACACGCAACCTTGGGAGATTGTGGTGGTGACCGGTGACAAACTGGAACAGTTTAAGAAGGAGAATGTTGAAGCACTGACCAGCGGGGCAGCCATGACACACGAGGTCATCATCCCTGAGGTCTGGCCGGATGCCCTGAAACAGCGATATAAAGATGTCGGTAAAAGTGTGCTGGGATCATTGGAGATTGCCCGTGGTGATGTAGAAGGCCGAACCCGATACTACGGGCAGATGTTCTCCTTTTTTGATGCCCCCGCCATCCTGATGTTTCTTGTCGACAGGGAGGTGGCACTGGAATACGCCATGCTGGATATCGGCTCGATCTTGCAGACCACTTGTCTGCTGGCTCAAAACAAAGGGCTGGGTACCTGTATCCTGGCCGCATCGATCAACTATGCCAGTATCGCGCGCAAATTGTTGGAGGTCCCGGATAACAAGCGGATCATTATTGGTACCGCCCTGGGATGGCCGGACAACAATGCTTCGGTCAACCATTTTAATCGTGAAAGGGGTGAGTTGGATGAGTTTGTCAGGTGGGTGAAGTAGGAATGAACTATCTGGCCCATGCGTTTCTTTCCGGAAATTCAGATGAGCGGTTGGTCGGCAACCTGATCGGTGATTTTGTCAAAGGTGGAATCCCCGAAGGGTTTTCCCGGGGAATCAGAGAAGGGGTCATGCTGCACAGGCAGATCGACTCCTATACAAACGACCACTCCGGCGCCACCTCCGCTCGTAATCGATTCAGCCGTGAACGCAGGCGGTTCGCAGGCATCATCCTCGATATCTGCTTCGACCATTTTCTGATCCGACACTGGAACAGGTACATGGATACAGGCATCTCCTCTTTCGTGGATGGCGTCTTCCGGCGAATTCAGCCCTATCAGGACATCTTTCGCGGCAAGCTCCCGTTTTCCCTTTCCCGTGAGAACCTGGGTTACCTGCTGGAAACCAACCAGGATCTCGATGGTGTCGTTTTCACACTCACCCGTATTTCACGCCGCCTTAGGAATGGTACCACCCTGCTGAGTGCACTCGATGAAATTGAGACTATGTACGATCAGCTTGAAGCAGATTTCACCAATTTTTTCCCTGACCTGATCCATTATACCTGTTCACTGCACCCTGACATACAGTTCCCCTTCCAGCCCAATCCATGAGCATGTGAACGGGGTACATACACCGGAAAATAAAGTGCTGATCCAAAAGCGTCAGCTTTCGTTGACTGACCTGTTTTTTTTTGTTTATAG
>JAOZRE010000285.1 GCA_029940215.1 bacterium | reverse complement strand
ATGCTGCTGGATGAGCCTTTCAGTGCTCTGGACAGCACGATCCGGGAATCGCTGCGGGACATGGTGATTGACCTTGTTGATGAGTTGAATATCCCAACACTGCTGGTGACACACGATTTGGATGAGGCCTTTGTTTTTGCCAAAGAGCTGGTTCTGGTTCAGCAGGGCGAGGTTCTTGAGTCAGGGTTACGGGATGAATTATACCAGCATCCGCAATATGTTGAATCAGCGCTGCTGCTGGGTTTTGCCAATATATTTCCCGTGGCTGATAGAGGAGACGGGATTGCCAAGCTGAAAAGTGGTGACAGTTTTCACTACAATCGGCGAGTTGAAGGAGGCAGGCCGTTTTTATGTATTCGACCCGAGCATATCATGATCCGGCGGGAAGACCGTCCTGATAAAAAACCGGAACAGACGAATCTGGTCAGTGGACATGTCCGGCATATTTATCATCATGGGCGGTATCTGAAAATGACCCTTGAAGCGGACAGCGGCCTCATTCTTCAAATCACGATTCCGGTTCATGTTTACGAACGCCTGGAACTGAAAGAGGGGATGATGTTACGTGTGTTTCTGAAGGAAAGTGCGATTGTGATGTGTGAATCCATGTATAATGAGTGATGATGGTCAAAGGGATACTGATCTTTTTCTGTTCTTGTCTGCTGGTCACCTGTGAAGGATTTGCTGGTGATATATACTGGTATCTGGCGGCCTCCATGTCCAAACCGGGAAAGGAGGTGGTTACCCGGTTCAATCAAAAATCGGAGGATGTCCGGGCCCTTTTGATTATTGGGGGTTCGGGTCAGTTGCTGAGCAAGATCGAACTGGCTCGCAGGGGAGGTATCTATACGCCGGCATCGGCCAGCTTCCTTAAAAGGGCCCAAGCCAAAGGTCTGGTGAAACACCACCGTCCCCTTCTTCATCAAATACCTGTTTTCGGATTGTCCAAGAGCGGGCAAAGCCGTATTCGAAGCTTCAACGACCTGCAGCGCCCGGGTATCCAACTGGCGCTTGGCAATCCGAAAACCATGGCGCTGGGGGCGAGTTATCTGAAGATCGAGAAAAAGATGGGACCCGTACTATCGGATCGCATCCGCCTCAACAGCCGTCTTCAGGCCATAAATATCTCCCAGATTGTCAACTACCTGAGGGCAGATATTGTCGATGCCGGTCTCATATTTGATTCTGTGGCCAGGGCCAATCGGTTGGAATATGTGGAAATTCCGGACGAGTATAATTTTCAGAACGAGGCGTTTCTGATTCGGCTGATATTTCCGGTTCCAAATGATAGCGAAGTGGCACGATTTGAAAACTTTATTTTAATGCAACATCAGCTATTTAACCAATATGGTTTTAAGTTAAACCCATGAAACTGTCCCGGGTGTCGTTTTTTATTGTGCTGTTGTTCCTGTTATTTCTGGCGGGGGTGTTTGCCAGCGGCCTGATGAGTGTAGACTTCTCTGCTGTCTCCGGGTTGTTGCGGGAATCGTCATTTCTAACTGCAGTCTTGTTCAGTCTCAAAACATCACTGATAGCTACGGCTATTGCCTTCATAATTGGTGTTCCTGCCGGCTTTTACCTGGCACGGGTCAGAGGGAGGCTTGTTCGACTGCTTGATGTGCTGTTTGACATTCCCATTGTGGTGCCCCCTTTGATCATTGGGGTACTGCTCATGACTTTTTTTAATCAGCCGCTGATCAAAGCAATCTACCCTTTTATTTTCACCACTGCCGGTGCTGTCGTTGCTCAGTTTTTCGTGGCGGTTCCGTTTACCATCAAGTCATCGAAGACTGCGTTCTCAATGGTTCCCCCCATATACGAACGCATTGCCATGACCCTGGGTGCCAACCCGTTTACCTCTTTTTTTGATACGACGTTCAAAATAGCGCTGCCGGGGATCGGCTCGGGACTCGTGCTGACCTGGTTGAGGTGCCTGGGAGAATTTGGAGCAACCCTGATGGTGGGTGGCGGAATCCCGGGGAAAACGGAAAACATACCGGTCAATGTTTACCTGCATATGAGTGGCGGTGATTTTGAGATTGGCCTTACGATCAGCCTGCTGACCGTCCTGTTTGTGATATTTTGTATAACCCTGATAAATGCAGCCCTGTTCCGATTCAGAAGAATCGACTGATGAGAGATGATGGCATAACGGAATTTCTGAGTTGAGAATGGTCCAGAAAAATCAAGAATTAAATGCAGTTATACTTCCCAACGGGTCCATTCACCTGGAATGGCAAGGGGTAGGTGACAGGATTAACAAGAGCACCGGGATGCTGCAGGTGGAAATCCATCAAAGGTACCACTCGGATACCGTTGATTGGCTTTTGTACCTGGGATTTTGCGATAAACAGGTTCAGCTCTCCTCTTCCCTGGATTTCTGGCGACATGTTGCCGGGTCCTTCGCTGTTGCTCTGAGTCGGACTCCCGATCTTGAGTCGGTTCGTCATAAAGCCGTTGTTCCCTTGGAGGAAGAAGAGCTGGCCCGTCTTCTGGAATCTGCGCCCTTAATGACCGGAGTTGAGTATCTTGATGAGGGGCAGCTCAGAAGCGTATGGTCCGATCTGAACGGGAGTTTCAGTCGTGAAATTGAACGGTATGATGGATCCGTGGAGGCATTCATCAACACGTACAGCCCTGGTCTGCACCTGGTAGGGCGTATTTTCTTCCATCTGGTTGAAAATCGAAAATCCGTTGACCCCTTCGCCTTTCTGGCTACCTATTCGACTCGCCTGGATGATGAGGGAACCTCAAAGCACCTGCCGTTGAAATTCGCCCTGGAAGAGTATGAGGATGACCCTGCCAGGCTTCTTGAACTGCTGGTCACTGTCAATGAAGCCGCAAAAAAGAGCCCCCTGGTGAAAGAGTTGCTGGATTCCGGGGAGCTGTTTCATCCACTTTCCTGGCCTGCAGACGAAGCCTTCGTTTTCCTGAAAGAGATCCCCATCTATGAAGAGGCTGGAATTTTATGTCGGATACCCAACTGGTGGAAGGGGACATCTGCACGTCTCTCTTTGAACATCAGCGTCGGAAATTCGGAACCGGCAGCAGTCGGAATGGACACGCTTCTCGAATTCAAGCCCCAACTGCTGATCGGAGAGACCGAACTGACCGAAACAGAGGCCCAGCAGTTGCTCCAATCGTCCCAAGGGCTTGCATTCATCAAGAACAGGTGGATAGCGGTTGATCCGGAAAAACTGAGGCAGACACTTGAGGCCTACCAGATGGCCGAAAAGCTGGGCGAAGAAAACGGCCTCACGCTTCTGGAAGCGATGCGATTGCAGCTCAACCCCCAAAAGCTGCTGGGCCTGGGGGATAGTGAGAGCTCAGTCACCGTCTCGAACGGATCATGGTTGGGATCGATGCTCAGCAAGCTTCGACAACCGGAATTGGTACCCAGCGTGAAAACAGGCAGGACCTTCAAAGCACGGCTCCGGAAATACCAGCAAAAAGGATTGAATTGGTTGGTGTTTTTGGACCAGTTGGGGTTCGGGGCATGCCTGGCGGATGATATGGGACTCGGAAAAACAGTGCAACTGCTGGCCTTTCTGGATGTACTGAAAAAAAACAATCTGAAGAAATCGCTGTCGAACCGGGCATCTCTACTGGTGCTACCTGCCACACTCATTTCCAACTGGACCAGTGAGATTCAACGCTTCACGCCTGAGCTGACCGTTTTTATCGCCCATCCTGAGGCCCACCGGGGTAAAAAGGTCCCGGACCTCGCCGAGGATGAGATTGCTCGACAGGATCTGGTTATCACAACCTACGGCCTGATCCAGAAAATTAAATGGATTCAGTCCTTTTCCTGGCGAAACGTCATACTGGATGAAGCGCAAGCCATCAAAAACCCTGGAACCAAACAGGCCAGAGCCATTAAAAAACTGAAAGCCAGGAGTCGGATCGCCATGACTGGAACGCCCATCGAAAATCGACTCTCAGATTTATGGTCCCTGTTTGATTTCCTAAATCCCGGTCTGCTGGGGAACCCAACGGAGTTCAATCGTTTTTCAAAACAACTGAAGAGTGATCCATCCGGATATGCAAAATTGAGAAATATGACCAGTCCCTTTGTTCTCAGGCGTTTAAAGACAGATAAAACCATCATCACCGATCTGCCGGAAAAGGTTGAAATGAAAACATGGGCCCCACTGACCAGGAAGCAGGTGGCTCTGTACAGGGATATTATTCGTGAGATACAGGCGACCATTGAAAGTACGGATGGCATTCAAAGAAGAGGCTTGATTCTTTCTGCTTTGACCAAATTTAAGCAACTCTGTAATCATCCGGATCAATACCTTGGAACGGGTGATTTTCAGGAAAAAGAGAGTGGGAAATTCGGTCGGCTGCGGGAGATCTGTGAAACGATCTATGAAAAGCGGGAAAAGCTTCTCATTTTCACCCAGTACAAGGAGATGACCGAGCCCCTCAGGCGGTTTCTGGAGTCAATCTTCCATCATGAAGGTCTGGTGTTGCATGGCAGTGTCCCGGTCGGCAAACGGAAAAATCTCATCGACCGTTTCCAGAGTCGGGAATACATCCCCTTTATGGTTTTATCGCTCAAAGCCGGTGGTGTCGGCCTGAACCTGACCGAAGCCAACCATGTTATTCATTTTGACCGGTGGTGGAATCCAGCTGTTGAGAATCAAGCGACGGATCGTGCATTTCGTATCGGGCAGAAAAAAAACGTGGTGGTTCACAAATTCCTGACCAAGGGAACGATAGAAGAAAAAATAGATCGCATGCTGGAGGACAAGGCCCGGCTTTCCGACGAGGTTATTGCCAAAACCGGCGAAAACTGGATTACTGAAATGGACAATGATCAATTAGCCGAACTGTTTACCCTGGAGCTGTAGACGTCATTCATGACTTCAGATAGCTTTCCGAATGTCTAACTTAAAAGACACGTGTTATTTTTAACCATTTTCATGTGAAAAGATAATGTCATACTGGAAATATGCGCCGTATGTGCCGGTCGGCGAGCGCCGGGCTAAAGCCGACAAAAAGGTCAAACAACTGAGAAAGAAAAACCCGAACATCAAGCCGGTCATCATCGATGGCAGGGCCCTGGCCCAAACCTGGTGGGGGAAATCCTGGAACCAGAATCTTGAACGGTATGCGGACTATAGCAACCGCATTGGACGCGGGCGAAGCTATGTCAGGCATGGTTCGGTGCTTGACCTCCAGATTGTCCCCGGCAGGATTGAAGCGCTTGTTCAGGGATCCAGATCAAAACCGTACCGGGTTGACATTCGTATCAAGGAAATGAACAAGCTGAACTGGCTCAAAATTAAAAATGTCTGTGAAGGGAGCCTGGAATCACTACAGGAGTTGTTGGCCGGTAGATTCCCAAAATTATTGGCTGATACGTTTATGGCCCAGGGAAAAGGGTTGTTTCCAACGCCTGATGAGATCGAATTTGAGTGCAGCTGCCCTGACTGGGCTTATATGTGCAAACACGTTGCAGCGGTTCTGTATGGTATTGGCGCCCGCCTTGATGAAAACCCGGCCCTGTTCTTTGAGCTGCGAAAGCTTGAAATAGGCGATCTGGTGAACCGGGCCGTTGAAGACAAAACCAGAAAACTGCTAGACAGGGCCCGCAACAAAAGTGCAAGGGTAATGGAGGAGACCGATCTTGAAGATGTGTTTGGCATCGTGATGGAAAAGGATGTTGACTTCAAAAAGACAAAAAAAGCAGCCCGAAAAAAAACAACCCGCCAGAAGGCAGCACCCCCTCCAAAAGGGCAGGGAACCGACCGGCCCAGCAAACCAGGTGCGCCGGATATCGACCAGATTAACCTTGAAAAGGAGCAGGCGCTCCAGGAGCTTAAAACCGCCAGAAAGGAACTGAGACTTATCCAGGCAAACGCAAAGAAAAAACCCCGGAAAGAGATCGATCAGGTTGAGGAAATCATACTCAACTGTCGCAAGGGAATCGGAATCACAGAACTGAACCGCATCACCGGCATTGAGAAAAACAAGTTGTACAGCCTGATTCATCGTTTGAAAAAACAGGACCGAATCAGGAATCGATCATACGGAATCTATGAAAAAAATAGATGATTTCAAAACGCCATAAACTAACACATTGAACTACCCGAAAATTCATGACAGAAAAGCAACGACTCGAACAACGGCTCTGGGATATCGCCAACACCCTGCGCGGGAAAATGGGAGCAGACGACTTCCGCGACTATATCCTGGGGTTTATCTTCTATAAAAGGGTGTTGAGAAAAAACCCGCAAACGTCGATTATACCTTGCTTTAAAAGGAAAAACCTCTATAATGGCATTATGATATCCATAAATATCATATAAT
>JAOZRE010000284.1 GCA_029940215.1 bacterium | reverse complement strand
GATCCATGTCCATATCATCACCCAAGTCTTCTTCACCCAGATCCATGTCCATATCATCACCCAGGTCGTCGGCTCCACCCAGATCCATGTCCATATCATCACCCAAGTCTTCTTCACCCAGATCCATGTCCATATCTTCGCCCAAGTCTTCTCCTCCTTCCAGGTCCAGACCGTCGGCTAGATCATCTCCACCTTCGAAATCCAGGCTGTCATCCAAGTCCAGATCACCTCCAAGGTCTATTTCGCTGTCGGCTGAGTTCTCTTCTGGGCTCAGGTCTCCATCCAGATCGAAATCTGCATCATCCAGATCCAAATCATCCAGATCATCTAAATCCAATTCTTCAGTCATCTCTTCTGCCATTTCTGGCTCCATTTTTTGTTGACAAGTAACAGGAAAGCCTATTCATCCCTTGGGTTATGCTAAAGTAACATGTCATCTGAACAAAATAAATTGTGTTTACCCTGTCTTAGGAAACATCAGGCAATTACCACTGTGACGAATGCTTCTTAAAGTGACAGTCAGCATTCGACCAAACACTTGAATTGAAAAAAATCACAAAATCAGCAATAATATCTTCAGACTATCGATAATTCCAATAACTTTTTCCTTAGTTAAGCGAGGTTTATGCGAAAAACAGTCCAAATTACTTATGTTTTGAAAAAAGAGTTTCCGAATCTTCGTTTTTCCGAAAAAACAGTATCCCTGTTTGAAAAATACTTTGAGATTCTTAAGCAATGGAATAAAAAAATAAACCTGACTGCCATCTTTGACCCTGAACAAATAATTATCAAACATCTGCTGGACTCGCTCGTGGTTTATAACACATCAATCGGTCACTCACTAATGACGCTACCTTCGTCGTCTCTCCTTGACTTAGGGTCAGGTGCCGGAATTCCTGGTATCCTTTTGCAAATCAGCAATCCCTGCCTGAACGTTATTTCTATCGACAAATCACAAAAAAAAATTGGTTTCCAGGAATTCGTCAAAGCAAAACTGGAATTGAAAAACTTAGAACTGCTTTCAGAGCGAGTAGAAACCCTTATGAAACGCCGGATATATGAGAAATCCCTTGATTTCATTGTATCAAGAGCATTTGTTCAGATAAAGGATTTATTTGAATATGGGCGCTTTTTTCTTAAAGATCATGGATACCTGATTCTTTGGAAGGGGGCCGGTTGGCAGGATGAATTGAAGGTTGTGCCAGATTCGCTGCAACGTTATTTTGAACTGGTTGAAAACTCACCTTATCAATTTAAGCAATCTAGTTTTGGAGGGAGAATACTGGTGTTCCAGCACATTTAAATAGATAGACTTTTTGGCGTTTTTAGCTCACTTTTACGATCTATAGCCGAATATTATTTTAATATTGTGCCCCAGCAGATTGAATCAGCAACTCCCCTTGCTGACGACTTCTTTATATCACGGGGTTGATATCGATAGTTCGGTCTGGTTAGATGGATTGCATGGAAAAAGTTGCCTGGTTTCTGGGGGAAACACCCGAAGGTACTAATGAGAATATAAAAAATACAGGACGGTTGAAAAAGGGATAACCATATCATAATCATCTACAATGAGACTGATAAAATCGTTGCCAACCTCCGACAGGATTCCTTCTACCCGTTCCCCATCGGACAGCACGACTGTCAAGGTGTGAAGACCTAAATGCTCTCCCAGCTTTTCGCGAAACTTTTTTTCATCATCAGGCTCATATGATACTGTTTGGATGATTGAACTCATTGTGCCAGCCTCACTATTTACAATTTTTGACAAATGTTTTGAATGGTATTTGCCTGTTTCAGCTGTCAAAGGACAGGTTTAGTAGCTCCTGCGAGACCATATCAGCACTTATCCGCTGCCCGCTGCTGCATATTCCCATTTTCACATCCTTTTTGTGATCTCCATGGAAATCCGATCCGCCCGAAATCAGCAATTGGTATTTCTGACAGATACCCTCATATAAACATGTTTGCCGCTCAGTATGAGCTGAAGAGTATACCTCAATTCCGTCCAGCCCCTCTTTTAACAGCTTTTCAACATATTCCGTCAGGTTTTGGTCCGAGAGATTCAACGTTGAAGGGTGCGCCAGGAACGCAAGACCGCCGACACTGTGTATTAGATGGATCGTTTCTGATGATGTCAATACCTCTTTGCTGACGAAGGCCTTCCCATTTTTGCCAAGGTATTTATCAAAAGCATTGTCCATGTTGATGGCTGCACCTTTTTCTAATAATACTGAAGCGATATGAGGGCGACCAATGCTTTTGTTCGAGGGGTTACGATCTCTGATTTCATCCATAGAAATGTCAATTCCCAGAGACTGCAGTTTTGAGAGGATTTTCCTGTTTCTTTCTTTCCGAACATCCTGAAAACGTTGTAAAGCAAATTGGAATTCAGGATCCCTGAAGTCAAGACCGTAACCCAGGATATGAAGTGCCCCTTTCGAATATTTTGAGCTGATTTCAATGCCTGGAATGACATTCAGTTTATGTTCCTTTCCTAATCTGATCCCCTCTTTTAATCCGGCTACTGTATCGTGATCCGTTATTGAAATGGTCCTGATTTCTTTGCAGACAGCCAAACTTATGAGTTCGGTCAGGGAGTATGTGCCGTCCGATTTATCTGAATGAAGATGTAAATCAATCCAATGAGTTGATTTCTTGTTTGCCATTCGGTTTTTATTTTATTTTCAAGCAGGTTATGGTCATCTTTCTTAAGGGAGTTACCACTCCGGCAAATAGATTGTGAGGTATTTTGAACTGTCAGAAGCAGTTTTATTCGGCGATTTTACAAAATGTGTCAAGTGTGGAATAAAGGGGATGAGCGAGGTTCCTCCGGTTTTAAATGCTTTTTTGTACAAGCGCATGGAATATGGGGTTGATATCTTATCGGTTCCACGAGAAGACGTTGAGAGTGTCGAAATGCCATAGTTCATTTGTTGTTCATTAAGCGTAGCACGAAAAGAACACTTGGTCGATACTGTCTGTGGACACAATAATTTATGAGAGTTTCACTGACGAGCTCTCTAAATACGCAAACGGAATTGAGAAAACTCTGTTTTGGAGAGAAAGAATGACAGGTGACACACCTACAGATCAAACAAAAAATAATCTAGCATTGAAAGAAAAAATATCCAAAAAGAAAGCACTGTATAACGGTATCGGAAAAGAGATCACAGATTTTTCCGAAAGAACGATCACCATAGAAAGTCTGTACTCCCAACTACAATCCCTGCAACACGAGATCGATATTGAAACGATTCAAAAGAAGCTGAAAAGATTTGACTCCCTTTTTAAACTACTTGAAGAAGATGAAGATATCATTTTGGAAATGATAAATTGGTATAAGGAAAATAAAGAAAACCCGGAACGGGAAAAATGCTAATTTTTTCTCACCATGTTTTTATTCGACTTTACAGTAAGATAACAGTTGAAAAAGCATGCACAACCATCTGTCAATGCCCAGTAAAATAGCCACTATGCCGACAATAAATGTGGCATTATTGCCGGATTTTTGTTAAGCTTCTCGATAAAATTACAAACGCCAGAGGGTTATCTCCGTGCCAGTACAGACGTCCCTCAATATCAGCCAGAAATGATATGAAAGTAGAATACATACAGCCGTTTATCTTAGCTACTCGCAAAGTCCTCAACACCATGGCCTTCGTTGAGTCAAAGCCTAAAAAACCATACCTGAAATCCGAGGAACAGTTTGAAGCCTATGGCGATATATCTGCTGTGATTGAGCTGAATGGAGAGTGCCGAGGGAGTATCGGGATCAGTTTTTCAGAGGAGTGTATTCTGAAGATTGCGTCCCAAATGCTGGGCGAGGAATACAAGGATCTGAACAATGACGTATCCGATATGGTTGGGGAAATCGTCAATATGATCAGTGGTGACGCCAGGCGGGAGCTTGTGAAACTCGGCTTTAACTTTACGGCAGGTATTCCTGTGATGCTGGCCGGGCCCAACCATCAGCTAAAACATTTTGTTGAAGAACGAATAATTATCATTCCTTTTCAAACTGAATTTGGTAATTTTTACATTGAAACCAGTTTTGACTCGGAAAAATTTCTAGACTGATCTGCCAACTATCTGTATTCTCCCTTAATCAAGCCTGAAAAGCCTACCGGAAGTGAACAATCGGCCTATTGAACGCCTGTCTCTATTTGGCTTCGGGAACAGAATTGTCAAAATGATAAATACTCTTGATGTTGATGTTGCGGTAGCGCTTCCATTTCGTATGGTATGAATGCAGTTTTAACAGGAAGGGTTTTATTGACTCCTTCTTTTTACGGATCTGCTTCACACAACGTTTAATATCGCGTCTGACATTGATTGGGTGATAAATAAAAAAATTGGCAAAGTAGCGCTCCTCACCGAATTCAAATACCCGTGTCTCGAAAAAAGCGTCCTTCTCCTGCCCGATTAGCACCCTGCTGTCAGAAATGCTATATTTCTGCTTAGAGTAAAGGTCTTTGACAATTATCTTATCCTTTTTCTCTTTCACAAAGTAGAACAGTGAATGAATATGTTTCTTCTGAGTATTCAAAATTTCGAGATCCTCAGTAGATCCGACCGCCTCAAGATGAGTAAGATATTCGTCCACCGGGGCAGTCATTGTCGATGCTAACTGATAGTCAAACAAAAACCAAAACAAAAAAGCGTTCATCCGGTTGCCAAATTCATTGTCATTCTCACCAATTTTCCCAGTGATCGAAAAATACTCCTCTTTTGCTGCGATTAGCTCCTTGGAAAATTCGGGGTGTTGATCGAAAAACCGACTGGTTCTTTCGAACAGTGCTTCCATTTTTGAATTTACCTCTACGCCTTTCTCATGCATCACGCGGTCTCTTCTTCTACCAGTTTGGCTCAAGTCGAACGGGCCCTCGAACTGATCGAACCCTTCTAATTCCGTGCATTTACCTTCTCTCTTAACTATCGTTTCGGCACCTTCCATTGGCTTTAATCTATTTTCGATCTTTATAAAGTTTAAGCTGCTCAACCTATAAAACGCAATTTCTTTTTCTTTGAATTATCGTTCTTTCGTGACATGGCGCAATGAACCACTAGTCTCACAAAGCGACAGGAGATTGTCTACCGGAAAATGCTGTTAGTTTGGACCAGATTTTGTTTCTGCTGAAACGTTATCATCTTCCCGTTCATCTGAATCAAGTTCATTTTCGTATCGATTGATCAGTTCATTATAAAAACGCTTTTTTTCCCAAACTGACTGCCAGATCGAAAAAAACTTCCAGATAATCAACCCGCCAAACAAAAGGCATAAAATGGAAAAGCCAGCAACAATCAATAGACTGTTAGAAGCATCTAGTAGGTGCATAATTCCTTGGGTAGCTGTTTTATCAAATGGTGACTATAAATATTGAGCGCGCCTTAAATGGTGAAGTGGCGCATCCCCCTATTTTAATTGATCTCAGGCTAAATTGCCTCTTCGCTCTCTAGAGCCTGACTGGAAATATCGAGCTTTACTCTGAAGCAAATACCCGTCTACTTATAATTCGAAAAATGTACCAAACTATACTGATAGAAGGACAAAAATCCTTTTTTGAACGTATTTAGGAAAAATGCCATTTTTTTTGGATCGTCAGATCGCTTCAGAATTTAATTTCTGACCACAATAATTGATCAACCATCTATAAACAATTAAATCGCGTTTAAACGCTATATTTAAACAAAAATAAAAAATAGCTAAAAAACAAAAAAAATAATAAAAAAGCTTGAAATTTCCTCTATTGTATATATAACTTCAATTATAACTACATCTGAAAATTGTCTATTTTTTATAACTGAGTCATTTTCTGTGACCTATTTTCAATCTGCAACGACCAATGAAAAATGAAATGATTCCGGCTTATCATTCAAGTATGAATTTACCGGACACCTATCAGGAATCTGTTTCTGCAAAATCGGAAACCATCTGGAACCAACTTGGCAATTTGTCTGTGAGAGATGCATTGGGTGTATGGCTTCGAACTCTGAACCTATTAACGCAGGTTAATTATCGTTCAGGTTTTAAAAGACTTGCGGAATTGGATCTGGTGGATATGAATTTATCATTGCAGCAGTTCAGCCTTGTCAATCATGAGGCGATAGTTGACGACATTAAACTGGTACAGGATTGGAGTGAAGCAACACGGCAGGCAAGGGCGGCAGCATATATCTCATTCACCGGGTTTCTTCAACGAAGAACTCAAGGGATTATCAACAAGGCTGTTACCAATAAGGAGGGGGTCAGCAAAACGTTTTTTAAAATTCGAGACAAGGTGAAAACAGATGCGCTCTCACAGAATGAAACTCGCCGTTTTCTTGAAGAGATGT
>JAOZRE010000283.1 GCA_029940215.1 bacterium | reverse complement strand
GTTTTGCCCGTTTCGCTGCCTGAGACGTCTGTGATGTTGTTTGACCCTTTCATTGCGGTGTCGTTAATGTGCTCTTTGGGCCGAACGCCGAAATGATCGGCGACCTTGACATTCCCATCTTTAACATATCCCAGGACAAAGTTTGCATCCTGCATGCGGTAGGTCGGGTTAAACCCGATGGCAACCCACCCGGTTGTAGGGGCCGTCAACTTCACATACAGCTTCTGCTGCTGGATTTTCCAGGCAAAAGTCATCTTTTTTACTTTCAATTCGTGCGCGTAGTCTACGGCAACAGCAACTGTCTGAAACAGGCAGAGGCTGAATGTGAGAACTGCGATAATCCTCAGCGTGCGGGAAAGTTCTTTTTTCATCACGGATTATGCCAAGTTATTTTTGTACGATCCCTATACATCAGTTGTAGTGCTCCAGGCCCTTCCTGTAAAAGGATGGGCCTGGTTCATAAAAGGTGGTTATGCAGATTCCAGATCAAATTCCTGGAAATCAAACCAGAATCCCAAGCCTCTGGCGTTGTCAATTTCAGCCCTGACAATCGCTTCGTGACCCTCTTCAATTTCTACAAATCTTTCAAACAACGGTTGGTGTTCTTTCGGGAGTTGCTTTACCATCTCTTTGTAAAAATTGGATGTCTCAATTTCCATATCCAGTGCTTTCTCGAAGTATTTCACTTCTTCATCGATATTGGGCTGCTTGGCGATTTTCTTCAGGTTTTTGATATTGGCTTTTAGGGTTGCTGCATCAGGCACCACGCTCTCATATCCGTCAAAGCTAATGGTTCCTGACTCTTTCAGTTGCACCTGCTTTTCCTTCAGATAGGTGACATGATCCTCTTCTTCCTTGCCGAGGGTCTTGAAAATCTTGGTACCATTCTCTGACGCAAATTTGTCAGCATACTTCATGTATACAGCAGTTACTTTTTCTTCGTATACGATGGCGGTTTTGATAGCTTCTTCAAGGTTCATAAGATCTCCTGTGTTGAAAAGGAATTAAAAAATTAACGGATTATCAGGGAAGTTTTCCCCTGACCCTTCGTCCATTATGCAAATTCTTGCCGGGTTTGGCAACGTTGCGGTTTGCCCCTCTCGGCTTGGGGGCCTGGGGCCTAACAAAATGAAAATCCGAACCGGAGCTTCCGCCGGTATCGGACACGATAAAACCCCACGAATAAAGCTTCAGTAGTTGAAAAACGTAAAGATCGGTTTTAAGGAAATCAGCTTTCTGCTCGATCAGGTCTTCCCATGCCTGTTTAATATCACCCTTCAAAGTTCGGGCTGTTTTCCTGGCCTCCTTCTCGAATCCTTCCTTAGCTGCTTTTTCCAATGTGATTTCGCCAAAAAAACTGAATTTGCCAGTGAAGGAGGAATCCGGAAGCTGTTTAGCTGCATGACCCGTAGCCACATAGGCATACTTAAACTCCTGATGCTCCGCCTCGGTATAATAGCGCACAAACAATCGGTTGTTTCCGCTGTCACTGGCAATAACAAGCGGTTCAAACTTCTCCCTGCGCTTTCTGAACACCTGCTCGGACATCACCATGTACAGTTGGAGGTAGTCCGCATCGTCTCCAATAGAGATCTTTCTGCCGGTTCGGTCTGTCAGATCGAATATGTCAAATCCGGCAATCTGTTCTGCCCAGCTTAATTTGAAGGCACTGGACTGACTGGACAGGTCTGCTGAGAGTAGCAGGTTATCCAGCGATTCTTTTAGTTCACTCATTGGTTGTTTAAGGTCTATTTTTTGAGGTACGCGTCCATCTCATTCGCAATAAAGGCCAGATGTGATTTTTCAGCATCCGCCATTTCAAGAAAAAACTGCCTAACGTCCGGTTTGACAGTGTGTTGGGACAACCTGAAATAAAAATCGAACGCCTGGATTTCAAATGCCATGGCCAGCCCGAAAACATCTGTTATATCCTCTGTATTGGCTAGTGTCCTGATAAGGGTAATATCAGCATGTCCACCCCCTTCCATGATCTGGTCCTGTCGTTCATCCATCTCTTTTTGAATAAACTCCTTTCCCTCGGCAATTCGATATTTTTCAGCGAGTTCCGCCTTGTGTTCAACTTCAAAACTGGCCAGCTTCCGGTACAATTTCTGGAAGAATTCTTCCTTTGTTTCCCGGGCCAACTCCATGTAAAACAGCCTTAATCCCTCTTCCATGGCGTAAGCCATGCTGATGGCATCGGGAAAGTCCGTATCCTGCCTTATCAGGTTCAGGTTTAATTCGAAATGACCAAAAGCCTTGCTGCCGATCCAGTCATTGATACCCCCCTCGACATGTTGGACATCCACAAACCCCTGACTGACCATCCACTGGGCTGCGGCAAGGCTTCTCTCTCCCCTTGTGCAGTAAACGAGGGTCGTCTTTGTTTTGTCCAACACCACCTTTTCCTCGATAAGATCGCTCAGGGGGATAAGCAGGGAGCCTGGAAGATGTTGTTTCATGTACTCTTCAGGTTGCCTGACATCGATCAATTGGTAGGCCTCTGTTGCGGTTGACTCAATGTATTGTTTGGCTTCTGATGTTTTGATCGATATAATTTTCTCGAAAAGACTATCCCATCTCATATACTGGCTGTCATTAAAGTTTGTACAAAAAACACTCGCCAACGAGGCACGGAGTACACGGAAACAAATCTCAGGTTTTTTGCATCAGTGTCATGCTCGATATCCTGAATTTTATCTGAAAGAATCATGCCAACTTCTAGCTTTCTTTTTGATGTTTCTCCTCTCTGATTCGCTCAAGTACCCTTGTCTTTTTGCGATCAATGGCCTCCCCGTTTCTGCGAATTTCATCTTCAGTTATCGGGATGATGGGCGGGACATCAGTGGGTTTACTATGCATATCGAGAGCAATCATCGTCAGGTGTGCTGCTGCTGATAAAAAGCTGAAACCCGGGGCGAACAGGCGCCACTCTGATGAAAACTGATTCTTTATGCCTGAATCAGGGTTCAGGCACCGATCCATTTCCGGTTCTAAAGCTATGAGACAGTTGTGTATCACGAGACGTTTCATCTGTCTATTCGCTGTCTGACAGATTTTTTAGGGTAGTATCGCCTTTCAGATGCAGTTGATACAATTCAATAGTGTCTCATTCAGGAATAAGACAACATGGCAAACCCCCTGTGGAATACAATGCGGCAACCTGTTTTTCTACCTGTGCAGGATTTCCTTCAGTCCAAATCACAAAAGCGCTGAATAAGATTGGATGAGAACTGCTTGTCTGTACCAGGAACTGGGGAGGGTTGTACTGCCAAGTTGTCAATAGCCTCTTCGGAGGTTTATATTTTCCTTGGAAAAAATGGGTCTGACGGCGTATCAGGCAATGAGGTGAAATTTGATTCGGGTTGTGGGGTGTGATTGCGGCTCCGGGTAATACAGAGATAGTCGTACCTGCTGACAGGTACGACTGGTATCACTAATCAAATGCCTGTTCGGTTTTCCAAACTTCCCATACCTTTCCAACAAGGTCCGGTCCAGGTTTCAGGGTTTGTTTGCCAGGTTTCCAGCCGGATGGCGTGGCTTCCTTACCTGCTGTTTCCCTGACCAGTTGAAAAGCCTGCAACTGTCGAAAAGTTTCATTGACGTTTCGTCCAACCGGCGGTGTCAGGACTTCATAACCTTGAACAACACCATCTGGATCAATGATAAACCGTCCGCGGGCCTCAACGCCTGCGTTTTCATCATATACACCATATACAGTCCCGACCTTTCCACCTGCATCTGAAAGCATGGGGAAGGGAACACCACCATCAACCATTTTGGAAAGCTCATTGTCATTCCACATCTTATGTACAAACATACTGTCAATACTCATGGAGAGCACTTCGGCACCCAATTTCTGTAACTCGGGATACTTTTCGGCGACCGCCGAAATTTCCGTAGCTCAGACAAAGGTAAAATCACCGGGGTAAAAACAAAGCAGCACCCATTTCCCCAGATAATCAGATAGCTTTATATTAATGAATTCACCTTTTTGATAGCCTGGTGATACAAAATCAGGGGCTTTCTGACCGACTTTAATCATACCGCGTACCTCCTTGATGGTTTTAGGTGTGTCCTGTGGCGTCTTAACGGGTTCTTCACCTACGGGCCCGCCTGTTGGGCGAGCACACCCGACTTCAGCTTTTTCAGCCATAATTTAACGACTCCTTTAAGTGCAGGGCTCTCAGTGATCAATGGGGTGTTGAGTTGTTGAATATTTAAAGGAAGCATGCTTTCGCTTTGAGCAACCTATCGGTCGAACCCTGACAATGGAAAGCAACCTTATTATAAGCAAAAGACCATTAAAATGACAAGAGAAGTCGAAACCGGCGGAAGGTTGTGGAATCAAATTGAGGACTGGTTGTGGCCTGAACTATCGGTGCAGGTTTCCTTTCGGTAGTTCTGTACTCGAACCCTTGCAACATTATCTAATCCTCCGCCAATCTGCCGGACGTTGCCAACTCTTCCAGGCCTTCGATATCCAGGAGGGCAATATCGCGACCCTGAACGTCGATCAGCTTCTGCCCTGCCATCTTTGCCATCATCCGCGATAGTGTCTCCGGAATTGTCCCCAGCAGGCTGGCCAGTTGTCCTTTGGTGATGCTCAATGCCACCCTGCCTTCGTTTTTCTGCTCCTGGGACAGGTAAAGCAGGTAGCCGGCCAGTCGACCAGGGACATCTTTCAGCGAAAGCTCTTCAATCTGAGCGGTAAACTGCTTCAGTCTTTTGGAAAGCACTGCCATCATGTTCATAGCAAGTGTCGGGTGTTCGGTGATCAGGTTGACGAAGGCATTTCTTGGGAAAAATGCCAGATGACTTTTGACAAGGGTTTCAGCACCTGCCGGGAATTCACTGCCGGAAAACACGGCAACCTCGCCGAACGGCTCTCCATCGGTGAAGATATGCAGGATTTTCTCCTTACCTTCAGAGGAGAGCTTGAAGATCTTCACCTTTCCCTCAACTATCAGGTAAAATCCGTTGCTTTCATCCCCTTCTGTGAAAATGCATTCCCCTTTTCGGTAGCTTTTTTCGATGGATATTTGCCGGATCTTGATTCGGTGTTCCAAAGGCAGGTCGCGGAACAGGGGGGAGAGTGAAATGGCGGTTGTCAGTTTATCCAAAGAGTTCCTGAGTAATGAGATGTGTGGCAGTCACGGTCTGAGTAAAAAAGAGGAATATTGCCTGGAATCAAAAGCTATTTTTTAGCGCTTAATTACTTTACCCTAAGGGGTGGAAGGAATCCATATGAAAATATATATGTTAAAAAATCAGGTGTTTAAAAAACAAATAGAACTAAAACAGCCGATTTGACTTAAGTCAAACAAACCCTGTGGCATCCATGTCCTAATAGTAGTCATGGAACGATAAAAAAAATTGGCTACCGCCGATCACGTTTCAACAATTTAATTTTATGACCACTTTTACGGCCATTATTGAACAGCAGCTCGGGTGTGCCGAATCCTGCATTTACTCAGACCAGTGTTAAATTGAACGTGGAATAAAACGAGGTGATTATGAAAGTAATGCGAAAGATTATTGAAATCGATGAAGAGCTCTGTGACGGATGCGGAAACTGTGTGGTCGCGTGTGAAGAAGGGGCTATTAAGATCATAGATGGTAAAGCAAAAGTGATTAAAGACATGTTCTGTGACGGTCTAGGTGCCTGTATCGGCGATTGTCCTCTGGATGCATTGAAAATCATAGAAAGAGAGGCAGACGCCTTTGACGAAGAAGCTGTCAAGGTACATCTATCAACACTGGATGAGGTGGATGCTCCTGCGTCTGAGCCCCAAGCCTGCGGCTGTGCGTCTCAGAAGATTCAGACCTTTATTCCGACCATGCCGGCTACTTCCTGCCAGGCTGCCAATAAGCCCAAAGCGATGGAACGGACTAACTCAGCTCCCGTCGGGCGAGCAGTGTCGGCCCTGGCGAACTGGCCGATTCAGATCAACCTGGTTCCACCCCAGGCACCATTTTTAAAGGGGAGTGACCTGTTACTGGCAGCGGATTGTGTGCCGGCCTCAGTTCCGAATTTTCACCAGGATTATCTACAGGGAAAAATCATGCTGCTGGGCTGTCCGAAGCTGGATGATGCTGAAGAATATGTTCAAAAATTTGCCGCGATTTTCCAGACAGCCGATATTAAAAGTCTGACGATTGTGATCATGGAAGTTCCCTGCTGCTCAGGTATGCCGATGATCATTAAAAAGGCCATGGAAATCAGCGGTGTCAGTATTCCAGTTGAAGAGATTGTGGTCAGTATCAAGGACGGTAGCGCCCTGCAAACGATTCGTAACTAATAGTTTTACGTCATGCCGGGCTTCGACCCGGCATCCGAAAACTGTCTCCGCATTCCCAAGCCATTTGAGTTG
>JAOZRE010000282.1 GCA_029940215.1 bacterium | reverse complement strand
ATGGACATCTTGTTGCCCCGAATGTCGGATATCTGTTCGGCATTCAATTTGTTAAGTTCTTGTCCACTAAAGACCAAGTGTCGGGCATTTCGTATGGCATTTTCTGGTAATAGATCCATTATGGCAAAGGAAGTGATTGATTTGCCACAGCCTGATTCACCCACTATGCCAAGAGTTTCCCCCTTTTTTACTGTGAAGTCCACACCACGTACAGCGTGCAAGGTTCCTGCGGACAGCGGAATATCTACAGTCAGATTTTCCACTTCCAATAAGAGCGTCATTGGTATCCTCCTTAGTTTCTGTTTTCCGGGGCTGTAACGTCACGAACCCCGTCACCCACCAGATTGATGGACAAAACCAGACAAAACAAGGCAATTCCGGGGATGCTTATAAGATAGGGTTTGAAGAACATATAATCCTTACCTTCATTAATCATCAACCCCCAGGAGGGTAGCGGTGGCTGAACACCTATCCCCAAAAAACTTAATGCTGCTTCCAGTAGTATGGCATGGGCTGCCTCCAGTGTAGCGATAACAACGAATTGATTGAGCACATTAGGCAGAATCTGGGTAATTATCATGCGCAAAGATGAACAGCCAGCTGCTCTGGCCGCTTTTATATAGTCCATGTTTCGTATCTGCATCGTGGCGCTACGGATTACCACTGCAAAACGGACCCACAGCATAAATCCCAACACTGTGATTACAACAGGCAGCGAGCCTCCGATTAACTGTACTACCGCCAGGGCGAGCAAAACACCTGGTATGCTGAGACGAACCGTAATCAGGTAATTAATGAACATATCTACCCGACCTCCAAAATAACCTGCCATTACACCCAGAGAAACACCTATAAAACCAGAAATCAGTACGGTGGCAAAACCGATCATCAAGGAAATTTGAGCACCATACAACAGGCGACTCAGATAGTCTCGCCCCACTTGGTCGGTACCTAAAACATGCTTCAAACTTCCTCCTGTGTCCCATACAGGAGGCTGTAGCCGATCACTTAAACTCTGTGTGTAAGGATCATGGGGCGCGATGATCGGAGCTAAAAGGGCTAAGATTAGGATAATACCTAACACTGTCCCTCCGATCATTAGCCCCCAATGTCGCAGGGCTCTGGATCGCATGATCTGGCCGGGTGTGGGTTCAGTGATCTCCTCGTCGCCGGGTATCGCCTTTAGAATTCCATTCTGAATCATCATATCACTTTATCCTAATTCGAGGGTCCAACCAGGCATTCAATATGTCGGCCGCAAATGTCGTTGTTATAAACACGAGACAAAGCAAGAGAACTACCGCTTCCATACAGGCCAAATCGAAATATATTATGGATTCATAAGCTAAAAGTCCCACACCGTTCAATGCAAAGATGGTCTCCACAATTACGGAACCACCCAACATATAACCGGCTTGCACTCCAATCACGGCGATTACGGGGATTACGGCATTACGCAAAGCATGTTTCAGCAGAACAGTTCTAGGTCTGAGTCCCTTGGCACGGGCGGTTCGGATGTAGTCAGTGGCAAGTACGTCCAACATGCCGGTTCGGGTTAGCCGCATAATAGCCGGCATGGCGTACGTACCCACTACAATAACAGGCATAACAAAGTGTTGCCAGGTATCTGATCCTGATACCGGCAGCAGGGGAAACCAAAGACAAAACAGAACAATCAGCATGAGCCCGAACCAGAAACTAGGCATGGCCTGAGCGCTCACTGCCAGGGTGAGGCAGACGCGGTCCAGCCATGTGTTGGGTCGCATGGCTGCCAGCACCCCAAGGGGAACGGCAAACATGATCGCAAAAAACAGGCTGCAAATTCCCAAAGTCAGCGTAACCGGCAGACGTTCCGCCAAGAGCTGGCTAACCGGGACTCCAAAATAGAAACTTGTGCCCAAATCACCCTGCAAAGCTTTGGTCAACCATACCCAGTACTGCACCGGTAAAGGTTTGTCGAAGCCGTAATTGACCCGGATCTGCTGGATGTCTTCTTCCGTTGCATCCTCTCCGGCCAAGGTAACTGCGGGATCCGAAGAGAGATGCAAAAGCCCGAAAGTCAATATGGATACCGTCAGGGCTACTAACAGTCCGAGCAAAGCTCTTTTAAGGGTGTAAATGAGCATATTTTTTAATCTCCTTTACTATTTTTTCCATTTGGTTAAAAACAGACGAGGCAGACCATCTTGCGGTGACACAAACTCCAAATCATTACTATGAATATAATTCATGGTATCAGAGAACAAGGGAAGCCAATAGGCCCGTTCTGCAATCAATTTTAATGCTCTGTTATAGTTCTTAAGCCGAATGTCAGGATCTGATGAGGAGCCGCCCGCTTTTATCAGGCCATTCACTTCTGGGTCTCTGGAAAGATCTTGTGCGTTCAACTTGAAAAAGAACGGCAATATGGCATCAACATCGGGCAAGGATGATGACCCCCATCCGTGGTAAGTCAGGGGGACTTTATCCTTACCTAAAGCACTGACCAGGGAGGGCCATGTACTATAGTCAAGAGTAACTTTGATGCCCACCATAGCCAGATCATTCATGATGGTCTCAAGGATCGGTCGATCGAGAAAAGAGTATAATTTCGTTTCAAAACCATCGGGGTAACCTGCTGCTTTAAGAAGTTGCCTGGCTTTTTCAGGACTGTATTCGTACCGTTTTACATCTTCAGTGCATCCAAACTGAATGGGTTTACAAGCAGAGTGTATCACTTTTGAAGAGCCCTTAACCAGTTGTTTGACGATCGCTTCACGGTTGACAGCATGGTTGACAGCCTGACGAACCTTAAGCTTTTTAAATGGACTGTCATCGCCTGTACGACCAGCTGCATCCATTCGGAGAAATTTTATACGCATGGAGGGAGCCGTTTTCACTGTGACTCTTGGATTAGAGGTTAGACTATCAGCAATATCCGACGGTACCTGGTATATCCAGTCGACTCCACCGCTCAAAACTTCAGCCACCTGGGTATTGATTTCCTTGATGATGCGTACCACGATTTTTCTTATTGCGGGTTGTCCTTTTGGGCTCTCCTTGTAGTAATCTTCAAATCTCTCAAAAATAAATCCTTTGCCATCAAGGATTTTAATGAGACGATAGGGTCCTGTTCCGTTGGGATTGAGGTTCTGGGACAGGGGTCCGTTTTTCTCATAGCTCCCTTTTTTATAGATGGAAACACCGCCGGCAAGTCTGTTGACCATCATGGGATAGGGCGTTTTCAGATGGATTCTTACTTTATAGGGGGCCAGTTTTTCCACCCGATCGATTTTTTTAATGTAAGATCCCTTGGTTTTAACAGCAGGATCAGCGACATATCTGAGGGTATAGACAACATCATCAGCCGTCATCTCTGATCCGTCATGGAATTTAACACCTCTGCGCAGCTCAAACTCCAACAGCTTTGCGTTGATCCATTTCCAGGAAGCTGCCAGGGCGGGTTTGATCTCCATGGTGACAGGGTCTGTGTATAATAGCCCATCAGTGAACAATCGTTGTACGATCATACCGGTACGAGAAGTGTTAAAGCTTTTGTCCACATTACCAAGGGCACCCCTGGAGGCGAAGGTCAAAGTATCATTTTTTTTACCGGCATAGGCTGATTGAACACTAAGAACAAACGCCATACTCATAACCAGGGCAGATAAAACAAATTTCTTTTTAAACAATTTTTTAAACATGATTTTACTCCTTCTATTAATTTATGGTCAATTTCGTTGCATTTTCTCTCTGCAAACAGATGTGGTCATAAAAATAATTAAGATAAAAGTATTGATTTACTAGTATATTTTTCACCTCCTTTGTTGAGTTATCAGTTTTAAAAAATAAGTTAAAAAAAATGTTATACACCACTTTTTTCTTTTCTACCTTCTTACAGAATCCTTTTGAGAACAGACCCCGGGTAACTATCGGTTATTTTGCCTTCATGGATGACAGATGTTCCATTGATAAAAACCCAGTCCAATCCGGTGGCAAATTGTTTTGGATTGTCAAACGATGCATTATCAATAAACTTCTCTTTTTCAAAAATGATCAAATCTGCATAATACCCTTTCTTGATTTGACCTCGTTTGTTAAGTTTCATGATTTTTGCTGGCTTCGAAGTCATTTTTTCGATTGCCACTTCCAAAGGGAAGAGCTTTTTTTCTTCGGAGTAGTGATCAATAATCCGGGCAAAAGCCCCAAAAGCCCGTGGATGGGGATGTTCTCCCAAAACGCCGTCACTGCCTACAGTGTGCAGATGATGTGTCATTGCGCATTCAATATCGCTGTTGGATATTGCATGATAGATTGCCATTACCTGCAATTGTTCTTCGGCTAACAAGGTCAAAACGGCCTCTTCTGCAGGCATTCCCCTGCTTTCAGATAAATATTCTATCGATTTGCCAGTTAAACCGCGATTCTTGTCACTTTTAACGGATGCGATCTTGATTGAAGAGGCGCCACCTCTCGATTCAATGGTGTCTTTTATGGCTATTAGAATTTTTTTCCGATTTTCAAGATTACCGGAAAGTTTCTTAAATCCCTGATAACCTCCTTCCATTGTCCAGCTTGGTAGAAGAAGAGAAAGCGATGTGTTAGAAGCGTTATAAGGATATTGATCAAACGTTATATCAATTTTCTGATCAAGGGCCTTATCAAACTTGTCCAACACTTTAGACATTTTGCCCCAGTTCTTTTTTCCGAGGCATTTCAGGTGAGAGATATGAATTCTACAGCCGCTCTTTTCACCAATGGTAATCATCTCATCCAGCGCATCCATTATTTGATCTTGCTCATTTCGAATATGGGCAACCAAAACACCATCATATTTCTTTACTACCTTACCAAGCGCAATCAGTTCATCTGTGTCTGAATAACTACTTGGTTGATATATTAATCCCAATGACAACCCGATTGAACCCTGCCTAAAACTCTCCGCTAACAGGGTACCCATTTTTTGAAGATCGTCTTGTGACGCTTTCGCCATTTTATGCCCTATAACGGCCATTCTCAAGTTGCTATGACCGGTTAACGTTGCAACATTTAATTGAATTTTCTGATGGATCAATGCTTCAAGAAACCCATGCATATTCCAGGATTTCCATCCTCCTTTAATCTTGCCCGCTATTGGTTCGATAATTTCCGCCATAAAAAATTTTGAACTGTCCGTCATCGGTGCAGCGGAAATACCGTCCTGCCCGATCAGTTCGGTGGTAACTCCCTGATAAAGTTTGTGAAGAATAGAACTTCCGTTTAAAAATAAAACATCCGAGTGACTGTGGATATCAATGAATCCTGGAGAGATGATTCTTCTGTTGGCTTCAATTACCGTTTTTGCTTTTGTCTTTTTAAGGTCTCCAATGTCAAAAATAGTATTGCCTTCAACCGCAACATCTCCTATAAAAGGTTGTTTCCCCGATCCATCAACAATTAATGCGTTTTTTATTAGAAAATCGATCATTTTTCATCCATAAAAAATGTCAAACTGTTTGTAGTACTCTTCCAGCTTTTCATATTTCTGTTTGACCTTATCACCACAACATTGGATGACTTCAGCTAAAAGGGAGTTGATAAGAAAATATACGGCTGTATATGAATCAAAGATAGAAACCCCTTTTGTTTTTACCAGGAGGAGTACATCTGCTGATTTTGCGCTGGGAGAAATGGGAGAATCAGCGATCACGATGATCTTGCCTCCAATTTTTTTAAAAACGTCGGTAAGCCGCTGGTTCACCTTCACGTATCGTCTAAAATCAAATACAATCAGGACATCATTGGGTTGAACATTTACAATGGTGTCTGCGATTAAAGATTGGTCTGTTTTGATATGAACGACTTTGGAACGAAGTGTATTTAACTGCACCGACATGTAAAGAGAAAGGCCAAACATTTTTCGTTCACCGACGATGTAAACGGTGTTGTTATTTTTACAGATCAAATCGACGAACATCTTAATATCTGCATCTGAAATCCCCTGGAATGTCTGCTGAATATTAGAAATATCCAGATCCTTCGTTTTATCAAACAGTGTATTTCCTTCGTCACTCTTTTCTTCCTCATGGTGATAACGATCCAAGGGAGAGTTTTTCAAATAATCAAAGTCCTTTTTGAAATCCTTCTGGGCCTCCCGTATGCTTTTAAACCCAATCTTTGGGAAAAATCTCGTGACGGTGGAAATGCTCACATCCAGCTTTTTCGAGATTTCTGAAGCCGTTTCCAGTAAACCACTCGGATACGAATGGACAAGATAATCGGCGATTTTCTGGTCCGTTGGGCTCAATGAAGACTGATTCTGCATTATTCGAGTAGTGAATTGCTTTTTTGGGTCCATTTGCAAATTATTATTCAGATTATACATTTATGTAATATTTTTTGCATGATGTGTTTAAATAACCATTCCCCTTTTTCTTTGTCAAGTATTT
>JAOZRE010000036.1 GCA_029940215.1 bacterium | reverse complement strand
TCCGACCCCCTGCTCCCAAAGCAGGTGCGCTAGCCAGGCTGCGCCACACCCCGAAGAACAATATTCAATTTTTAGCGATTTCGGGGGCTTTGTCAACAGGAAAATTGTGTCTCAGACGATTTTTCCGTCTAGTACCTTCAATTGTTTTGCAAAATGGTCTTGCAATCCGATTTCTGCCAGGTCAAGCATTTGATTCAGCTGGGTTCTTGAAAATGAGACTTTCTCAGCTGTACCCTGAAGCTCAACGATGTCATAATTATCAGTCATTACGACGTTCATGTCAACATCCGCCTGGCTGTCTTCTGCGTAATCAAGGTCAAGAAGAACCTGAGAATTTTTTATTCCCAGGCTGATGGCAGCAACCTGCCCGAAAACCGGGAACCGGTTGAACCGGACCTCATCTGACACCTGTATATGCCGCAGAGCCAGGACCAGGGCTACATAGCCACCGGTAATTGAAGCTGTCCGTGTGCCCCCATCTGCCTGAATGACATCGCAATCGATCCAGACAGTTCTCTCACCCAGGGCTTTGAAGTCGACCACAGAGCGGAGGGTCCGTCCAATCAGCCGTTGAATCTCCAAGGTTCGTCCACCCACCTTTCCCCGTTCTCGTCTGATACGGGTGGAAGTGGATCTGGGCAGCATATTGTATTCGGCGCTGACCCATCCGGTTCCCTCCCCCTTCAGGAAGGAGGGGACTTTGTTCTCGACGGACGCAGTGCAGATGACTTTGGTCCGGCCAGTTTCGATCAGAACAGAGCCTTCAGCATGCATGGTATAATCTGGTGTAATCACCAGTTCCCTGGCCTGATCCGGGGCGCGGTTATTAAATCTTTTTGTCATTGCATTTCCTTTGTTTTTGAGTTCGAATCCCTGATGGTATCGTATAGCGCCTTTAAGTCAACGATGTCCGTCAATGTAACCGTTATCAATCGGGTAGCCCGACATCTATTCTGGGACCAAAGTGTGCTTGCGCATATCCATTTTGCCATGCGATCATATAGTTAATGGTTTTATTTTTCAATAGAGTGACAGAAAAACCCGGATGGGGGGGGAACCCGTGCAAAAGCGTGGATTCATACTACCGTTCACCATTATTCTGGCGCTTGTGGTGCTGACATCACTGGGGCTCTGGTATCGTCAGGTTGCGCTGCAGGGCTTTCTTGCGAACCGGCTTCTGCAGCAGCGGAGTCTTTATATCGAATGCCGCAGTTTGATTCCAGCATTGAAGGAAAAACTGGACACGCTTGATCCAGCAGAATTGAATAGTGAGGCTGCAGATTTTTTAATAGTTGAAGTTGATCAGCAACCTCGCTGGCTGGTTGATCGTTCGGTGTGGGCGGATGGCAGGGTACAATTTACGTTTCGGTTTGCAGGGCAGGGGCATGAACCTCTGAAATTGATCGTTCCCTATGACAGAAAGTAAACATCAAGTATCCCACCAGATTTCGCCGCTGAAAGAGGGTGGGTCTTGCAGGCTGACACCTCGGATTATCAGGGTAAACTGGTGAATGAGTTTGATGGTCATGGACTGGATCTGAAAATCAGCACAGGTCCTTTTTTTGTTTTTCTCGCTGGCATAAGAGCAGTTAGACCATTTCCAACGGCGTTTTCCTTTCTTGACCGGGGAACGCTGGTAGATTTTTCTTGCTCCTTTCAAACAGGCTTCAGCTGTCAGTTTGCCGTTGTAATCAAAGGGCGGCAAATAGTGTCTGCAGAATGGGCAACCCGGGTTTTTTAGTACAATTCGTGATAACATTTAGAGCAAGGTTTTAAATTGAATAACAGATTTGTATTTAAGGGATTGACCAAAATAAGAAATCACCACCAGTTCACAGCCTGGTTGATATTATTACTGATCACCCTTCAATTGTCCGGCTGCTCGGCGTTTGGACCGGGCAAAGCTGATCAGGCACAAACAGTCGTTAAAAGCCAGTATGACGAGAGATCATACCGCTCGGTACTTCTGAAAAATCGACTGAGGGTTCTACTTATTTCAGATCCTGAAACCGATCAGGCGGCAGCGGCCATGGATGTTGCTGTTGGACAGTTCAGTGATCCTTTGGATAGACAGGGATTGGCACATTTCCTTGAGCATATGTTGTTTCTTGGAACAGATAAATTTCCTGATTCAGCTGCATATGGAAGCTACCTGTCATCCCATGGCGGATCCAGCAATGCGTTCACTTCTCTTGAGGACACCAACTATTTTTTTAGCATAAACAAGGATTATCTGGAAGGTGCACTGGACCGATTTTCTCAGTTTTTTATCTCTCCACGGTTTGATGCTGAATATGCTGAAAGGGAGATAAACGCAGTAAACTCCGAGCATCAAAAGAATATTAACAGTGATGATCGACGGATCTATCAGATTCTCAGAAATACAGCCAATGCAGATCACCCCTTTCACATGTTTGGTACCGGGAATCTCAAATCTTTGAGGGGCGGGGCCGAAAAAGATGGACGATTGAGGGAGCAACTGATCCGTTTTTATGAAAACCACTATTCAGCCAATCTGATGAAGCTGGTTATTCTGGGGAAAGAGCCCCTGGATGAACTTGAACAGATGGCCAGCACCTATTTCGAGGCCGTACCGGATCGTGATATACGCCCTGATCGATTTTCCGGCAAACCTGTTATTCAGTCACCCCTGGGAAGAAAAATTACCATTCTACCTGTGAAATCCATCCGGCAACTCAAGCTGATGTTTCCTGTTCCATCTCAACGGTCCAACTATTCCAATAAAACTGTGACCTTGTTGACACATCTGCTGGGTGATGAGAGTAAGGGGAGCATTCTGGCGCTTTTGAAACGGCAGGGACTGGCGACATCCTTGTCGGCTGGTCTGGGTCCGGAAAGCCGGGATTTTGGTTTTATCAGTATCAGTATCGGTTTGACCCCGGCCGGATTGAAGCAAACGGACAGTATCATTACCTCTGTTTTTCAGTATCTGGAAAGGATGAAGCAGGAAGCGACTCTGGAGCGATACTTTCATGAGTTCCGGAAAATAGCAGCCGTGGGATTTCGCTTCAAGGAGAAGGAGCAGCCTTCAAACTATGCCAGCCGTCTGGCAATGAGTATGCAGGATGTTCCCGTCCAACATGTTCTGGTTGCTCCCTGGCTGTATCAATCATATCGACCGGAATTGACCCGGGAACTGTTGCAATACCTGACGCCGGAGAATATGCAGGTTGTATTGACCGCAGAAGGGGTACCGGTTGATCAAACGGACCCGTGGTATGGGACACAGTATGGGGTTCAGAAAATTCCATCCGGACAGCTGGCACGATGGGGAGCTGTTCGTCCACAGCCGGACCTGTCTCTCCCACCTCCCAATCCATTTATTGCTGAAAACGTTGAATTTCAGCCGGGGCAATCGATAGACCCCATCCCTGTTTTAATCAGGCATTCTGCTCGAACACGGGTTTGGTTTAAGCAGAATAGTGTGTTCAAGGTGCCAAAGGGCAATCTTCGGATCAGGCTGTCGACGCTGGATGCATACGCCAGCGTTCAGAATGCGGCCATGACAAAGCTGTTTGCGCTTCTATTGCGTGAAAGATTGAATGAGTACGCCTATCCAGCCGCACTTGCCGGGCTCTACTACTCCCTGCATAATTCGACGAGGGGTATTGAGCTCTCACTGAGCGGATATTCGGAGAATATCGGGATTTTGTTTAAAAAGGTGATAGAGGAGATAAAACGCGGGGAAATTGATAAGAAGCGCTTCGAGATCCTTAAACACCAAATGGTTGAGAGCCGGCAGAATTCAAAACTGGGGCAGGCCTATCGCCGGGTTGGATACGAAATGGCGCACCTGCTCTCCAATCCGCTCTGGCATACTGATGAATATCTGGCAGTCATAGACGGTATTTCAGTGCAGGATCTGGCAGCGTTTACCCCAACCCTGCTTTCGAACCTGCATATCGATTTTCTGGCCCATGGAAATTTCAAAACCAGCGAAATTCTGGAGATGGCAGCTTACCTGGAGGAGAGCTTAAAAGGTGAGGTGTCTGTCACCTTACCGGTCGAAAGAACGATAGTAGTGCCTGAGGGCGATCCACTGGTCTATCAATTTCAGGTGTCGGATGTGAATTCGGCGATTGAGATGTATTATCAGGCTGGTCCGGAAACGATCAGGCAATCGATTGGGCTGGACATGATACAGCAAATGATAGAAAAACCATTTTATCATCAGCTCCGAACCATGGAACAACTGGGCTATATCGTGTGGTCGGGGCATCACGAATCCGGAAAGGTGGATGGCTTCATGTTTATCATACAATCCAACGTAAAAGATCCGGTTTATCTTCAGAAGCGCATAGAACAGTTTCTTGCAGAGTTTGAAGGCCGCCTGGGACAGTTTTCTGATAAGGAGTTTAATGAGTTCAGGGAAGCTTTGATTGCCAAACGACGTGAGAAACCGAAAAATCTGCAGGAGGAAACCCATCGCTACTGGCAGGCAATCTCTTCCGGGAGCTACGATTTTCAACGCCGGGAATCAGAAATACAGGCCTTGCTGACGGTAACACCTGCTGAGGTCAGAGAATTGTTCAGGGAGGTGTTTATCAAGCCGAAATCAATCAAAAAAATATCGGTGCAGGCGGTGGGAAAAAGGCATCAGAAAGCGAAGCCTCAGGGGCGCATCATATTGAACCCCGAGAGATTTAAGAAAAAAATGAGCTATTATCCCAATCCTGAAGGAGAGATCAACCAGAAGTCCTCAGTTACATCCCGCTGACAGTGGTGGATTCTTCAATAGATATGTGCCTGGGACAGCTGGAACAGGCCTAATGGAATCAATCAAACATACTACCATAATATCATGAACCAAGAAAACCGTGAGACTGAGATAAATGAGCGACTGACCCGGGCGATCAATGCAGTCATTGATCAACAGATTGCTGAAAAAAATCCCGAAGAGACACTGATCACCTATGAGCGCCTTCTGGATGATGGATTTTCGCATGATGAGGCCTATGCATTGATAGGGCAGCTGGTTGGTATGGAAATGGCGGAGGAGATCAGGGGCGAAGGTGGGTTGAACATCGACCGCTATATTGCAGCTCTTGAAGAACTGCCTGCTCCGTTTGCAAAGCCGAAAAATGAAGAGGATGATGTTTATTGAAATTCTCTTTCTTATCGCGTTGGGGGTTTCCCTGGCGGATATGATTATTTTAATTCAGATCTCTTCAGGACCCGGTATCTATTTCATTGTCATAACGCAGATTCTGACAACCGGATATGGGATATTCAGGATTCGGAAACTGGATTTTAATCTGTTTTTTTTTCTTGATGCTGAATTAAAAAAGGGAGAAAAAATTGTCAAGGAGTTATGGGAGGAGGCCTGGATACTATCAGCGGTTTGTTTCCTGATAATACCGGGATTTTTCTCGGATATTATAGGGGGGCTTTTTCTGATGGAGTCGGTTCGCCGCTTTTTTCTTGAATATGTCTTGGAAATCAATTGATTGAAAACCCGTATCGATTATGGAGGGCTTTGTTGGATAAAACATCAGGGCATTTAGACGAATTCCCTTATCGAAGAGGTTTCACCCGGTGTTTTGACCGGAATCTCAGGTTCTGGATTGTTTTTGTTTGCATGGTTCTGGGGATAGGGACTCCGGGAGTTGTTCGTGCTGATACTCTGGATGAAGAAATCAGGGTGCTGGAGGGATTCACAAAAACCTACCATCTGATTCAGTCACAGTACGTTGAGTCCCGAACGGCCAGGGAGCTGATCCGTTTTGCCATTGAAGGGATGGTAAACCGCCTGGATCCTTATTCTGAAGCGATTGACAAGGAAGAGTTGGAGGAGCTGGAATCTAATTCCACTGGGACTTACGTCGGTATCGGCATCAGCATTCAAAAAGACAAGGGTCTCCATGTGGTTACTCAGGTTATCCAGGGGTCGCCATCTGAAAAGGCCGGGTTGAAGCCTGGCGATATCCTGATTCAACTGAATGATATTAAACTGAGAGATCAAAGGGAATCCGATCTCAGCCGAATGGTCGGGGGAGCAGTCGGGACACAGTTGGTGGTTTTATTTTATCATCCCGAAGCTCCTGATGCGGTGATTGAACGATCCATTGAACGGGTCATGGTATCCGCTCCCTCAGTGATCCATTTCGAAACGGAACCGTCAACGGTTGTTATCCAGATTCAACAGTTTCAAAAAGCGACTCCCGAAGAAGTTGCAGAGGTCCTGGCCCAGAAACAGTACGCTGCTGTGATTCTAGACCTCAGAAATAATCCGGGGGGGCTTTTTCTGGCGGCTGTTGAAACAGCGGAACTCTTTATTGATGGGGGCGATATTGTTGAAACACGGGATAGGCGAAATCGGTTGATCGAACGCTACGTCTCCCGGAAAACCCATCAGGGAAAGTCGCCGCTGCTGGTTGTCATGATGAATCGTTATTCTGCCAGTTCTGCTGAGATAGTGGCTGGCGCCATAAAAGACCGGAAAGTCGGTTTGATTGTCGGGGAAAAAAGTTACGGCAAAGGGGTGGTACAAACAGTATTTCCACTAGGGGAAGATCTTTATGTCAAGCTGACGACTGCGCGATACTTTACACCTTCAGGCGTCAGTTTTCATGGGGTAGGAGTTAAACCTGACCATTCTGTTGCTGATACCATCGGAATCAATCGGTATGGACAGGATGATCAAATATATTCAACGTCACTGGATTTAATCAGGTCTTCTGGGGTTACCCGTTAAGGTTCAATCCGGAGATATGGGTGAGCAGGGCAATCATTTCATCGATATCTGCAAGTGCAGGATCCTCATTACCTTTTTCCAGTCTATAGGCAATATCACTAACCTCCTGTAAACCATAGTTTGCTGTTGATCCCTTGATGTCGTGGGCGATTGCCTTGACATCGGCGGCATTCTTATTGACAACCGCTTCTCTTAACAGGGCCGATTTGCTGTTACAGTCATCCAACACGTCTTCAATCATCTCCTGCAAATCCTCCAGATCCAGTCCCATTCTATCTGCGGCTTCCTGCATGGAGTTGATAACGAATTCTTGTGTCGGCATTGCCATGTGACCCCTTTTATTTTAGATGAGAGACGCCATTCGACTGAAGCGTGAATAAAGACGGGATGGCACGCTTCATGGTGATGGACAGATCATATTAAACTTTTCTTGAAACGGTAGCGCCGTTTTTCGAATTTGTCAAAGGTGGTTTTGCAGCCAGTTATCACTCTGGAGACGAATGATCAAGCCGGGGAGAGGGTTACGGCCATTCCCTGTTAATTGGTATGATCCTGATCGTATTGTTCTGCTGATAGACGAGCGATTCTGAAGAAAAACGGATCACCTTTATCCCTTCGACAACCTCTCCCTTTCTGAGTAGATGCTCCCTCTTTTTGATATGAATAATGGCAAATCGCTGGTTTTCCATTATAGCGTAGCCCATGAAGGCAAAGTCTTCCGTCGGTTTCACCACTCTTTTCCGGACTGTCTGCTTTCCTGTTATACAGGCAAAGGGGTTTGCGTAAACCTGCCCGAAAATGATGGCAAGTGCGGTGACGATCGTTAAGACAATAATCCGGATTCTCATTTCGGAGGTAAGAATAGTGTCAGCTGCAAATCAGCCGTCAGGTTTGGTTCTTTGCTCAATGGAGCTTTCGTGTCAAGGACGTATCGTTCCAGAAGTATACTGTTTCGCTCGTTGAGGATGGCTTTCAGATATTTCATGTGACTACTGTATTTCCCCTCCAGGGACTGCCGAATATCGATTTTCTCCAGGTCCCGGGAGGCATTCTCTTTACTGATCTGCTGGGCAACAACGGTTAGATGATACTCTCGTTGAATCTTTCTAAAGTGCTTTTGAAAGGCAGCGGTATTTCTTGGGATATCATATAGCTGTTGAAGGTTCTCCAACTGCTGCTCAATCTGCTTAAGTTGTGTTTCATGGTAATCCACATGCAGTGAATATCTGTAAAGTAGTTGGTATTGGTTTTCAAGGGATACAATCTGTTCTCGATAATAAGAGAGTGCCTCATATGCCGGAGCGATGAAATTGCTGACGGTTAATATCATCGTCGCCACCATGAGGATGGTCACCTGATTTTGCCTGCTTTTAATCCAGTTTTTCATAGTGTTTGAGAATTCAGGTGCTTAATCTCGATGGTATATTTCCGTATCGGTGTTTTCTCAAGGGTGATGGGTTCATTTGATGTCAGGTTCGTTTCACCACACTGCCTGCTAATTTGATCCATTAATGCGCTTATTTCCGATTTGCCGCTGTCAAGAAGCTCCAAGGTAACATGATCGTCCTGGATGGCGAACCTTTGGACCCAGACACTTCTTGGAAGTATCTTATCCAGCCTTGTCAGGAAGCTTGTTGGGCAAATTTTCAGTGATTTTGCGGTCTGCCTGATGGAAACGAAACGGATGTACTTCAGCCTTATTTCTGCGATCTGGTTGAGACGAGCGGAGTGCTGTTTTAAAATATGGATGGAACGTTTTTTGGTGAACCGCTGCTGATTGATTTGTGAAACGTGCAGGTTGATAAGGATTGCCCATGCGATAACAGCGAACGTTGCGATTCCCAGCAGATTATTCCGCTTAATGATGGACCTGACTGCCAGGGATCTTTTTTTCTGAATCCGCGTGATCGTTTTAATTTGCCTATTCCTGACCGGGGGTAATAAAAGAGGATCAACCAGGTGGATTGAACTCCCGACATCCATTGTGGCAGCATCCGCAAAAATTAGCGTTGCATATTCCTGTTTTCCTTCTGCTTTTTCCAGAATTCGCTCAGCTGTTTGCTTTTTATCCTCAAAAGTCGTGTGATTCTGCAGATAGTTCAAATGTTGGCATCGAAGTTGGTTATTCTGCTTTTCAATCTGGAGAAGTTCATTAGCCAGGTAAATACGCAGCCTCCCTTTTTCCTGAAGGAGGTCGACTGAACTTTGAAAAATAGCCGTAATAAAACTGGAAACAGCTGGATGCCATGTAAAGCTTACTTTTTCCAGGCGTTTGAAGGCCAGTAGCTCGGCCCCGCTTTTTGAGAGGTGGGAGTGGATGGTGAGCGCCTTTTTGTCATTCAGTTTCAGTGAGGTGACCTTAATGAAGAGAGACGCCGGATCTTTAAAGCCGAGAAGCTGTTGGTCCGCTGTCTCCATCTCGCGGCTCGAGAGCTGAATAGTCGTGTGAATATATGAATGAACATAAGGAGCGGCGAGAAACAGAAGTGGCCGACGGGCACCTATCAGGCGCTTTTTCAGTAATTCATATGAGAACTCTGATACGGCTGGTTCTTGGCCGATGCTATAGATCAGCTTGCCATGCAGCAGAATCCTCGTCTGGCGTTCCGATTTATTTGAATAACCTGTCAGACCGGAAAGAAAATTCATGATAAATTTTTTTCAGGTGTTGAAATCGGTTTGCGCTTCTTAATTATTATCAATTAACTAAAAAATTTCTGATTGAATGTCAATCGATAAAAAAAATGAAGGTGACAAGCACACCCGGGATTCAGTTCCGTGCTTTGTGAAGGGGCAGTGGCCGGTCAGGGAGGAGACTTTTCACGGAAATCGGGCTGAGATGATTGAAAAGGGAAGCTGTGGTAGGGAAGCGGGAATCAGTTAGAACTCTGGATACAACGACCGATGGATCCGGTCTGACAGGTTTTGCCGTTTACCCAGATGGCATTTTGAAGGTTAGTGTCCAGAAAGATTGCCTTGTCAATATGGGCGTCGAACAGATTAGCACGGGAAAGGTCTGCATCCGTGAAATCAGCTCGGTTCAGTCGGGCTCCTTTTAAGTTGGCTCCGTTCAGGATTGCCCCTCTGAAATTTGCTTCTCTGTGGTCGGTGCCGCTGAGATAGGCGTTTTCAAGATTGGATTGTTGGAGATTGACCCCTATGAGTTTGGCCTGCTCCAGGTTGGCTGATTTGAGATTGACCTGCTTCATATTGGCGCCGGTTAGTTTGGCTTTTTCAAGGTTGGCGCCTTCCAGGTCAACACCCGAGAGATTGGCACCTCTCAGATTGGCGCCCTTGAAGTCTACACCGGTCAAGGTTGCACCGACCAGATTGATCCCGGACAGGTTGGCTTCACTGAGATTGGCTTCGGACAGGTCGGCACCCCCCAGATTGGCTCTCATCAGGTTGGCGTTGTTCAGGTTGGCCTTTCTTAAGTCTGCATCTTCCAGATTGGCATTGATCAGATTGGCGTATCCTAAATTCGCGTTGGTCAGTCGGGCTCCTCTCAGTATGGCACTCTCCAGCTTAGCCTTATAGAATTGGGCCCTGTTTAAATTGGAATTGGACAGGTCAGCCTGCAGCAGGATGGCGCCATTGAAATTGGCTTTGTATGCCTGCACTTTTTTCAGTTGCCCCCTTGTAAAATCAGCATCGATTAAGGTGGCACTGTTCAGATCCGCCTGGCTCATATTGGCTTCCAGCAGATAGCTACCCGTGAGGTTGGCACCTTTGAGGCTTGCTCCCTTTAATACAGAAAACCTCAATGAGACCTGCCTCAGGTCGGCTCGATCCAGATTAGCGCCACTGAGCTGGATGTCATCCATATTGGATTCACTGAGATTTGCCCGATTCAGATTCGCTTTTTTCAGGTTGGATGCTGTCAGAATGCTGCGCAGAAGCTTAGCGCCACTTAAATCAGCACCTGCCAGATAGGTATTTGTCAGGTCGGCGCCTGTCAGGTTTGCCTGTTTCAGTTTCGCACCAGGCAGTCTGCTGTTTTGTAGTGAGACTCCCTTAAGATTGCACCGCTCGCAGTCATTTTTCTCCTTCAGATTTTTAAGACACCCTTTTGTGGCCTGTTCGTTACAATCCGGAATGGAAGGGCGCCCGTAAAACTGCTGGATGAGGTCCTCCTTTTTTGATGAGGCTTTGGGCGCTGTGCCGGTTTGAGCCCGGGCGATTGGGGATGTGTGATGGGGTAGCAGCACAAGGCAGGTCAGGAGCAGCCAGTATTTTCCCATGCCTTATTTCTCCTTTTCCTGTCGGGTTGCGATGGAGAACTTGTTGATGCCGGCTTGTCTGGCGGTATCCATTACAAACACAACCAGCTTGTGCTGGACCTTGCCATCGGCCCTGATGACCAGGTCACTGTGGCGGGTACTCTTTTTTGCTTCGATTAGCGCATTTTTCAATTGTTTCTGCTGAAGAAGGCGACCATTGAAGAAAATTTGTTGGGCAGCTGTGATGGCCACTTCAAGAGGTTTTTGTTTCCCCGGAGCAGGTTTGCTGACCGTTGTTGGCAACTCGATCTGGATGCCCGTTGCATTGATAAAGGTGGTTGAAATCATAAAAAAAATAAGAAGCAGAAAAATCACATCAATCAGTGGGGTGATATCGATGCTTAAAGGATTTTTTTTCTGTTTTCTAAATTGCATGGCGCGTTAACCTGTTTCCGGGTGCGTCGTTTCTTTTTCCTATTCGATGCCTGAAAAATCGTTGGTCAGCAATTCTACAAGCGTAATAGACAGATGTTCCATCTCTGCAATCAGGTGCTCGATTCGCTTATTGAAGAAGTTATAAAAGATCAAGGTCGGGATGGCAATGGATAATCCTGCGGCTGTTGTCAGCAATGCCTCTGATATACCGCCGGCCAGGATATTTGCATTTCCTGTTCCCTCGCTGACTATGGTCTGAAACACGTCGATCATGCCAGTAACGGTTCCGAGAAGACCCAGCAGTGGGGAGATGACTGTGATCGTCTGCAAAATGGTCATGAATTTTTCCAGGTAGGGAACCTGCATCCGGCCAGCCTCTTCAATGGCGTCCTTCAGATCTTCCTTCGGTTTATCAGAGTTGATCAGGGCAACTTCGGCAATCTTAGTCATGGGAGAGGCTGCCGTTCTGGCCCATTCAAGCGCTACGGAGAGCTCCCCTTTTTTAATGGCGATTTCAACTTCCATCAGGATATCGACTCGCATGATCCGCTTGCGCCTGAGTGCAATCATTCGCTCAATAATAATAGCCAGAGAAAGAATAGAGCATATTAAAAGGGCGATCATCAAAGGACCGCCACGCGAGATAAGTTCGATGCCAAATGAGCTATTCATGAGCCTGTGTCCTCACCACTGCCTTTTCGGGATCTGTCTCTCCAGAGAATACGGATAGGCGACCCTTCGAATCCGAAAAATTGTCTGAACTGCCGGGTCACATATCTTCGGTAAGACAGGTTAATTGATTTGGGATAATTGGATGTAATCATGAAAGTAGGCGGACGTACCGACACCTGGGCCGCATAATAAAGCTTGGTCTGCCTACTGCCGTTGATAGGTGGGGTATGCCGGGCAGTGATGGATTCGAGAACCTGGTTCAGGTCGGATGTCTGGATACGCTTGGAAAATTCCTTATAAATGTCCATCACTTTGTCGAGAATATTGGAAACCCGTTTGCCGGTCTTTGCACTGACAAACAGGATGGGGGCAAAATCCACAAATTTGAGTTTATCGCGAATGTCCTGTGTCATCTTATTCAGGGTCTTACCATCCTTTTCGATCAGATCCCACTTGTTGATGATCAGGATCAGAGCTTTCCCCCTTTCAACAACATATCCGGCAATACGGGCGTCCTGTTCAACGACGCCTTCGGTGGCATCGATAACCAGCAGTGCCACATCGGAACGTTCAACGCTCTTCAGGGCAGCGATCATGCTGTATTTGTCAATCTTCATGCTCACACGGCTTTTCCGCTTAATACCGGCTGTGTCGATCAAACATAATTCCTGTTGATGGTATTTGCAATAGTTGTCAACAGGGTCGCGGGTGGTGCCGGGGGTTTCATGAACAATTTGCTTGGTTTTGCCGATGAAATGATTGACCAGTGATGATTTCCCGGCGTTGGGTCTCCCCACAAAAGAGATTGAAATAATGTCCTTTTCTTCCTCCTGGTCCGACTTTTTTCCTGAAATTCCCGGGAAGTCTATGGCCATGCTTTCCAACAGTGTCATGACGCCGAGACCATGCTCTGCTGAAACTGCTATTACTTCCTCAGCACCTGACTCGTAGAACTCGGCAATATCCTGCTCATGGTTGACGTGATCGATCTTATTGACCGCAAAATAAACCGGCTTGCCAGATCGGCGCAGAAATTCGTAAATATTACGATCCTGGTGGGTCCAGCCTGAGTATTTGTCCAATAGAAAGATGATGCCGTCGGCCTCTTCAACTGCGAGTTGCGACTGCTCTTTCATTTTCTTGGGAATAATCTCTTTGGAATCAGGCTCAAATCCGCCGGTATCAATCAGCATAAACTGGTAACCCTTGTAGTCGATTATCGACATGTTGCGGTCGCGGGTCACGCCGGGCATCTCATCAACGATAGCCAGCCGTTTCCTGGCCAGTCGGTTAAAAAATGTTGACTTCCCGACATTGGGTTTACCAACCAGAGCAAATACTTTCATGTGAAAACCAGAGGATAGTTCAATATTGTTTTAAAATGGTGTTATTCATGCAGGAGGATCTTTGGACACAAGATCATGCGCATCTGGATAATCATGATCAGGCGGTGTCCGTTAGCGCTTAAATCGCTTGTCAAGTTCGTTTAGACTGATTTCGATTACGACTGGTCGCCCATGAGGGCAGTAAAGTTGGAAATTCAGGCTTGACAGTTGATCCACCAGGGACTGCATCTCCTGAAATGAAAGCTGTTGCGCGGCTCGGATGGCTGAATGGCAGGCCATTCGCTCAAAAACTTCATTGAAGAAACCCTCCAGCTTTCCGGATTTTCCAAATTGCGCCATCTCATCAACCACCTCTCGTATGACTGCAGGAACGTCGCTGTCCTTGAGGATGACAGGGATCTCTTTAATAGAATAGTCGTTACCACCAAAGTGGTCTATCACAAAACCCAGCTTTTCCCACGACTCCTGATTTTGTTCCAGGATAAGTCCATCCTGGGGGGGAAGTTCCATCATGATAGGGATCAGCAGGGGATGAGAAACCAGGGTCCGGTTATAGAACTGGTTTCGGATCTCCTCAAAGCGGATGCGTTCATGAGCAGCGTGCTGGTCTACCAGAATCAGGCCTTCGTCTCCCTGTGCCAGAATGTACTTGTTCAACAACTGGCCGATGACGCGGGGGGATTGTCGGCCAGCAACCATTCCAGATGTGGAGGGAGATGGAAATGACTCCTCTGTCTTGGAAAAACTGAAAGGATCTGAAGATACCCCGTCTGGGGCTGTGTCAGGTAATGAAGCCGTGGAATCAGGCGGATTCCTGTTTCGGGGCTGGTCCTTTTTCTGCTCGCTTTCTGTTTTGAAAAATCCGATTTGTTCATTCGTCTCGGTGAATAGTGCAGCCTGTTCGACGGGGGATTTGTCACCCTCCGGCAAAACAACCGGCTCATCACTGGTTTCAATCGTGTTTTCGGCGTCTGGACGGTCTGTTTCAGCATCACCGAAGAATTGTGTGCGGGCTCTACTTTTAAGCTGTGATGCAATCTTTTCTGAGAAGATGGTGTGGATCAGATTTTGATTCTTCAGCCGGACTTCCGTTTTTGCCGGGTGAACATTAACATCGATCTCAGATGGTTTCAGGTTGACCTTGATGAAAAACATCGGGTGCATATTTTTCATTAATAATGTTTTGTACCCCTGATAAATGCCATGATTAATGGTTTTGCTCTTTACATAGCGGTCATTAATGAAAACATGCTGCCAACGCTTCGAGGCACGATTGCCGGAGGGCCGAGAGATCAGTCCCTCGTATGATAGATAGGACTCCTCATGATTGCAGGGAATCAGGTCCGCTGCGATTTCGGCTCCGAAGCAATGTTGAATCCGGTCTGCAAAGGACTGTCCCTTCGGCAGGTTCAGGATGACGTTCTTGTTGTGGATCAGTTTGAACTGAATGTGTGGATGCCCCAGTGCCAGACGGATAATCAGGTCATGAATGTGATTGTATTCGGTATTGACCGATTTCATGAACTTCTGCCGGGCAGGCGTATTAAAAAACAGGTTTTCAACCACAATCCGTGTGCCTTTGGGGAAACCCACCCGTGCGGAGTGAACACGTTTTCCTCCCTCAACACGCACCTGAAATCCACCCTCTGTTTCACTACCACATGTTGTCAGTTCAAATCTCGAGACGGCGGCGATGGCTGCCAGCGCCTCTCCCCGGAATCCCATAGTGCAGATATGGTCCAGATCCCCCGACGTCGCAATCTTACTGGTTGCGTGACGTTCGATGGCAAGTTGGGCATCTTCGCTGGACATACCGCTGCCATTATCCAGTACTGAGATAAAGTCCTTCCCGCCGTTTCGGATGGTGATGAAAATCTGATCACTTCCTGCATCCAGGGCATTCTCAACAAGTTCCTTGGTAACGGATGCCGGCCGTTCAACAACTTCTCCGGCGGCAATTTTATTGATCAATGCCTCGGGTAAAATATTAATGGTCTGCATGAAACGTCGTAATGTCAGTGAGCGGGTGAGGTACCTGTGGTGGTTTGAATTGATAGGTTAAATATATCAATTTGATCGGGAATGATAAAGCATTATCTCTGAATATTCCGCACCAAGTGTGTGTAAGAGAAGCGGGAAGGGGATTGTTGCACAGCGTACCTGCTATGAGGAACGCTGCTGGCAAGATCTTATGCTATCAGGAATTCTGAATTGAAAAAGTCGACGACCTTCGATACCTCTTTTTCCAGCAGGGTAAACAGTTCCGGCACATTCTGCATATCATGCTGCGCGGAGTCTTCAAGATCCTGGCAAAGCGCGGCCATTTTCCTGGCGTAAAAACTGGCACAGTTTCCCCTGAGCTTATGAGCTGACGCCGTCAAATCTGCCTGGCTATCAGTTACGATGGCAGATCGAATATCTGCTATTTTGTCGGGGAGGGACTCAATAAAAAGCCGGAGCAGCGGCTCGTACCTGTCCTCCATATCCCTTTGCATCTGCCCGAGTTGTTCGGTATCGATGGTCGGCAGTTCGTCATGGTGCTCAATCGGCATGTTATCTATCTCAGAAAAATGCTGTATGGTTCGGCTCAATTCGCCTGCATCGAGGGGCTTTGAAAGAAAGGCGTCCATTCCAGCCGACAGGCACTCATCTCTGTCTGAATCAAGTGAATTAGCCGTCATCGCTATGATGGGGACTTGAGGGGTCAACACGCCGGAATCGGGTTGACGAATGCGACGGGTGGCCTCCAAGCCATCCATTTCAGGCATTTGCATATCCATCAGTACAATGTCGTAGGTTGATTCCCTGAGTTTTTCAATAGCCTGCAATCCATTTTCTGCCAGGTCAATATGTTCTTGCCCGGATCGTTTCAAGAGCAGGGTTGAAACCTTACGGGTGATATCGTCATCCTCGACCAGCAAAATGTTGAGCTTTTTCCGGCTGACCTCTGGCAGATGGATATCAACAGAGGCATCTTGCCCTGGACGGTTTTCTGCGGCGCTGCTTTTCAGAAAATGAGCAGTAAACCAGAAAGTTGAGCCAACCCCTTTGGTACTTTCGATCCCTATTTGCCCTCCCATCAATTTCGTCAGTTCCTTGGAAATAGCGAGACCTAAACCGGTGCCGCCAAATTTCCTGGTGATTGATGCATCGACTTGGCTATAGTGCTTGAACAGACTTTTCTGTTGAAGTTTGGTGATTCCAATACCAGTGTCTCGGACTTTAAAGCGAACAGTCAACTCTTCTTCGCTGAATCCAGCTGGCTCGGCCAGGATATGAACCTCTCCTTTTTCTGTGAATTTGATGGCATTACCGGCCAGGTTGGTTAGAATCTGGCGCAAGCGCAATGGGTCACCTCTGACAATTGTTGGTAATCCCTCTGCCAGTTGATAACTCAGCTGAAGCTGTTTTTCCCGGGCGCTGAACATCAGCAGGTCAAGGCTCTCCTTTATTGCCTCTTCCAGCACGAACTCGATTCTTTCCAACTCCAGAGCCCCCGCTTCAATTTTTGAGAAGTCGAGCAGATCATTAATCAAGGTTGACAGAGATTGAGAACTCTTTCCGATCAGGCTGATCAGTGACTGCTGTTCCGATGTCAATTCACTGTCATTCAGTAAATCAGCAATACCGGAAATTCCGTTTACAGGGGTTCGAAGTTCATGGCTGATTTTAGCCAGAAACCGCGTTCTGTTTAAATTTTCGCGAGCAGTTAATAGCTGCTGTTGCTTAAAGGTATCGCTTTCCGACGCATATTCCCTGACCTGTTGCTTGAGACTCAAAATTGTTGCATTTTTATCCCGCAACAGTTTTCTCAACTGAAGGTAGTTTGTTTCAAGCGCCTTTTTTTCCCTGTACAGCTCAATATAGCTACCGATGTTGTCAGTACTGTTGCTAAGCTGGATAGAGGGGCTACCGGTGGAAGACGAAAAAATGCTTTCCAGTAGTTGATCAAATGAGGTGCTGAATACTTCGTCAATTCGTTGCATGTTTATTGAGCCTAAATTGTATGTGATAGAGAGGTTGACTGTTTTTGAGAGGAATAAAATGCTCGGTCAGTCTCTCTCCATCCGGTCTTGTCGATTGATGCTGAATTTTTATCTGACTGAATTTTAAACAAATGGCGGCGCAAAGTACCTGTTATTTGTTTATGGCCTACCTTCTTAAAATACAATTGTTATGCCAGCGATGAACAGAGCCGTGATGAGGTCGGTTTTTCGGGTTGAGTGTTACATCTATCGGAAATTGACAGGAATCAAAAAAATTGAGATCATAAACGGTCAATAAATATCTTGCATATCAGGTAGATAAAGAACTGAAAGCGAAGGGGATCCGGTATATTTCACAAGGAAAATCGATCCCGATTTGTTCAGCTTTCACAATCATAATATGGGATAAATGGGTATTAAGGTTCAACAGGCAGCGGGGTGGTTACGAAAGGGCAGTTTCCCGCTTATCCTGTTATTTGCGATGGCTTTCTGGAGCGGTTGTTCAAAACATGTGGATTATCGGTTGGGAGTTGTTACCAGATTCGTTTCCGGTAGGTTGACTGCCGGAGTGAACTCAACCGAAAGTCAGCCCTTCATTGTTGTTCGAAAATACAACAGGACCCTTATCGAAAACGACGATGGCTTTTTATATCGGGTAAGTGCTGAAATCGCCTACCCTGACAATGGTGAATATTCAGTGAAGATGGACTGGGGGGTTGATCAGGTGGAGTTGATGTTTCTGAGCCGTAATTATATTCCGGTAATCCATCATTTCAAACGGACTCTGGGCGTTGGAGAGTATATTTATCACGTCAAACTCCAGAAGGACTCCACCTGGCAGAATAATTATTACTTGTTGATAAAACCTGTATTGTCCGAGTATATCCTTGAACAGAGATTTAATATGAGACAATCGGATCAGCTCTTCCTGGGGCAATGGATGGACAGGGCGGAAGATGCAATAGCTGTTAAAAAATAGTCCCACTGAAAATAGTGATACTAAAAATGACAAATGGTTTTTCTGGAAAAATAAGCGATGGAAGCACTGACAGTTTCTGAATTGACCAGGGGAATAAAGTCCCTCCTGGAGGAGAACCTGGGGCGGGTGATATTGCAGGGAGAGATTTCCAATCTCGCTCGCCCGAATTCAGGGCATCTCTATTTTAATGTCAAGGATGATAGAGCACAGATCGCAGGTGTGATGTTTCGCACTGTGGCCCAGCGGAACCGGTTTAACCTGGAAAACGGTCTTGAGGTTTTGCTGCACGGGCGAGTGACGGTTTACGAACCGCGTGGCGCCTATCAACTAATTGTGGAGAAAGCAGAACCGCTTGGGTCGGGAGCACTGCAACTGGCGTTTGAGCAAATGAAAGCCCGACTCTCAGCTGAGGGTCTATTTGATACCCAGCATAAGCAGACCTTACCGTTTTTACCCAGGGCTATCGGGGTGATCACATCGCCGACTGGGGCAGCTGTCCAGGATATTTTGAACATTCTGGAGCGCCGGTTTCCTTCCATTCCGGTTCTGATCAACCCGGTTTTGGTTCAGGGGGATTCCGCTGCAGGTGCGATTGCCGCGGCTATTCAGTATTTTCAGGGAGTGGACGACATTGACCTGTTGATTGTAGGGCGAGGTGGAGGGTCCATAGAGGACCTGTGGGCTTTTAACGAAGAGGTTGTTGCCAGAGCGATTTTTGCATCCCGGATTCCGGTAATCAGTGCTGTCGGGCATGAAACCGATTTTACCATTGCCGATTTTGTGGCAGATTTGCGGGCTCCAACACCGTCCGCCGCCGCAGAGCTGGCTGTTCCGTTGTTGTCAGATCTCCGGGAACGGGTACTGGGAACCCGCGAAAAACTGATATCTATCGTGCAGCAACGGTTTCAATCGGATCAGGAAACGCTCGGCCATTTTCAGAAACGATTGCGTAGTCCTGAATGGACTATTCACCACCACATGCAGCGGGTCGATGAACTCAATGGCCGGTTGACCCACCTGATCGGGAACCGGCTGCAACTTGATGTCAACCGGCAGCAAGGGCTCTACCAATTGCTGCTTCACCACTCACCCCGGACCCTGATTGAATCCAGTCAGCATCGTATCCGGGAGCAAGTGCAACAAATGGGGTATCAAATTGATCTAAAACTGGAGAAAAATCGCAATCGCCTCCAGAAACTGACCCATATTCTCAATACAGCCAGCCCTCTCTCCATCATGAATCGCGGATACGCCATTGTGAAGGGCCCTGAGAATCAACCCGTCACATCGGTTAAATCAATTAAGCCGAATAGTCGCTTTTCTGTTCAGGTATCCGATGGCTCGATACAAGCCCGAGTGGAAAAGATAACGCCGCGCCTGCACGGTTCAGAGCCGAAACCAGAGCCTTAATGGACGCAATACTGATATTGGCGTCAATACCAACTCCAAATACCTTTTTGCCCCGACATTTGATTTCGATATAAGCTGCGGCAGTGGAGGAGGTAGTTTCCTCCAGGGCGTGCTCTGAATAGGAGAGCAGCATAAACTCAGCATGTTTTTCTCCCTTCAGCGCAGAGCCCATGGCGTCCAGGGGTCCATTACCTGTTCCGCTCAACTCAAAAGGGTTACCATCAATTTCAAGGTGCGCTTCAATTGTGGTTGTTTTCCCCCTGGTCTGGATTTCGCAGTCGATATAGCGAAATGGGGCATTGATTTCAAGGTACGTTTTTTTGAAAAGATCGAATATCGCGAAAGGTTGAATCTCCTCCCCGGTGAGATCCGTCTCTGCCTGCACAATTTCACCCAGCTCTGCATGCATATTCCTGGGAAGTCGGTATCCGAAATGGTTCTCCATGATATATGCAACACCACCCTTTCCGGACTGGCTGTTGATCTGGATAATTTTCTCGTAAGTCCGACCCACATCCTTTGGATCGATGGGAAGGTAGGGGACTGCCCATGTTTTTGTTTTTGTCTCATCGTAAAGGTCCATTCCTTTTTTAATGGCATCCTGGTGAGAACCGGAAAAAGCAGTATATACCAGTTCTCCCACATAGGGATGCCGGGGGTGAATCGCCATTTGCGTGCAGCTACGGTACACATCAGCCACATTGTTGATATTATCCAATACCAGTTCCGGGTCGACACCCTGTGAAAACATATTCAGGGCAAGAGTCACAATGTCGACGTTTCCGGTGCGCTCTCCATTTCCAAAAATGGTTCCCTCAACCCGATCAGCACCAGCAAGCAGGGCAAGTTCCGTTGCCGCCACACCGGTTCCGCGATCGTTGTGAGTATGGACACTGAGTGTGATGCCGTCCCGCCTGGAGAAATTAGTGGAAAACCATTCAATCATGTCGGCAAAAATGTTGGGAGTTGATAACTCAACAGTTGCCGGCAGATTGATGATCGCCGTTTTCTCTGGAGTGGGTTGCCAGACCTCCATAACCGCCTCGCAGATATCCAGCGCAAAACCGAGTTCAGTGCCGGTAAAACTCTCGGGAGAGTACTCGAGTGTGATTTCTGTGTCGGTCAATTCGTCAGCAATTGATTTGATCTCCCGAGTGGCATCAACTGCCAGCTGGATAATCTCCTTTTGGCTCATCTTGAACACCACATCCCGCTGCAGTGTGGAGGTCGAGTTGTAGAGATGATAGATCGCCCGCTTGGCACCTTTCAGAGCGTCAAAGGTTTTTTGAATCAAGTGGCTTCTGGCCTGTGTCAACACCTGAATGGAGACATCATCAGGGATTAGTTCATCTTCAATCAGCTTCCGCAGGAAATCATATTCAACTGCAGCCGATGCTGGAAAACCGATCTCGATTTCCTTAAATCCCAGTTCCAACAGCAGAGAGAAAAATGACAGCTTTTGAGTCAGGTTCATGGGTGTGCGAAGCGCCTGGTTGCCATCGCGCAGATCAACACTGCACCAGATGGGAGCTTGTGTGATCCTGCAATCCGGCCATTGACGGTGGGGATTACTGATATTAGGAAAGGCATGATACTTCTGAACCGACATGCTGTTCATTTTTTCTCCTTCTGTTGAGAAATGATGAAGGTACCCTTAGGGATCGTTCATAAATAACTTGGCATAAACTGTCAGCAAAAGTCCCATAAAGACCGGACATTTTGCTGACAGAATGCCAATTATTTTTTGAGCCGACCCTTAGGGCACCCAGAAAAAAGAGCAAAAAAAAAGGCCGTGGACATTAGTCATGCCCACAGCCTTTTTTTGTTTGTGGGCTGAAAGCCCACACTACTGTTCAAAACAACATTGCGGCTTTCTTTTACCAAGTATTCGGCAAGAGCAGTAGCAGCAGGTTGTTTTGAATCGTCTGTTTCATTTCTGGTTAATCTCTATTTGTTCAGGTTTATCCTTATGTTTCCTTATTTTCGAATCCCTGCCTCTGTCTGTCAATGGCTTTTATGCCATTTAAGGTGGTTCCGTTGTTATAGACGAAACAGGCTTGATGATTTTTCTCTACTAACCTTTTTTAGATGGCGGTTCTGCAGCAGCTGGTTTCATATTCCCGGATTGAG
>JAOZRE010000604.1 GCA_029940215.1 bacterium | reverse complement strand
AATCTTATAAAAATAGTTGAATCAGGAAACTCTGTCAATCGGAAGCTGTAAATAATTGCCCGCTTGCCGATGGCTGGTTGGCAGGCGGGCTATGGCATTTTGACAGTCACGTCCACTATGGGAGGGGATGATCAGAAGGCTAAGCGATAGCCTATCCCGACCTGTCCCAGGTCCGGTCGAATTTTCAAGTCCAGGTAGCCCTTGTAGCGTCCCTCATCGATCAGCTCACCATGTCGGCTCCGGGTCGTAAAATACTCAAAGGTGCTGTAAGTGAATGCCCCCAGAGATAGCAACATTTTCAAATCATCACCTGACTGAAACTGGTTAAAAAAATAGGCAGATACAACGCCTGATCCCAGCAGAACGATTCTCCAGAAATCCTTTTCGTATTCCACCTGACGGACTTTCAGAACCCATTTCTTTCGGGCAATGTCCTCAAGTTGAATAGGTGACAGAACAACCGATTTCTTAATCTCGTAAACATTGCGTTCTTGAGTATCCAGTTCTCTGCGAACCTTGTCAATTAGCTGTATCTGCTTCCGCTTATCCAGGTACGACGAGACCCGGTGACCTGGTTTGGGGGTTTCAATCGTCTGAAAATAGACCCCTTCACTCACTTTTTTCCCAACCCGGGTGATTTTCAGAATACCGATATTATGTCGCCTGTCGATGGCAGAGCGGACCTCTTCCTCTCCGTCTCCGATCTTTTTATTCCGATAAATCACAACCTGGTCACCGACGGAGATACCGTTCTGCTCACCCAGATTGATAACGGCTATTTTATTGTTGGCGGTGATGACATTTCCAGCCAGAGGTGCGTTATTGGCGATACGGTTGGATAGTTGGTAAAACCGGCGATCCATATTTTCATCGGAAAACCGGATGGTATCCTCAAAAGCCAGTGCATTATCAAATATGTGAACCAGTTTTACATTTAGACTGAACAGGCCCGATGAGGTCAGGGAAATATGACCGGACAGGATCCAGTCCAGATTGGTGATCTTTCCCATCTGGATTCCACAGCCAATCTCGAAACAGGGTAGCAGGGAAGGAGACTGTTTTTGAATTTCCTCTTCTACCGCATCCAGAGCAATTATCTTGAACCGATTGGTGTTATCCAGGTTCCGGGCAACCATGTTGCTGAAAGCTCTTGCTGCCGATTCCGTCATTCCGGTTGAACTGAACTGTAACACAAATAACTTTCGGTCATCACTTTCCGGCGCTTCCAGAACCTTCTGGATCACAGCTTCCGGATCTGTCTGTGCAAACACGGTAGTCTTGCACAGGAGTACCAGGCTCAGAATGAAAAACAAACAAAAAATGCTGAATTGGTGTGATGGATTTTTGACCATATGCAATTTCATCACCGAAGTATCGGTTTTTACCAATCCTCTTCCGATTGTTCCCTTTTTTGACATTGCCCCCTCGATTTGACTGTTTGCATTGCTGGATCTGCTTTCAGCGGTGTTTTGCGAAAGTAGATCACGCGTTCTGTATGTAAATGCAGGAATCAGGCTAAAACCGGTTTCCAATTCACCAAAGAACCAGTCGAAAGGGGGCCGCCCGGCGCCTTATCCTTCACAGGACAGGGGCCGGCAGGCTATACATCCAGACAGTTATTCCGTCACTTTTTTTACTTTTGTGGTGGCGCTTTTAGATTTTGACGATTTCCCCGCTTTTTTATCAGCAGCGTTTTTTCCACCTCGTGTATTAGTCACAGATTTCTTTTTCGGTGCCGCTTTTTTAGCCGGCCCCGC
>JAOZRE010000281.1 GCA_029940215.1 bacterium | reverse complement strand
GCGTTTCGGGCTGAAACTGATCGACTTGAGTGCCATTGTTGCCAACTGTGGGTTTAAGGTATTTGGTGGTGCTGTCAAGGACGGTGGGGTTGTAAAAGCCATCCGGGTTCCAGGTGGATCTGACTTTTCACGAAAAGAGCTGGACGATTTGACCGATTTTGTCAGGATCTATCGCGCGAAGGGCATGGCGTATGTAAAAATGAGGGAAGAGGGGTGGCAGTCACCCATCACCAAGTTTTTCAAGGATGAGGAGATTCAGCAGATAAATGAAGCCACTGGTGCCGAGGTAGGCGACTTGCTGCTTTTTGGTGCGGATACCGAGAAGATTGTTAACGATTCGCTGGGAAACCTGCGAAAAGAGGTGGCACAGAAAACCGGATTGATCAAGGATGACGAGTTCAACTTTGTTTGGGTCACGGATTTTCCCCTCTTCGAATTTGATGAAGAAGAAAAACGATTTACCTCTTCACATCACCCCTTTACCATGCCGAACGAGGCGGATCTGGTGCAGTGGGAGTCTGAAGATCCTTCCAAAATTAAGTCAATTGCCTTCGATTTGGTATTAAACGGTGTCGAACTGGGCGGGGGCAGCATTCGTATTCATCGCAAGGATGTCCAGGAGCGAATTTTCAAGCTGCTTTCCATTGGTGACGAGGAAGCGCAGGCGAAATTTGGATTTTTCCTGAACGCACTCGAACAAGGTGCCCCTCCTCATGGTGGCCTGGCTCTGGGATTTGACCGCATCATGATGTTTCTATCCAATACCCGATCGATTCGTGAAGTGATCGCCTTTCCCAAAACTCAGCAGGCATCGTGCCTGTTGACGGAAGCCCCTTCGGAGGTTGATAAGGCACAGATGGCGGAACTCGGTCTGGCGCTTAGAAAGCCTAACCTCTCCTGATCCTGACAGCATCGTTTCAAGGGGGTTCCTTCGAAACCCCCAACCGCCTTTTCCAGGCTCTTTCCTGCTTCAAAGTAACCGATTTCAAATACTTATCTGAATAGGCTTACCTTTTGCATTTTTATCTAGTGCGATTTCCAGTATGTGTTTTGCTTTGGAGATCATGAGATACTCTAAATGACTCTTTCTGAAAAAAATTAAGATATTCTTGCAGGTGGTTGAAAAACCGTGATCAGTTGGTGTAGATTAAATTTATCATTTATATAAAGTTTGGTTATGGCAAAAGCAGCCAAAATGGATTTTGACCGCGGAGGAAAAATGGCAGAAGAAGAATCAGAAGAAGGCGGTGGAGGTGGCGGAAAGAAGCTGATCATCATTATTATTATTGTTTTACTATTGTTGGGTGGCGGCGGAGCAGCAGCCTATTTCTTTGTCTTCGCATCCGGGGATGAAGACAAACCAAAAGAGGATGCCGCTCAGGAAGAACTATTGGAAGAGGAACGGGAACGGGCCAGTAATGTTCTGGAAAAAGCCAAGGACCCTTACTATTTCCAATTCAAGGATCAAAAGTCAGAGGGTGGTGAATATATCATCAGCCTGATGGACGGAAAGCATTTTCTGCGGGTAAGAATGGTCGCTGAAATGGAGATGGAAGAGGTGGATGCCCAAACATACCTGGAACAGAGAAGGCCACTGATTGATGATATGATCATCTCATACTTTGCCAGTATGGACTCTGCATCGGCACAATCTCCGGAGAATATCGATCGAATTAAGAAACAGATGAAGAAAAAGCTAAATGCCCTGTATGATCAGGATTTTCTGAAAGATTATCAAGGGAAGGGAAAAAATCCTGTAAAACGGATACTCATCACAAAAATTATTCTCAACTAAGATTATTTTGTAAACCATATCCGCAGGTTCAGAAGATGGCAGATGAACTGGATTTGTCCAGTCTTGATGGAATGGACGATATCGATTGGTCCGATGTCGAAGGCGAGCTCCAGAAAAACAGGGAGATGGTGATTGAGGAGGCTGAGGCAAACAAATCCCCAGATTCAGATGAGTTGGCAGGCGATGATGAAGCCGTCGAGGAAGACTCCCTGGGCGAGGTGGAAACGGAATTTTTGATGGACATCCCCCTGCGATTGACTGTTGAGGTGGGAAGAACAAAACTGTTGATTAAAAATCTGCTGGCCCTTGAAATTGGCTCGATTGTCGAGTTGAAAAAGCGTATTGGTTCGCCTATGAATGTGCTGATCAATGATAAACTGGTGGCTAAAGGTGAGATTGTGGTTCAGAACGAAAAGTTTGGGCTTAAACTCACTGAAATCATTGAGGAGAGCAAGCGACTTTTAAAACTTCAGGAAAACTGAGTTATGCAACGACTGGGCGCGTTTGTTCTCATATGCTGGTTTTTGTGTACGACAGTTGTGTATGCTGCAGCTACAAATAACTCCATCACTGACATCAAAATATCCTCAGATAAACATCAAGAAAGAATCCAGCTGGTTTTTGCATCCGACTTTCAAGAGTCGGTCAGCACTGACTTCGAAAATGGACTGCTGCAGGTTACCTTCCCCAGAACCACCTTTGATCCTTCATTGTCGTTCATGAATATTAATGATCGCTTTATCCAGAACATCAGGCTTGTTAAGGTTGCCGGTAGTTCGGTTTTGGAGGTCCATTTCGCCGATCCAGGGTTTGATGCGATTGGGATGATTAAGGAAAAAACAGATGGGAACCAGTTTAAGGTTCTGATAAACAAAACGGAAAAATTTAAGGTTGAAGAACCAGCAGCTGGCAAGCCGTTGAAAACCAACGTAGAAAATCAGCCTGATCAGCAAGAGATTTCCTTGGGGGGGAGCCCCTTCTGGGACAGTGATATGACGGTGAATATCGTCAAAATGCTGGTAGCTCTTTTTCTTCTATTACTGTTCTTCTACGTCTTGTTGTGGGCTTACAACCGGTTTTTCGTGACCCGGTTCCGGTTTAATAAGGGGAAATATGATATCAAGGTGTCTTCGTCGTATCATATCAACCCAAAGCAGAAAATCGTTGTATTGGAAATCAATGGATCTGCCTATGCGTGCGGTGTAACAGCAAACAACATCAGTGTGATATCAAAGGTATCGGCTGATACCTTCAGTGACTATCTGACCAATCTTGACCTGAATAAAAACAGTGACATCAGCTTTGCTGATATCAGGGCACAGTATCTTGAGGAAAAGAAGAGGCAGGCAACTCTCCAGGAAGAGCCGGCCAAACCTGAATCAAAGTTTGCTGCGGAACTGATTAAAAGGGTTAAGAATCTGAAACCGCTTGATTAGGCTTGTACGCGTCTCTCCACTGTTACATCTCCGGAATTCTACTGTGTTTGTTAAAAATAGACTTGAATGCCCTTTTGTTTTCAGGGATATTGATTATCATCCTACAATATTCACCCCGAATAGCGTTATACTGAAACGTGGATGATCAGGTTTGATTCATAAAGTGATAAAACTGTCTAAAAAATAAATTGAATTGTCATAGAATTTGTTATGGAAAAGGAAAAGGTCGTACTTGCATATTCCGGTGGATTAGATACGTCTGTCATCGTCCGCTGGCTGGTTGAAGAGGGTTATGAGGTGATTGCCCTTTGTCTGGATCTGGGTCAGAAAGTTGAAGACCTGGATGAGATCAGAAATAAAGGGCTCAAGGCTGGGGCATCTGAGGTTATTATCAAGGATGTCGCCGATGAGTTCGCCAGGGACTATATAATCCCCACAATACAAATGAACGCCGTTTATGAAGGCACATACCTGTTGGGGACAGCGATTGCCAGGCCTCTGATTTCAAAACACCAAATTGAATGTGCAGAGCAGTTTGGGGCAAAGGCTGTCGCTCACGGTGCGACTGGTAAGGGCAACGACCAGGTGAGATTTGAGATGGGTTATTATGCGTTAAGCCCAGATATCAAAGTCATTGCTCCCTGGAAAATAAAGAAGTTTTACGAAGCCTACCCGGGGCGACAGGAGTTGCTGGACTATGCACAGAAACACAATATTCCCGTTAAGGCCACAAAAAAGGAGCCTTGGAGCTCAGATGAAAACCTGATGCACATTAGTTTTGAAGCTGGTATGTTGGAGGATCCCTGGACGAAGCCGTTGAAGGAGATGTTTGAGTTGTCGGTATCCCCACAGGATGCACCAGACTCGATCCAGGAGTTAACACTCGAATTTGAAGATGGGGTTCCGGTTAAGATTGATGGTGAGAGAGTGGAACTGCTGCCATTGATCCGCAAACTGAACAGAATTGGCGGTGAAAATGGAATAGGGCGAATCGATATTGTTGAGTCCCGGTTTGTGGGTATGAAGTCAAGAGGTGTGTACGAAACCCCGGGGGGAACTATCCTGATGGCAGCTCATCGTGCCATGGAGTCCATAACCCTCACTGGTGATGTTATCGGCCTCAAGGAGAACTTGATGCCGCGCTTTGCGGGACTGATCTACAATGGCAGCTGGTTTTCCCCTCAAATGAAACTGCTGTTGAATCTTGTTAAGGAGAGTCAGCAGGGTGTAACCGGGACTGTTCGTATGGAGTTATACAAAGGTAATATCAATATTACCGGCCGCAAATCGCCGGTCAGCCTTTATGATGCGGATATCGCCTCAATGGAAAAGGATGAGGGGAATTATGATGTCGAAGATTCAATAGGTTTTATCCGTATCAACGCGCTACCGTCAAGAATTTACCACAAGGCAAGGAACCGTTGAGTCAGTTTGAAGGATTAATGAACACCATGAGGGCAACAGGATGAACCAGGATCAAAACGCATATAAGATTAATGTCAAAGGTTTGCGACTCTATGCTTATCACGGGGTGCATCCCGAGGAGAACAAGCTGGGACAGGAATTTGAAATCGATCTGGTTCTATCGGTTGTCCGTCCGTCAACGATGGACGATCGTCTGGATCATGTCCTCTCTTACTGGGATGCGATGACGACTATCAAAAAGGTGTTTACCGGGAAAACATTCAAGCTACTTGAGAACGCTGCACAGACCATCCTTGAGAGTCTCTCAGAATATCCGCAAATCAAGCACGCAGAAATTAATCTGAAAAAGCTGACACCCCCAATACCGGTCACAGTCGATTTTGTTGGTGTGATCATGGAAAAATCCTATTGAGAGTTCATAAGATTGGCAAACTGTTTTCTGCAGGGGGATTGCTGAGCACTGTGAACCTGATACTGTTGTGATCTACCTGGCAAGATGTTTATGAGCAAGGAAAAGACTGCACTGATATTGCTGAACGGAGAAAAGCCATCCCGGGGGTTGCTGGAGACTCACTGGCAGATCTCCGATCTAAGGGTTTGTGCCGATGGCGCAGCTGCTGTTTGTGATGAATATGGCTTCCAACCTGATGTGATTCTAGGGGACCTGGATTCGTTGAAACAGGATACGAAAAAGCACTTGCCACTGTCTCAAATTATTGAAGCAACTAACCAGGACTACACAGATGGAGAGAAGGCAATTCAGTTCTGTATCAACGAGGGGGTCGGGAAGATTAATCTTTTTGGTGCCTTGGGAAAGCGGTCGGATCACGCCCTTTATAATCTGGGACTATTAAGGACATTTCATCGAGATGTTTCGGAACTGACCATTTATTCTGATGACGATACCGTTCTGCTGATATCAGGTGAAAAGACACTTTCAGCATCTCCGGGAACCCGAATCTCTTTACTGCCAATCTTTGGCAGGGTTGAAAACGTTACCACCCATGGTCTGAAATACGCCTTAAAAAGAGAACATCTGGAGTTGGGCTATTTCAGTAGTGTGTCGAATTCCTTCAGTGATGAGTCAGCTATAGTCTCTTTTTCATCCGGACTACTGCTGGTAGTGATAGGCAGGCAGACCTAAATATAGTTTAGAAGCATCAGTAGCAGGTCCTCACAGCCATTTTTCATAAATTTTCAAATGCTTTTCTCCGGATAATTCCCATGAAAATTTTTTCAATCGCTCTTTTGCATGCTGATTTAGCCTGTACCTCTCTTCACGATCATCCATAACCTTTAGAATTGCATCAGCCACTACTTCAGGTTCGTCTGGTGGTACCAGCAATGCACTGTCACCACAAATTTCGGGGATTGCTGATGTTGATGAAGCCACTACCGGAATTCCGCAGGCCATAGCTTCAAGAGGAGGAATCCCAAACCCTTCATAGAAGGAGAGGTAGAGAAAGGCCTCTGCTCCTGAGTAAAAAGCAGGTAAATCCTTATATTCCATATATCCCGGGGAAATAACCTGTTGCTTGATCAGCTTCTTCTCCCTTCGTGAAAATGAGTTTAATTCTCCGAACACGTCATACCCCTGCTGCCATATTCCGCAAAGGACGAGCGGGGGGATACTCTTATCTTCTCTCCATGCATGCGCGTAACTGTTAACCAATCCAGCAATATTTTTATGGGGGCGAATGTTACCGACATATAGCAAGTATTTTTCAGGTAAGTGATGTTTTTTTCTGACCTCATTTATCTCA
>JAOZRE010000035.1 GCA_029940215.1 bacterium | reverse complement strand
CCTTCAAGGGGGCAAAGCAATACCGTACCCTTTGGGTGCGGATTCGTTTTATTGAAAAAGGGGGGTTGCCCCGCATGCACTGTTGACTTTTCTTGGAGACAGAGAACATGAGTAGTTCAGACGACCGCTATATCCTTTCAATCGATTTGGGAACGTCCGGAAGTAAAACCGCATTAACGACACAGACCGGCGAAATTGTTGATTTTGAATTTGAGGCCGTTCCCCTGCACCTTTTACCAAAGGGTGGGGCCGAGCAGGACCCGGAGGACTGGTGGCGGGCCGTGATCAACACTTCCAAAAAACTGATCGGGAAAAACCTGGTGCCGGCGGAAAAAATTGTAGGGGTGTGTGCCTCGACCCAGTGGGCTGGAACGGTACCCCTTGATGCGGACGGGAATCACCTGATGAATGCCGTGATTTGGATGGATGCGCGTGGGGCTCAGTATATGGACGATGTAGTTGGTGGTCCATTGAAGATCGAGGGCTACGGTATCGGCAAGCTGCTCAAGTGGATTCGACTGACGGGTGGTGCTCCTGGTGTTTCGGGGAAGGACCCGGTGGGTCATATCCACCTGATCAAGAATGAGTTTAACGATGTCTATCGCAAAACCAAAATGTTCTTGGAGCCCAAGGATTATATCAATTACCGGCTGACCGGAAAAATCGCAGCGTCTTACGATTCCATTACCACTCACTGGGTAACCGACAACCGGGATCTCTCAAAGGTGGATTATAACAAGGGGTTGTTGAAGATAACGGGTCTGGATCGGGACAAACTGCCGGATCTGAAGCGAACCATTGACATTTTGGGGCCTCTCAAAAAGGAAGTCGCCGCCGAACTGGGGCTGCAGGAAGACGTACAGGTGGTTATGGGAACGCCGGACCTGATGGCTGCAGCTTTAGGTTCTGGAGCTGTCGGCGATGGCGAAGGGCATATTTATATTGGAACCTCTTCCTGGGTTGCGGCCCATGTTCCCTTTAAAAAAACCGACCTGTTTCATGGCATGGCATCGCTTCCTTCCGCCATGCCTGACCGGTACTTGCTGGTTAACGAACAGGAGATCGCTGGTGGGGCCCTGACATTTCTGCGGGACAACATTCTTTACCACAAAGACGAGTTGTTGAAAGAGGAAGCGGCACCGGACCTTTACAAGGTCTTCGACCGTATCGTGGAGAAGGTCTCTCCCGGCAGTAACAAAGTGCTGTTTACGCCATGGCTGAACGGTGAGCGGACCCCCGTTGAGGATAATACCATCCGTTCAGGGATACACAATCTCTCTCTTACGTCAACGCGGGAGGATATCGTTCGTGCCGTATTTGAGGGGGTTGCCTTTAATCAGCGTTGGGTGCTGAAATATGTTGAGAAATTCATTGGTCGGAAAATGCCGTCTCTGAACATCGTCGGTGGTGGTGCCAGTTCGGATGTCTGGTGCCAGATTCATGCGGATATACTGGACCGTGATATCAAACAGGTGAGTGATCCGATTCAGGCGAATGCTCGGGGAACTGCTTATATCGCGTCAGTCGGTCTGGGGATGATGAGCTTTGAAGATATCCCTGCTGTGACTCGCATTAAAAAGGTGTATCAACCCAACCCGGATAACCGCAAAATCTACGATGAACTCTTTGAAGCCTATCTCGATATCTACACCAATAATAAGAAGATGTATGCCCGCCTGAATCAAACAGACTAGCCGATAGCCGGGGAGCGACATATTTGCGGCTCCCCTTCACATCAAGAACCTTCCTCGTCACCGGACGTACTGCCGGTAAACGTGTTATCTCACTGACCAATTGATTTCCCGTCTTTACATTTCAAGGTCCATTCTGTATTTTCAACCTATCTTCCGGGTAATTGCAGGATACAGGGGTACCATTCAATTGGAACCCATTTACCGGAAATATCAAGTGCGCATAGGAGGGGAGTTCATGGTCCATCAGATAAAATACAAGCGGATGTGGCTGATGCCATTTCTATTGATACTGCTCGTATCTAACGCAAGCGGGTTTTCTCTGTCCTCGGGCATTGCCATTGGAAAGATCGTTCCCCTTGAAGGATTGATCGTAGTCCGGCGCAAGACTCAAGGCATCACGGTCAAGCCACCCGCCATGAAAATCTACCGTGGGGATGAGGTCCTGACAAACGAAAATGGGAAGGCCAGAATTCTGCTGACAGGTGGTAACGAGGTTTTCGTGGGGCCCTCATCGACGCTTTTACTGAATAAAAGTTTTCAGGACCGGTACAAATACACCTATAATCTGAATCTGAAAGGAAAACTACGAGCCAAGGTCCAGCGGGTCAGGGGCAGGCGCTTCCGTGTGAAAACCAGTACAGCAGTGATTGATGTCAAGGGAACCGATTTTATTGTGGACAGTCTGTCCCAATCAACCCAGGTCGCCACATTCAAGGGGCTGGTCCAGTTGACCTCATTGAAGACAAAAAAGAAGGTCGATATCGCACCCGGCCGGATGAGTTCGGTGACCAAAGTGGGAACGGTTCTGAAACCAAAAAAGGTGGAACTAATAATTGTCAAAAACCTGGAAAACACTGGTAAAACCGGCATTAAGGAGCTGGATACCGTCATGAAACCACCTCCACCGCTTGACCCGTCCATTAAATTCGACATTGAAACTGAACCCCTGCCCGTTCCGTTGCCGGAGCAGGAACAGAAACCTGCGCCGAAAGTGGTGGCCAAGGCCGAACCCCAGGTCATAGCAGCAGCGGAGCAGGAGCCTGAGCCGGAAGAGCCCGTTTCAGCTTGGGCCTACGCTGAAGAGTACCGAATGCGGAACCGGTTTGGTTTCGGGTTTGGTGCTGAGGCAGGAATGTATAGCGGCAGCCTTCTGTTTGCAGAATTCAACCTGACACCCCGGTCACAGTTGCATATCCATATCTCGAATGCCAGCAGAGAATCTGGGGCGTATTCGAATGCAATAGATGAGGGTGGACTTCAGCGGGAGTTGAGCGTTGTGACCTACCGAAGGTTCATGGCCGACTCTGGTTTTTACCTGGGAGGCGGGTATGGGACCGCTTATTTCAAGCAGGAATTTGATGATGGCTACGGAAATTTTGAGGTCAAGGGATACGGATCTTTTTTCGTAATTGGTCTGGGTGCCCAGACATATGGCAATGCATATAACACGACCTTCTATGTCAACGTGGGAACCCAGGTCCTTTTTAATGTAGGCTTCAACGACGAACCCGGAACGGGAACCCTCAGCGGGGATGATTATGACGAGTTTACCCGGCAGGCCAAGGAAGAGGGCGGAACGGTGATGCTAGCCTTTGGATGGTTTTTCTAGAGGATTGGAAATGTTAGTGACGGGTGATGCCGGTTTGTTACCGGAGGCATCGCCCAAGGGATCCAGCTTTGCAGACGTTGCAATCGTCCCAGGTGGCGTTGTCAAAAACCGCCTTTTTCAGTCGGGCACCGTCGAACCGTACTTTACGCAGATAGGCATGTTTGAAACTGGTGTTATCCAGACGGGCCCCTGCAAAATTTGCCCAGAAAAGATTGGCAAAGCCCAGATCAGCATTGGTTAAACGGGCGTTTTCGAAGTCGGCGTTGATGGCGTAGCTCTTGCTGAGCATAGCACCGGACAGATCGGCATTCATGAAACCCGTACGCGTCAGAATCGCTCGTTTCAGGTTCGCGTTCGACAGATTCACGCTTTTCAGCTCGGCGCCAGCCAGGTTTGCGGATTCAAGATTAGCTGATTCCAGGTTTGCTCCAGTCAGATAAACATTCGAAAGCTGGGCCCCTTCGAGGTTTGCTCCTTTCAGATTGACATCCTTGAGGTTCAGGAATTCAAGATTAACGAAGGAGAGGTCACATAACTCGCACTTACGGGTTTCGAGCAACTGATCGAGATGTTCTTTAACAAAGGCATGACTCTCTCCTATGAGGCAGAGAAGCAAAAGGGGAATCAGAAGTATCGAAGGACTGTTTTTCATGGGTAGATCAATGTTTGTTATTGATAATAAAATGGAATTATCTTATCCAGCCTGTTTCGTCAACATTTTTTGTTGAAAGCGGAAGTTCGCTAGACCTGAAGTCATTGAAATCATAAATAGGTAAACCGATGATTGTTCGACTACTGTTCTTGACAGCCTGGCTGCTTCTCTCAGGAAGCTCGGCTCTATTTGCTTTTGATCACAAAGATCTGACTCGGCTGTTGAAAACCGGAACATGTGATAGCTGTAACCTGATTTACGCCGAACTGGAGGGAGCTGATCTACGGGAGGTGGTGCTGCAAAAGGCGATGCTGACCGGTTCCAACCTGCGATGGGTCAACCTGTCACATGCCAATCTGTATGCTACTGTCCTTGATGGTGTTGATTTGAAGAATGCGAACCTGAAAGCGGCTGATCTCCGCAAGGCTTTCGTGAAAAAGTCAGACTTGAGCCATTCCGATATGCACCTCGCGGACATGGAGGGTATATACGCCGTTGAAGCTGATTTTAGCTGGTCAAACCTCCGTGAAGCCAATCTGAAAGCGGCCAACCTCAAAGGGGCTATTCTAATGGGGACTAATCTCAGGAATACCAAACTTCAGAGAGCCAACTTGAAGGGAGCCTATCTCGAAAAGGCGGATCTGACAGGCGCTGACCTGGAAGATGTCTACCTCGATGGTGCCTATCTGGTTAATGCCACCTGGATTGATGGATCCACCTGTGGTGATGAGTCCATCGGTCGTTGTGTCCCCTGATCTCCCCGACCCCCCCCGTTTAATTGCAACCGTTTTGTGGCATAATAGGCTGATAAGCACGATAACCGTGCCTTGTTCAGGGGATCTGCTCTGGCTGATCCCGATGGTCTGTAAAAAAAACCGGAAGTGTATCCGTTCGTTACGTTCGCCCAGTGCGAGTATCGCTGATGGAGTAGCTTGGAAAAGGAGTTTGCGTAAATATGGAAGAGATTCAGGCGTGTCAATTCGAAACCGGGATATATCGTCCCCCCAGTGAAGGGGGAAGTTTTTCTCTATTGTTGAGGATAAGCCGGAACTGCCCGTGGAATCGTTGTACCTTCTGCATGATGTACAAGGAGGAGAAGTTCTCTATGCGCTCGGTGGATGAGCTTAAAAAGGAAATTGATACCATTGCGGCCCTTTGTGACCGGTTGACCGCAACCTCTCGACAACTGGGATTTGAAGGGCAAATTAATCGGCAGGTTGCCATGGCGCTGATTGACCGGGAACCGGACCTGGTTATCCTGTCGGGCTATCCCATGGTCGTTAACTGGTTGATTTCCGGTGCAAAAACGGCGTTTCTACAGGATGCCAACAGTCTCATCATGAAAAGCGAGCGGCTGGCAGAGGTTTTACGGCACCTGAAGATAACCTTTCCCACTCTGGAGCGGGTGACATCCTATGCCCGTTCAAAGACCATCGCTAAAATGACACCTGAAAATCTGAAGATGGTTCGCGAAGCCGGACTGCAACGACTGCATGTCGGGCTGGAAACCGGGGATGATGAACTGCTGGAGGAAATAAAAAAGGGTGTGACCAGTGAGGAGCAGATCATAGCTGGCAAAAAAGCGATGGCGGCTGGATTTCAGCTTTCAGAGTACTGGATGCCAGGTCTGGGCGGCCGGGAGAAGAGTCGACAGCATGCGGAGAATACAGCCAGGGTTCTCAACGAAATTGATCCTCACTATATTCGTTCCAGACCCTTTTTTCCGGCACCGGGGACACCCATTCAGAAAGACTTTGAGCAGGGTAAATTACATCTGCTCTCTGTTGGTGAACAGTTGTCAGAACTGAAAATAATGATGGAGGCGCTGACCTTCACAGCCAAGGTCTGTTTTGACCATGATGGGAACCATTGGACCGATGAGACAGGTCGGCGACTTTTCAGCCTGGATTACGAAGGTTACCAATTCCCCGATAAAAAAGAGACCATCCTGGCATTGCTTGACAAAGGACTTGCCGGATATAACTGATCCAGTTCCCCCTCTTCCAACCCTCTTCAGATGTGGATGCTTGAGATTTTGTCGATCAGCATCCTCTCCTGATCCATTGTTGCGACACCAGGCGGGTTGCGGAACCGTCTATCTGATCATCCGGACTTCAGGATCAACCTGATCTCTGTACCGTGATCACTGCCTTCTAATGCTTCCCTGGAGAAAACCTCGATGCGGCCACCGTAAGCCTCGATAAAGGTTTTTACCAGGGGCATACCAAAACCGGTTCCGGTTTCCCCTTCTGTACCAGCCCGACTGGTGGATTTCTCCAGGTTGAACAGATCTGCCAGCAGGGATGGGGGAATCCCGATACCCTTGTCCACAATCGAGAGTACCACGTTCCCATTCGTTTGATGTCCTTCTACACGGATAGTGCTACCCCCACCGGAAAATTTAATGGCGTTGGTCAGGATATTGTTCAGGACCGAGTTAACAAACGAGGTCCGTTCCACCCGAACCTGCAAGGTGCCATCCACCTCTTTTTCAAAGGTCAGCGACTTTTGTTTCAGTCTCTGGGACAGCATTTGTTCCGAGTCTTCCACCAGTTTCAGCAGGTTGAAGCTGTCCAGTGGCAGTGAAATCTGCTTTGCTTCCAGGATCTGGATCTCCCGAATGAGTTCAATCGTTGCCATGCCGTTGTTCACAGAAGATGCTGCATGAGGGATCATCTGCTTGAAAAGCTCCGGGTCTTTGACACTGGCTGTGATGATACTCTGAATGTTGGCCAGTGGGTTCTGCAAGTCGTGGCAGAGGACATGAAGCAACTGTTTCATCTGATTATTTTTTGCCGACAGCTCCCGGGTTCGCTGAATGACCTGTATTTCCAGGTTTTCCGACAGTAACTCCACACTAAAAAAAGCTGAGGACGTGCGCCGGGCCAGTACAAATGCCTGAAAAAGAATGAAAATAAACATTCCCAGCGGGAACAGCATGCCGGTTCCGATGAGCAGGTTATTATACAGGATATCATTCAGTCCTGTGATAAAAAGGGCGAAACCCCCGAACAGCAAAAAGACAGCCCCTTCCCGTTTCCTCTTGACAGTCATGATGAGGACTATCAGCAGGTAGATGCCCCAGCCCAATACCAGAACTTGAAAGGGGTTCAGTATCCATGAAAAAATCAGAACAGGTGTCACTAGTACAAACAGCGACAGGCACAAAGTAATGCCGGTAAAAACCCTGGTTGCTGTTTGATTGATTTCCTGTGGATAGATGGAGATCAGAAAAAGGCTGAACAGCGTAATCGGTAACAGAATGGAGATATACTCAATCTTCAGCAGGATCTCCCAGGGTATCTGGGGGAAAATCGTTAGAATGAAATAATCACCCACCACAATTGCGCGAGTTGCGACCAGAAAACAGAGCAGGCTAAAATAAAGAGGTGCCCGCTCCTTTTTCCACAGCAAAAAAATTCCCAGGTAGTAAAACCCCATGATAATGATGCTGCTGAACAGGAAAATATCAATAAACAAGCTCTGTTGCCTGCTTTTCTGAATATCCCTCTGGCAGCCCAGCAGGATGGTGGATTCCAGACCCCCCTTCCGGTGATGAAAATTTGAAACCTGTATCACAATATCCAACTCATTTCCCTTTAGCAGAAAACTGGGTGTTTGAGGTAGGTATTGGGGTTTGGATGTTTGTGACGATATCCCGACTGTTCCTGCTGACGTGACCTTTTCGCCGTTGATGAAGACGGTGAAGGCGGTTTCCACAAACATGAACCGCAGTCCCATTGCCTGGAAAGCCAGACCACTTTGATTATTGGCGGGATTTGAGGCGGTTGCCCTCAAGAGACAACAATTCGGGTTCAACAACACTTTCAGTCGATAGGTGGCATATCCGCTGCCGGAAAGGGGGGTTCCATTTTCCAGTCGGTCGTTCCACAGTCCCGGGACTTTCTGTACACCAACTGGCTGAGGAGGAGAAGGTCCAATAAAATCCAAAGGGGAATAGAGTCTCTGCCAGAAGAAAGACCACTCTCCGTCTAATTTGATCGAACCATCATTACTGAATTTCCAGTTCCGCAGGTCCAGTGTCCCATTTTCCGCCTTTGGGATGGTTGGAGCTGTCCTGGCTGCTGCTCCACTGAATAAAAAAAGCAGTGCGAGGGTGGCCAGCAAGATACTGAAAATGAACCTTCGCGTAATCATTTGATAACGATATCCTGAAAAAACGGTACTTTATTTTGTCGCGAAGCAACAGCTGGATGGAATAAGTGTGACGTCCGGGAAAAAGCTGCCGCAAATTTCCACTACGATCCTGCATCAGGCAGGCATCAACGGTTGAATGGTATTAGAGGTCTTTCCCAATCAGCTCATCTCATTACCGAATAACATAAATGGCTGAAAAAAGTAAGGTATTGGCAAGATGCTATTCGGTAATTTGTGAAATAGAAACATTTCTAAACTGGTTGTTGGGTGTTGCCGGGTCAGCTTTTCCAGTTTTTGTAAGGGTTGGAGGCCAGGTTTACATTGAAATAACGGGAGTCGTCTGATACTTCACGACCGATCCAATCCGGCAGGGAAATGGTCTGATCTTCCCTTTCCAGTTCGACCTCCGCAACAATTAAACCACGGTTATCCCCTTCGAATTCATCTATTTCCCAAAGGGTTCCCTCATGCTGAACCTGGTATCGTGTTTTTTCGATCAGGGGTTGCCTACACAGGGTGTTCAGCATTTCATCTGCATCGGCTTTTGGGATCGTGTATTCATACTCCTGCCGGGTCACGCCTGTGGTGCGACCCTTGATGGTCAGTACGGCAGCTTGTCCCATTTTTCGAATTCTGACGACGGTTAGATCTGATGAGGGCAAATAGCCCTGTCTGTACTCTGTCCCCTTTGCCAGTTTGCGCCACCTGTCACCACAAACCAGAAACTTTCGTTCAATCTCCACACCCATCTTCTGCTCCAAACTCCTTTCAGATTCAGGCCGAAATATCGCAAACCTGACGCGTAAGGCTGTCAACCTAATTTTTACAACAATTCGACACTGCTGAAAAGACTTAAATGGGAAAATGACCTGCTGATCCTGAAAGCGTCTTAAAGGGAGACGGGAAAAGAAAAAAGATTTGATATTTTCAAATAGCTGAGATACCATAGAATACAAGGCAAATCGGGCTTTGCAGACGGTCTGCCGGTTTTTATTTTTCAACGCTTTGGGTCATCCAATTGAAGTGGGCTTAGGCCCCACCTGCCGGCTGCGGAAGAGCAGGACAATCTCAAATTATTTAGGGAGGTGATTAGCAGATGGAAAAACAATGTATTTTAAAGGATGGCGGCGAGGTAATCATTCGATCTTCGGCCGCCGGGGATGTTGACAAATCGTTTGCCTTTTTTCAGAATCTCTCTTCTGAGGAAAAAGCGTATCTGCGGGTTGATGTGACCGATCGCGATATTGTGGCCCGAAGACTCGGGAATCATGGGCCCATTGATATTAAGCGATTGGTTGCGCTGGTTGATGATGAAATTGTGGCTGATGGGGCTATTGAGTTGAGGAGCGCCGGATGGGAATCCCACATCGCTGAACTGAGGTTACTGGTGGCAGATACGTACCAGAAAAAAGGATTGGGGATGCTGATGGCCGAGGAACTATACATGCTGGCAGCAAAGGAAAAAGTGGAGGAAATCATCGTCAAATTGATGGTCCCCCAGACCGAGGCGCGGAAGATTTTTGCCAGGCTGGGGTTCCATGAGGATGTGGTTCTGAAGAATTATGTCAAAGATGTCCGTGGCTTGAAACAGGATCTGTTGATCATGCGTTGTAATCTCGATGCCCTCTGGAAAGAATTGGAGAGTAATTTCAACGAAATGGACAAGCTTGAGAGACACTGATTTCCACATCCAGCACCAATCAGCTGCCTGTCTGTTCGACCTTTCCAACCCTGACGTCCGCTTTATAAAAAGTGGACGTTAGTCCCTTCATCATACCCACATTGTTTCCTGCATTTCTGATATTGACAAAGGGAGCGTTATTTTTTACGGTATATGTAACGTTACCTTAACGTTACTAAAAGGATCTTCTGACAACTTTAACACAGGCAACGAAAGTGTAACTGTGTTAGCATGTTTGGTTGTCAGACAGACTGGTAACCAACGCTATCATTGTTTTATAGGAAGAATAAATGAACCAGACCGAAAACAGAGTACTTGATCCTAAATTTGCCAGTTTACTGCTGGAGTCTATGGCCGATGGCGTCTTTACCCTGAACGAAGAAGGGGAAATCACACTCTGGAACCGTGCCATTGAGCGTATCACTGGCTACAAAGCCGAAGAGGTATTGGGTAAAAGCTGCGATATACTGGACTTCAATCTCTGATTTGGGAAACGATGCACCTCAGGTCTTGAGGAGTGTGGTGTGATGAAACATGGTAAGGTGGAAGCGATTGAGTGTATGCTGCGGCACAAGGATGGCTTCAGTGTACCGGTACTGAAAAATGCACGTCTGGTGGAGGACGAACATGGGCAATTCAAGGGTGTGGTCGAGACAGTGACCGATTTGACCGAATTGAGTCGCACACGCTTGAAAATGGAAGAGGTCAGCCGCAAACTAAAGGAGGTGTATCAGTACGACAATATTATCGGCAAAGCCCGGGCCATGCAATCAATATTTTCGGCGATCAGCTCGGCTGCCGGCAGTGAAGCCACTATCCTGATTCAGGGGGAAAGCGGGACGGGAAAAGAGCTGGTTGCCGGAGCGATTCACTACCACAGCATTCGTTCGAGCAAGCCGTTGGTAACGGTTAACTGTAGCGCCCTGTCCGAATCCCTGCTGGAAAGTGAACTGTTTGGACACACAAAAGGGGCCTTTACCGGTGCCATTAAGGACCGCATGGGACGTTTTGAAGAAGCGGAAGGGGGCACGATATTTCTGGATGAGATTGGTGAATTGAGTCCCTTTATTCAGGTCAAACTGTTACGGGTGCTCCAGGAGCGCGAGGTTGAACGGGTGGGAGAATCCCGTAAACGAAAGGTAAACATCCGTATCATCACTGCAACGAACAGGGATCTTTTCGGTCTGATCCGGACCGGTCATTTTCGTGAAGACCTCTATTATCGCTTGAAGGTGTTCCCAATACACGTGCCATCTCTCAGAGAGAGAAAAGAGGATATCGCATTGCTGGCCGAACATTTTATCGATCAGCAGAACAATAAAACAGGAAAACATATCAATGGATTGAATAAGCCTGCCCTTCGTGTGATGATGGACTATGCCTGGCCGGGTAACGTTCGGGAATTGGAGAATGCCATTGAGCACGCCTTCGTGATTTGTGCTGATGATACCATCGATATCTTTGACCTGCCCATCGAAATCCGGCAGACCGAGTACCGCCCGCCACTTTCGGTTCCCTATGATCCAACTGCACGAAGCGATCTTTCTGTTAAAAAATTGACCCGGGAGCGCCTGCTTGAAGTTCTTGATGATTGTGACTGGAACAAGGCTGCAGTGGGCCGGCGAGTTGGGCTCAGCCGGACGGCTATCTGGAAGTATATGAAGAAATGGGATATTCCGCTGAAAAGGACTGATGCGGAATGATTCTGTTGTGGCATGAGCAATGCAGTGTTGATCAGTATACAGTAAATTTTGAACGTGCCTGTCAGGGCAACGCGATGTTTATATCATAACAAAGTAACCTATAAGGAAATCATGGAAGAGAATCACAGAAAAGTAATTATCCTGGGAACCGGCCCTGCCGGGTACACAGCCGCCATTTATGCCGCCAGGGCCAATTTGAAGCCAATGATTATCACCGGTCCCCAGAAAGGCGGACAATTGACCACCACAACGGAAATTGAGAATTTTCCCGGTTTTTCCAAGGGAATTGACGGCAACCAGCTGATGAACGAAATGGAGCAGCAGGCCTTGCGCTTTGAGACTGAGATTGTGTTTGGAGAGGTAACAGAGGTGGATGTTTCCAATCGCCCCTTTAAGGTGACAGCGGGTAATAAAACCTATACCAGTGATGCGCTGATCATTGCCACTGGCGCGTCTGCACGTTATATCGGTATGGAGAGTGAGACTCGCTTCAAGAACCGCGGAGTTTCGGCTTGCGCCACTTGTGACGGCTTTTTCTACAAAGGGCAGAAGGTAGCAGTTATCGGTGGTGGTGACTCTGCCCTGGAAGAGGCCGGGTATCTGACCAATTTCTGCGAGAAGGTCTACCTGGTGCATCGCAGGGACGAATTCCGCGGCAGTAAAGCCATGCAGGATCGTGTACTGAAGAACGAAAAGATCGAAGTGGTCTGGGATTCTGTACCCGAAGAGGTGATTGGGGATGACGAGAAGGGGATGACCGATCTGGCCGTAAAGAACGTCAAGACCGGTGAGGTCAAGCGACTGGGTACGAAAGGCATGTTCGTCGCCATTGGTCACGAACCCAATACCGGTGTTTTTAAGGGTATCCTGGATATGGATGACAAGCAGTATCTTGTTACAAAAAATGGATCTACCCGCACCAGTGCAGAAGGGGTATTTGCCTGTGGTGATGTGGCTGACAGCAAGTACCGACAGGCGGTAACCGCTGCCGGTACCGGGTGTATGGCAGCCATTGATGCAGAACGCTGGCTGGCAGAGCAGTAAGTCAACGCCTGCTTGTTCTGGTGGGTGAGAGCAAATTGTTGGGCTTGACCCTGAATTCTAAAAAGAGTTCAGCTCTTTCAGCATACGTGCCGGCTGCTTCATCAAATCTGGATGTTTATCCAGATGAATCAAGCCGGAGATGGTCAGAATCCGGGTCTCAGTTTTTGAATTACCGTTGGGATCGGTGGTTTTAACGAACACCAGCGATCCCATCTTGAGAGACATATTTTCGACTTTGCCTGTCAGCTTGTAAAAAGCGCTGATAGCTTTCTCAAGAGGATTGCTGGGTCCATCAACCCGTTCGATGGATTGTTCAATTTCGTAAATTTTATCGTAAACCCCTGCCAGTGTCAGTTTTTCCTTGGAAACAGCCATTCGCTGGGTATACACCTCCGGCTTTTTATCAGGGTTGTAGAACCTGAATCCAGCTGCATTAACCACCTTGATGGCTGCCCTATACGTTTTCCCCAGGTCGGTCTTGTTTTCAGTTCCCACATACAGATAGACCGGCATGTGCCGATTGAGCTTCTGGTGCTTGTAGTTGGAGTTGATGGAGTTAAACGAGATGTACTCGTTGAACGAATTCTGCAGAATGTAGATCTGATCCCGCAGGCGGGTGATCTCGTCCTTGTGGTCTTTTTCCAGCTCCGTGATCTTCCGCTCGTAGTAGTTGTAGTACTGCTTCATGTACTTGTTCTTCGGACCGGCAGCTACCAGCCGCTTACCTTCTTCGGTATCGGTAAAGCTTTCGAAATTCTCAATGAACTGCTCAGCCAGACTCTGGGCCTGCTTGACATAAGCCTCCTGATACTTCCAGGTGTTGCGGGGGTTGAGGATGAAGGTGTCCACACCGTGAAGCTTTTTGGGAATCTGCAGTCCAAAGGTTGGGAGCTCCTCAAATTCTTCCTCATCTATGGATCCATCCAGGATGGCCTTGATAATATTTCGGGTATCCTTCAGGTCGATCCGTTTTCCCATGCCGTAAGAACCACCCGTCCAGCCGGTATTGACCAGGTAGGCGGTTGCTCCGTACTTCTCCATTTTTCGGGCCAGCTCCTGGGCGTAAACCGTGGGGTGCAGCAGGAGATACGCGGCTCCGAAGGCTGGTGAGAACGTGGGGATGGGCTCCTTGATCCCCCTTTCGGTTCCGGCCAGCTTTGATGTGTAGCCGCTGAGAAAGAAGTACATGGCCTGATCCTGTGTCAGCTTTGAAACAGGTGGAAAAACGCCAAACGCGTCAGCAGTCAGGAAGATAATCTTTTTCGGGTGTGCCCCCCTGGAAATGGGTCTGACGATATTATCGATATGGTTAATCGGGTACGAGACCCGTGTATTTTCGGTTTTGGAGGTATCGGCAAAATCGATCTTGCCGGTTTTCGCATCAAACACCACATTTTCAAGCAGAGCGTCTCGCTTGATAGCGTTGAATATGTCCGGCTCTTTTTCCTTGTTGAGGTTGATACATTTTGCGTAGCACCCCCCTTCGAAGTTGAAGATCCCCTCATCGTCCCAGCCGTGTTCGTCGTCACCGATCAGGTAACGTTCGGGATCGGCTGAAAGTGTTGTTTTCCCTGTTCCGGAAAGGCCGAAGAAGATAGCGGTGTCCCCGTTTTTCCCCATGTTGGCTGAACAGTGCATGGCTGCGATTTTATTCAACGGTAAAAAATAGTTCATCACCGAAAAGAAGCCCTTTTTGATTTCGCCACCATACCAGGTTCCGCCCACCACAGCCATTTTTTTAGCCAAGTGGAATGCCACATAAACATCGCTGTTCAGGTTGTGTTCCACCCATTTTTCGTTGACTGTCTTGGCGGACATCAACATCACAAAATCCGGTTTGAAGGTGGTCAGCTCTTTCTGGGTGGGGCGGATAAACATGTTTTTCACAAAATGGGACATCCAGGCGACCTCGGAGATAACCCGGATGCGAATACGGGTATTTTCGTTGGCGCCGCAATAGGCGTCTGTTACATATAGTTTTTTCCCACACAGCTGTGACGAACCGTTTTCGAGCAGGTCAGCCCACACCTCTTCGGATATGGGTTTGTTGTCCGAAACATTCCGCTGGGAATCCGCCCACCAGATATGCTCTTCAGAACTGTCCTCCTTGACGATGTACTTATCCTTTGGCGAGCGCCCGGTAAAAACGCCGGTATCCACTGCAACCGCCCCCAAATTGGTGACAAATCCCTTTTCGTAGCCCTGCAGCTTACTGTTGGTCTCATGTTTGTAAAGGTCGTCATAAGAGAGGTTGTGATAGATCTCCTTGACTTTGGTGATCCCGTAGGGTGACAAATCCAGATTACTTTTTTTCATGGTAGGTCCCTGAAGAATGGTGTTCCGGCACAAAAATCGTCCGCCGCACTGGCAATGGGTTATAGCTTGTCTTTTGAGTACTAATCCAAAGAAGGGATTGCTGTCAATCAGCAGCTGGGGTCGTTGGAACTCGGTTACCGCCAGCTCTGAAGTTTATCGCCAAAGGTCTGGCGGGCGTGAGGCAATAGAAACCTATTCAATGACTCCGTCTTTTTTAAGTATCTCAATGGTGTCTGCGTCATATCCCAGTTCGGTCATGATATCATCGGTTTGTTCCCCTTTGTGCGCAGCACGCTTCTGGATACCGGGTTGACATTTACTAAAATAGATCGGATAACCGGGTACGTTCATTTTTCCAAATCCGGGATATTCCGCCGGTCGCACATAATCGTTTTCCAGGGCCTGAGGATCATTTTCCACATCCATGATTCTTTGAATCGGGGCAAACATCAGCTGGGCAGCCATAAAATCACTCATCCATTCATCCCGTGGTCGTGTGGCAAAGATGGTGTCGAAGCGGCTGTTCAACACTTCCGGTTTGAGTGGTCTCCCCTGTTCATCGGTATATTCAGGATCAGTCAGGAGCTCTTCTGTTCCCATGACCTTGCAGAATGCTGCCCAGTATTTTTCCTCCGGGTGATGGGTACACATTACCCACTCCCCATCCCCGCAGCAAAAAACATTTCGCAGTGGAGAGTGCTGGGCTCGGTTTGAGGAAACACAGGGGTTGATTTTCAGGGTGTTGGCCAGCATCAGGTTAATATGCTGCAACCATAAAGAGGAACCATACAGGGAAACATGCACTTCCTGTGAAATGCCTTGCCGTTCACGGGCTAGCAGAGCTGTTAGAATGGCATGACTGAGGGAGATGGCTGTTGCCTGGTCCAGGATTCCGATTTGAATCGGTGCAGGCAGGTCAGACCCGGAAGTGAACATCATCCCAGAACAGGCCTGTCCTAAAGGATCAAATGCACCGATGTTCTGCATAGGACCCTCCTGGCCATATCCGGAAACACTGGAATAGATGATTTTTGGGTTGACAGCTGAAATGGCAGCGTAGTCAACGCCCAGGTTGGTTCTGGTAGGTTTCCTCAGGTTGCTCATAAAGACATCTGCCTCCTTCACCAGCCGGTGCAGAATTTCTCGACCGGCGTCGGTCTTGATATCCAGGCAGATATTCTTCTTGTTCCGGTTGGATACCTCAAAGGTGACGCTGTTGTCATTCGGTCCGGACATGTCGAGACCTGCCACTTTTTTCCAGAAACGAATCCCGTCGCCCACCGGGGCCTCGATTTTGATCACCTCAGCTCCCAGGTCGCCCAGGATAGCTCCTGCCCCGGGGCCTGCGTGAAATACTCCGTATTCGACGACCTTGATTCCCTCCAAGGGAAGTGGGCCACTTCTTTGCTCTTCGTATTCGATTCTCACTATGGGTCTCCTTTCCTGATATTGAGTGTTGCAATGGTGCGTATTTTCTTATGTTTGGTCTGTATTTGATTCCTGTGCCAATGAGATAATGTCCATCACCTGGATATCATCCTCCAGATTGAGAAGTTTAATGGAATCTTCCAGCATATGGTGGCAGAAAGGACAGGCGGTGACAATGGTGTCGGCACCAGCTTCCTTTATCTGTTGAACCCGCAGGTTGTTGATCCGTTCACCACCCTTGATGTCCATCCAGAAATGACCGCCTCCAGCGCCACAGCAGAAACTCTTCCATCCGGACTTGTCCAGTTTTGCCATTTTTAAATCGGGTAGCCCCTTCAGTACCGCTCTGGGCGCTTCATAAATCCCCTGATACCGACCCAGGTAACAGGGATCGTGATAAAATACTGTTCGAGCGTTTGACGATGATGGTTGGGGATGGGTGACGCCATGGGCCTGCAGGTATTCAGTATGGTGCATCACCTGGAATTCTCCGCCGAATTGGGGATATTCGTTCTTTAGGACGTTGAAACAGTGAGGACAGGAAGTCAGCAATGTCTTGAAATGTCTCTGTTTCAACTCCTCCACCTGCTGTTTGGCGGTCATCTGGAACAGGTTTTCCTCGCCAGCTATCCTGGCCGGATCCCCGCAGCACTGTTCGCCTACACCCAGTATCCCGTAACTGACACCGCTGTTTTTTAGGTATTGTAAAACACCCTCTGCGATCTGTTGCTTTTCCGGATCAAAGGTGCTGAGGCAACCGATCCAATATAGAACCTCGCATGACTCACCGGGGCCGATGATGGGAACCTTCAACGACTCTGTCCATCTGACTCTCTCTTTCTGGTGACCGAATGGATTTCCGTTGGTTTCCATCTGCCTCAGCATCTGCTCCAATTCCTCTGGCATGCGACCGCTCATGTTGACCTCACTGCGGCGGATCTCGATCTGAGTGTCCACATGTTCAACGTAAGCTGGGCAAACCTCGTCACAGGCCCGGCAGGTTCGACAATGCCAGGTGAGCATCTCATCAAAGGCGTTTCCCACTATCTCGGTGGCACTGTTTTCACCCTCAAACTGCTGGTTAATGTCGTTCAGCATCATGGTGCCTTTCATTCCGGCAATAAACTGTTTTGGTGACAACGGCAAACCCGCGGCAAAGGCAGGGCAGATATCATCACACCGACCGCAGGAGACGCAGGCGTCCAGACTCAACCGTTGCTTCCAGGTCAGGTGGTCAGTTGTGCCAAGCCCGATGGAGAAGTCGTCCGGATCAAACTCCTCCTGCTCCATCAACGCTTCGAGGTCAATCCGCGTTAGCTCCCCGGCCGGAGATCGCTTGGCGAAAAAGGCGTTGGCTGGAATAATCAAGAGGTGCAAAAAATTGGTATAGGGAATCGATGCAATCCACACCATGACCAGGAGGGTATGTATCCACCAGATCCAGGCATGCAGGGTTAACCCTCCCTGCTCTGAAAGTCCGCTGAAAAGGATGCCTGTCAGGTAACCGACCGGAGACAGGCTGGCCCATTGATCTTCAGTCAGACTGATCCGGAGACCCTCAATTAAAAAACCGGTGACGATGATCAGCGTCAACAGCCCCAAGGTAACAACATCAGTGCGGTCAGAGCTCAGGGTTTCAGGTCGAGTAACCGTTCGTCTCCAGATTGCCATGCCGAGACCGAATAGAAACAGCAGTCCTGCCAAGTCAGAGAGGATCGTCAGGGCACTGTAAAAAAGTCCGCGGTAGAGATTGGTACCAAAATCATAATCCAGGGCGATGACAGTTGTGGTAACCACAAAAATGATAAAGGCGTAAAAGAAGAGACTGTGAAAAAAACCGGCACTGCTGAATCGCCGGACCTTTGTTTGCAGCAGGACTTCCCTTAACCCGTAAAGCAAACGGGTCGAGTATTCGGACAGTCGGGTGTCGTCGGGGGCACCGCGACGCCATCTGGCAATATGTTGGTAAATTCCATAAACCAGCGATATCAGACTCAACACAAACAGTGGATACATCAACCACCCGAAAGGGACGTTCCACATGATTTCCCGGGTGGCATTCGATAGGTTCTCCATTCAACTTCTCCTGATTTCTGAAATATCAATGCTGCTGTTTTCTTCCCCGATCCAGAACGCTTCCTGTTGCCTGGGCAATGGACTCTGAACTTACTGTTGAAAGGTGTTTGTGGTGGGTTTCCTTTTCCAGCTCGACGCCGTCTTTAAATGCCAGCTGAAAGCCATTGTCAATCAGCTGTTTATACTCCCGAACCATTTCTCCTGGGCAGGAGAGAATATCCAGAGCCAATTGCCGGCAGGTCGGCAGTAGTTCTGAAGGATTGACGACACGATTGACCAGTCCCCAAGACTCTGCCTGTTGCGCACCGATGAAGTTTCCAGTGAGTGAAACCTCCTTGGCTCGGTAGATACCGATGGTCCGGGACAATTTCTGACTCAGTTCGGAACCTGGAATAACACCAATCCGCGCATGGGTATCGGCAAATCGGGCCTCCGTGGATGCAATAAGAATATCGCAGGCCAGAGCCAGCTCAAAACCACCGGTGATGGCTGCACCGTTTATGGCCCCGATGATGGGGCGGCCAAACGCCTTCATTGGATTGGCGATATTGGCATCTACTTTTGCATTCGCACCCGAATTCCCGAGCAGGTTACCGCCTTCTGACAACTCCTTCAGATCAAGACCGGCGCAGAAAGCCTTGCCGCTGCCGGTAAGTATGGCAGCCCCAATCGATGGGTCATCTTTGAGATCTGCAAAGGTATCATTAAACGCAGCGATCAATTCCGTTGAAAGCGCGTTCATGGAATTGGGGCGATTCAGAGTGATGGTCGCAATGCCCTCTGTTTTATCGACAAGAATGATGGAATCTGACATGAAATACTCCTGGAATAGTGAATTGTGGTGATGTTAAGCTGTTTACCTGTTTTGTCAGGCAACCTATTATGTTCACGTTCTTTATTGTTCGTCAAAAGCAGCGCTTAGAAAAGTGACCTTCCGTTACCAGGGTAACGTAAACGTTTTGTAACGTTACCCTGGTAACGGAATTTTGCATATAAGCTATAAAAAATACTTGGCTAAAAAAAAGAAATATTTGTAATATACTGAAATATAACAAAATAAAAATGTTTTCCATTGGTGGTACACCGACTGCAATATAGGAGATTATATAGCTTAAATCGAGAATTAAAATCGATTGCCCAAATGGGCAAATTAAAAAACAAACATGGAGAAGAAAATGGCAGCTCAAAACGTAAAATATTTGTCAGATGCAGATTTCAACGAAAACGTAATCAACAGTGATAAACCTGTACTGGTTGACTTCTACGCTGATTGGTGTGGTCCCTGCAAAATGATTGGTCCTTACCTGGAAGAACTGGCCGATGAGTTTGCTGGAAAGGTGACCATCGCCAAGATCAATGTGGATCAAAACAATCTGACTCCATCTCAGTTTGGCGTCAGAGGAATTCCCACCATGATCCTTTTTGAAAACGGCCAGCAGAAAGAGATTATTGTCGGTGCGGATCCGGGCAGAGTTCGTGAAGTTGTTGTACAAGCGGCTTAATGTTCCATTAACCTTAATTTTCAGGAATGACAGTGGAAAACCCAAAGAACCTGGTGTTGTATCAGAGCGAGGCCTGCCCTTTTTGTCAGCTCGTCCGTAAGAAATTGAACCTTTTGAATCTCCCGGTGTTGTTGATGCCGGTAGAGGCAAAGGGTTCTGACCGCAAGGCATTGATTGAACTGAGCGGCCAGCAGCAGGTCCCGGTACTGGCCAATGGAGATGAAGTTGTTGTTGACAGTGAACGGATTCTGGAGTACCTGGATGAGCAGTTTGGTAAGGGCAAAACAGGGCCGATGCCTGCCAATGATTTCGGGTTGGGGATTACAATGGCAGGCCCTTACGATCAGGTTGTTGCAAAGACCATTGATGCACTGAAAACACAGGGGTTCGGGGTGCTGACTGAAATAGATATCAAGACAACGCTCAAAAAGAAGATTGATGTGGATATACCCCATCATATCATCCTTGGCGCCTGCAATCCAGAGTTTGCCCACCAGGCAACCACCATGGAACCCGACATCAGCTTGTTACTACCGTGTAATGTTACCGTTCGGGAAACCAGAGATAACCAGTTTGCCGTGACAGCTGTCAATCCGATCAAGCTACTTTCGATGGTCGGCAGGGAGGACCTGCTTCCCATCGCCACTGAGGTCAAGGATAAACTCAAAAGTGCCCTGTCGAGCCTGAACGGTTAAGAATCCTCTCCAGGTAAACCATCAATTGTTCACTCCTGCCCCCTTTTCCAATAAGGGGGCATCCCATCCCTTATCTGAAGAGCATCTCTTTTTTCTCTCATCACAAGCTCCTGACGTCATAGACGTCACGATTCTTCAGTGGACGGAATCGGAAAAGTGGTTGACATTTAAAGAAGAAATTCTGGTTCTCTGTTATTGCATTTTTCGACAAACCGGGGATTCATTTTTTTAAATGTTATGGCAGAACTGCGACTAACGGATTCCTCCATTTAGCTTATCGAGCAGCCCTACAAAGGATAACCCATTGAACACGACACCACCCGATTTTCAAACCCTCAGTCCCGACCGAATTATCGATGCGGTTGAGGCTGCCATTGGCCAGCGCATGACCGGATTTACCTCACCCCTGCCCAGTTATATCAATCGGGTGTATGAACTGCAGACCATGGCTGAAGAACGGGTGATCGCAAAATTTTATCGTCCCGGGCGATGGGAGAAAGCCGCTCTGTTGGAGGAGCATGAGTTCATGCAGGATTGTGGGGCAGCAGAAATCCCTGTGGTACTGCCCATGGAACTTCAAAACGGGTTTACCATCGAAGAAGTGGACGGTATCTACTTCTCAGTTTACCCTAAGCGGTTGGGTCGGGAGTTTGAGATCATTCATGACGAAGACTGGAAAAGAATCGGGACTTTAATCGCCCGAATTCATAATGTGGGTCAGGCCAAGGAGGCCCCAAGTCGGATTCACCTGCACCCTGCTGAATCCACCGCCAGTGATGTCAACCGGCTGATAGATGGTGGCTTTATTCCGCTCCAGCAGTTGTCAGAATTCAAGAGTGTGTGTGGACGGATTCTTGAAATCGCCACCCAGTTGTTCGAGGATACAGAGCGTATCCGGATTCATGGTGACTGCCATAGCGGAAACGTTATCTTCCGTCCGGAAAGTGGAATCATGCTGATTGACTTTGATGATATGATGACAGGTCCTGCAGTTCAGGATCTGTGGTTTCTTCTTCCAGACTATGTTGAAAAGTGCCAGAGAGAAATTGATCTGATGGTAGAGGGGTATGAGCTGTTCAGGCAATTTGATAGAAAAACCATCCGCCTGATTGAACCGTTGAGGGCTATGAGGATCATCTACTTTCTCGCCTGGTGCAGTCGGCAGTCAAAGGATTTTCAGTTCAGGAACAATTTTCCCGATTGGGGTAGTGATGCTTTCTGGCAGATTGAATTAAACGGCCTGAATAACCAGCTGGTGATCATCAAGGAAGCCCTTGAGGAGTATTGAGGGATTGTTATCTTGAAGGGAGCGATACTGTCTTCCAGAAGACGTCGAAAAAAAGCCTCACCGAATCAGCCAGGTTTTTTGTTTC
>JAOZRE010000280.1 GCA_029940215.1 bacterium | reverse complement strand
CCAGCGACCACATGTCCCCCAGACATGTGCGCTACCGGACTGCGCTACGCCTCGAATACATCTTAAACAGTAAAAGAACCTGCCGGACTTGTCAATTCCATATTGGAAAAAGGTCGTTCGCAATTTGTTTTCAATGTTGACGGACAGGCCAATTGTGATTAACTATAAAGGATGATAGGCCACGCGCTCCGGGAATCCTGTCCAGGACGCACTCCCTTACCTTGAGGCAGGCCTGTCTGATTCAGGGCCTCACGGTTTCCGAAATCTGAAAAATCGGATTGTCAATTTGATGTATCGATACGGGATCACTTGAGTGGAGAGGGTGCTTTCCGGAAATGTTGCGAATAGTAACTAAACTTTTAGATATAAAATGCAAATGCAGGATTTTGAATTTCAAGAAAGGGACGAGGAGTTTTTAATTCAGAATGAAGAGAGACTGAATGAATTTTTGGAGTCGTCGGAAGAGACGATGCATTTTGAGCCGATGAATTCGTATTTCAGGCGGCTGGTTCATCATCAGGCGCTTCGATTCCAATTCAAGTCCCACTCTGAAGGTTCTGAAGATGATCGCCATGTGGTGATCGCCAAGACAAAGAAGAGCAAGGCGCCGGAAAAAATCAAGCGTAAGGAACAGATCACCTGGAATTTCGGGGATCGTGAGTTTCTGGTAGATCCTCTGGCTGAAGAGGTTGCGGTGTATCTTGGGAAAGATGGTACCGTAGGGCTGTATGACGAGAGTGTTCGCGATCATATTGCCACTAAAAATGTGGTCTCCGGAGCATTTAAGGTAAAAATGAATAAAATAGTTGAACTTCACGATGATGAGTGGTAGAAATTTGCCCGCCAAAAATGGTGCCTTTTTTGGAAGTTCAACCGTTTTTTTTTACGAAACCTTGAAAAAATCGGCCCAGCCTGTTGAAAACTGTTGTTTTGGCTAAAATTATCAGAATTCAAACCGGGAAAAAAAGGGTTAGAAAAATGGCAGTTGGGATATCACATTGTAATTTAAGGATTATTACTCTTTATTGGCAAGTTTGGTAAGGGAAAATCACCGAAATGATTGGACTCTCTGGTTTCCGGGATGCTGGAGCAAAACAAGAAGTTTTCAACAGGTTTTCAACAGGTAGGTTTTCATAAGGAGAACAATCCTTAAGGCTTTAGAAAAACACCAGAATTGCACCTTTTCCCCCAAGGAAGGGTGGTGCCCATTGAAAACGAATGGGATGATCAATCTTGTGGTGCTCGAGCCAGCCCCAGACCGCTTTCCTCAGCACCCCTTCCCTTTCTTTCGAGTTCATTCCCTTACCGGTGATGATCAGGAGTGTCTGGTAGTTGCTTTTCTCTGAAATCCGGATTGTATTCTGGACCCGGGAAAGTGCGTCATCCCTGGTTTCTCCGTGCAAATCAAGGATATCGTCCGGTTTGAATGTTCTTGTAATTTTCAGTTTTCGATCAGGTTTGCGTCTGACCGGTCTTTTCAGGCCTGAAAATTTACCGGAAGGGGAGATATCCGCGGTTTCCTGGAGCCAGTCGGTCGCATTCTCAAAATTGATTGGTTCGGTTTGATCAGATTTGGAAGAGGTGGGAGGCTTCGAAACTCCCGGTGGTTCCAGTTGAGTGACTCCAATATTCTCCATCAGTTTAACGAACCCGTCAGCCTCTTTGACGTTTTCACTTTTGTCAATTTGAAAGTTCAGGTCTTTTTTGGTTTTGCCGGGTTTCATGGTTGGTGACAGAGCAAGTATATTGGAATTGACTGTTGAACCTTATTTGGAATTATAGGAGAATTCCCTTTTTCTGGCCAATAAAATATGTCAGCATTAAAATCAATCTGACGCGTCGGGGGCGCGCCTTATTCACAAACATTTGCACAAGGTTTGATTATGAAACTATCGATTATTGGTTACGGAAAAATGGGGCAGCTGATCGAGCAGGCTGCGCTCGAAAGGGGCGCCGAGGTTATCTCCACCATTGATCCGTTTAACCCCAAGGCCTCCCATAAGTCAGTCTCCGAGGAATCCATGAACGGAGTGGATGTCTGTATCTGTTTTTCTCAACCGGACGCAGCCATGGGGAACATTGCGGACGCCTGTCGATGGAAAAAGCAGGTGGTGGTCGGGACAACCGGCTGGGTTGACAAAATGAGTGAGGTTGAGGTGATGGTCAACGAGAATAATGTGGGGCTGGTATACTCCTCCAACTTCTCCATTGGTGTCAATATATTCTTCAGGCTTATCGAGCTGGCCGGGCAGGTGATGAACAAGTTCGATGTTTATGACATTCTTGGCTATGAAGCCCACCACAACCGCAAGATCGATTCCCCTTCGGGAACAGCCGTGACAATTTCCAATATTCGGCTGGACAATATCGATCGTAAAACGACGGTGTTCGAGGAGAAACTGGATCGGAAGATTGATCCTCACGAGCTGCATTTTTCTTCCATGCGGGGAGGGAATATCCCGGGAACCCATGCGGTGCTCTTTGACTCCGAGTTTGATACGATTGAATTGAAACACACGGCACGCAGCCGCACCGGTTTTGCTGTGGGTTCTGTGATAGCTGCTGAATGGATCCAGGATAAAAAGGGACTCTTTACCGAAGCGGATATGATGAAGCAATTGCTTTAGTGACTACTCTGTGATGTCTGGTTAAACTTTTGTAGCAGTCCGTGTCCGATGGTAACCCTTTTCAGTCAGGAGACTTATCGCAAGATGATCTAAAGCTCACTCCGCTGAAACCCCAAAACTCAGCCTGACGGCTTCAAACAGTTGGGATTTCAGCCGCTCCGTTTCACTAAGATCATCTAGCTTATCGTCTAATTGCCTGAAAAAGCTTATCATCGCACACTTAAACAAGCGATCGTAAAATCCTGACTGGACAATGCTGATAACCACTTTGAGTTGGGTAGAACCAATACCTGATGAACACTTTCAGACCTGAGATGGGTGAAATTAAAGGTTGATTTATGGGCATCCAGAAAAATATCCGTTATCCGGCGTACCTGGAAGAGGCTTTTGATTTTCCGGATTTTTTCCGGATTAAAATGTCCTACCCCAGGCCGCAGATTGATGATCTCGGGCAGGCGGTTCATAATGCTGTTCGTTCCCAGCTGGAGAAGGTGGTGATAAAGCCGGGAGACACGGTTTGTGTGGGAGTCGGAAGTCGCGGGATTCAGGGTATTTCTGAAATAGCAAGACTTGTTTGCAACGAGATTCGAGAGGCGGGAGGAGATCCTTTCATCATGCCGGCCATGGGTAGTCATGGTGGAGGAACACCGGAGGGTCAGGTTTCAGTTCTGGAGCGAATGGGGGTGACAGAGGAGATATGCGGTTGTCCGGTACTCTCCACGCTTGACGTGCAGCAGGTTGATACGCTTTTTGATGAGGTGCCGGTGTACTATGCGAAGGACGCTCTGACAGCTGATCATGCGATCTGCATCAACCGCATCAAGCCCCACACCAAGTTCAAGGGGTCGGTCGAAAGCGGGGTGATGAAAATGCTTTGTATCGGGATGGGAAAACACAAGGGCGCCCTGAGCTATCACACTTGGGCGCTGAAGTATGGATTTTACCGCCTGCTGATTGAGATGGGGAAAGCGGTCTGCCGCAGCTCAAATTTTCGGTTTGGAATTGGAATGGTTGAAAATGCCTACGACGAAACCATGATGATCGAGGGGCTGGGCCGGGATGAACTGATTCAAAGGGAAGAGGCGTTACTGAAAATTGCAAAGGAAAATATGCCACGTCTGCCAGTCAGGGAGGTGGATGCACTGATTGTCAATGAAATCGGTAAGGAGTTCAGTGGTGCTGGGCTGGATCCCAATATTACCGGCAGGGCGACGGACCTGATGGAAGATGATTTCTCTGCCAATTTCAGGGCGAGCCGACTGGCTGTGCTGAACCTGTCAGCCGCATCGAAGGGAAACGCCCTGGGGATTGGCAACGCCGATATTATCACGGAGAGGGTCTTTGACGCCATTGACTACGAAGCGACCCTGATGAACGTTCTGACCAGTTTCTCGTTGAAAAAAGCGGCGATACCGGTGATGATGCCGACAGATGAGAAGGCAATTCAAGCGGCTCTGTTGACCCTGGGGCCTGTTCCGCCTGACCGGGTGCGGGTGATTATTATCAGGAACACACTGGAACTCTCTGAGTGCTGGGTCAGCCAGGGATTGATTGATGAGATCAGGCTGGATCCGATGATTGAGGTTCTTGAGCAGAAGGCATTGACATTTGATTCAGATGGGAATTTGACGCTATTCATGACTTGATTAATCATTAATGCCAATGTAATCCGACAGTGTTCACTCAGGTTGTTACAGTCATATTATCAAAATAAATGGACCAATACCCGTGTCCAGACTGAACCCTTTTCATTCGGGAGGCTTGTTGAAAGATGATCTAAGACTCACCTCACTGAAATCCCAAAACTCGCTTTGCTCAAACATTGGGATTTCGAGCGTTCAATTTCGTCAAGATCATCTAACAACTCGTCTAATCGCCTGAAAAGGCTTCAGACCGGACACTCTCGAAGTTGTTTATATATGAAACAACTATAATACCCTCAACTTCGGAAATGTCGTGAGTCGCTACGGAAGCAGTTTGGGGTGAAGCAGACAACTAATTCCAGAATTCTGGATAATCATTTGAAAATATACACAAATAAAAATGAACAATAAGAATATTATGCGGATTATTATCCTGTTGATTGCCATTATTTTGATGATCAAGCTGGTTCCGCCGGTGAACGATGCGGCGCGGGAGTACTTGCCAACACCGGTTTTGAAGTTGATCGGGGAACAACCGAAGGGGATTCTGGAAAAGGGGATGGATAGCGTTAAGGACTTGATCGGGGGTTAAGGGGTCGCTCAGGGTTGCAACTATTCATTGGGTGCCGCCGCCGAGGGGATTTCGATTCAAAATACGCATGAATCCATCCCTGGAGCTGCGCGAAAACGTCCTGTTTTCGAGCATTTTGAATCAAAACCCCCTCGGCTCTGGAAAAGTTCTGAATACAGACTCAGGCTTTTTGATTGATGTGTTCCATAATCAGGTCTACTACCTCGTCCTGGTTGAGCCGATTGCAGGAAACGGTGATATCGGCATAAGTGTTATAGAGATTCAGCCGCTCCTGGAAAAGGTCTTCAAAGGTCTGATCCGGGCGCTTGGTAATGCCTCGCGAGTCGAAATTGCCGACTCGTTTCTGCAGCTCATCAAGGGGAACGTCCAGAAACACGGTGATGGCGTCCTCCTTGAGCATACTCATGGCTTTGTCGCTGTAGACGGCGCTCCCGCCGGTCGCAATGATGAAATCGACGCATTTCATCGATAGCAGCACCTCCTCTTCTATTTTTCTCAAGGCCTGGAAGCCCTCTTTGTCGACGATCTGTTGCAATCCTTTTCCATGATTAACCTGGATCAGCACATCGGTATCGATAAAATTCTTGGAAGCGTGTTTTGCCAGCAGGATTCCGATGGTACTTTTACCCGCGCCGGGCATGCCGATCAGCATGATATTGGATTTCTGGTTGATCATTTTTGTTTGTCTCTTCTGTTTGTATTTATTTTATCAGTAAAAACCGGGTCCTCTGGGCCCGGACAAGTACAAACGGCTCTGCCGTGTAGTAAATCCCCCCGACCCCCTTGAAAGGGGGAGTTTGGTTCTTCTGAGATTTGTGATTGTATCACCCTGCAATTCGATCAATAACCGCTCTGATCTCACGCTCCCCTTCAAGGATACTCTCGAGGAGTTTAAACTGGACGGTTGCTCGCATCAGGTTGTGTGTCTGGTGTTGGGCCTTGAAATAGATATCTCCTTCCAGGAAATCTATGAAAAACCGGAGTCCCAACTCCAGGGTCATCAGCCGAATGGCATCGAAGATCATCTCGATATCCCCCTTTCCCAGCAGGGGCGCCATTTCTGAAAAATAGCCCGCCAATCCAGCCTCGAACAACAGGTTGTCAAAACGAACTGCTTCAGGATCGGTTGTCTCTTCCCCGGCCGGGTTGCAGCTGGACCTGAAAAAGTCGCCGATGTCATATTGTATGAGACCGGGCTTGACTGTGTCCAGATCAACCATGCTGACCGGATCTCCGCTCTCTGCACTGAACAACATGTTGGAGATCTTCGGGTCTCCATGGATGGTCCTGATACGAAGCTGTCCGGCCCGATGGGCATCCTCCAGAATATCGGCTGTTTCCCTGTTTGCGGAAATAACATCGGCGCAATATTCCGAAAGGGTGTCGAGGGCATGATCCCCTTCCGCTGCCTGCCGAACCTGATCGTATCGCTGCAGGTAACCAGGGGTGTGATGAAAACCGGGCAGGGTATCATGGAGCAGGCCGGGATCGAGATTTGACGTGAGCTGATGAAACCGGCCCAGAGCTCTTCCCGCCTTTTCAGCCTGCAGACCGTTCTGAACCGCTTCGAAAGAGATGGTCCGGTCG
>JAOZRE010000034.1 GCA_029940215.1 bacterium | reverse complement strand
TAGGCAGAACCGGAAACAAAGGTCACGAAAAAATTAAGGTGTCCGGTGTTAAGGCCAAGTATAATGCTGTAAAAAACCAGAAGCCTGTAAAAAATATACATAAGACTTTTGTTTTACCGCATAGCAACTATAAAAATGGAGGATATGAAAGTAGAAATACACTGGTAGAAGATAACGTCGACATTCTGGACTATGAAAATGACCAGACTCTGTTTCAGATCTGGTTTGAACTGGCCATGATTGATGGCATTTTCAAAAAAAGTATCGGTGGCCCCACCGAGATCGAGACATTGCTTTCGGATGAAGAACACAAAGAAAGAGAAGAAAATGAGGCAGGCCAATTGGTTAACACCCTGCTGTCTATCGGTTCAGGCATTGCTCCTTATAAACCGTTTGACTTGACGATGCTTGAGCCCGGCTTGGGTCGGATTTATGAGCATGAAGATCAGGATGTTCTCCCCGTGAAAAATGTCGTCAAACTCATCACCAACTTAGATGAGAACTTAAAAACGGCGTTTCAGTTTCTGGCTGAGCGTGATGGCGCCTGGGGAAGGTATAATGCGATGCATACCAAAATGGAGGTGCAACTCATGGAACGGGACAGACTCGGGAACGATAATGTAAATCAGGTCAGTCACATTGTTTCAGATTTGTTCATGGGAACCCTCGAGCATGAGCTGAAAATCACAGAGACCAGTGATAGAGACCGATTCGGCACAATCAAAAAAAAGTTCGAACACCTGATACCCCACATCAAACATATTATTTCAGATTCTGTAAAAAACAGGCGCAATATCGAAAATATCATAAAACTGATTGAAACGACCGGGGATATGCAAGCAGATCTTCTTATTTCAAATATCAAGAATTCATATGTTCCCAATCAGGATCTAATTCCGGAGTTGGATGAAATAATTGCATTAGGCCAGACGTTCATTGATAAAAACAGACAGAAGTCAAAAGTGCCTTTCCTGGTCATGGAGAGCAAACTGGACAGTCTTGCGGAACTCAGAAATGCTTTAACAAAAGAAGATGGGAATAACACAGAACAGCTTGCTGAAATGATGATTCAAAAGCTGGTAGTCGATATTCAGATGGCTACAGCAGAAAACCGGAACTGGGCCCTGCTGGATAAACACTCCAAACTATACAAAATGCTGTCAGATCTGAGTTTCCTTATGGATGAAGAAACGGTTTCCAGGGGGTACACATTGAAGGCGGTACTGATTGACTATGTGTATTACCGGATCAAGCTGCTGGTTGATGAGACCCCTTTGAACCGGGAGATGTTAAAAACGGAACTCAAAACCTTAAGGCGTCTGTGTTCCAATAGCGGTGAGAACTCACCATTGCTGGATTCAGTGATAAAAGGTTTCAATATAAAAAGCGAAAACCAGATTAGAAGGAGCAGCTACGATTTGGTCAATCAATCACAAAATAACTGTTTCCTGAATCAGGAAAACAAGAAGGCATGGTGAAGATGATTAAGTGATCTGTTAATTGCCCCTGGGCTGTCTAATCCGGGATGATATAGAAAATTTGAGTCATATTGATTGTTCCAACAAGTTCGATATCATCAAATTTGACTCTCCTGTTTTCATCAGATGCCAGATCTATTCTTGTACCATTGGATAAAAGCAGGGCGATTGATTTTGCCTTACTGGACAGTCTTAAGGAGCCTGAAAGGGAACCAGATCTGTTCAACGTCTTTATGGTCAATGTTCCTGATCTGATATGGTCATCTTTTTTGATCTTATTCGTTGTGTAAATGGGGGTCCGCGGGGGGGCTGCTTTATTTGTGTCAGCAGCCTTTCCAGGTAGGGCTGATTTCTGGCTGATTTCAAGTAAGTGCACTGTCTTATAAATATTTCTCCACTCAGCTGCGGTGACTCTTTGCCTCGCTATTTCCCTTGAAACCCTGAACTTAAGGGGTTTGCCTCTTTCTCCTTCGGACTTTTTGTCAGTATCTAATTTCCGGACTTTTTTTTTCCGTTGCTGCAGAATTTCGTATAGTTCTGGATTGTTTTCAGAGATATGCTTTTTGATGGCCTTAGCCTTTTTCCGTCGGAGTTCAAGCCTTTTCTTTTTTAATAAAGCTTCATGGGCGTTTTGGTACTTCTTCCTGAAAATCTGATTGGTTGCCAGTTGCTGGTCGATATACTCGAGCTGTTGCGGGTTTAACTTTTCGCCTTTTTCAAGAACCTTAAGCAGGGTCTTTTCGAAATCAGCATCAGGTTCTTCCCGAGGGGCAGTGTCTATGCCGGTTGCTGCCTTTTCAGTTTTTTTCTTTGGCTTTCTGGTTCTGTTTGGTGGAGGCCCCTGGTGTGTCGTGTGCTCAAGCACTTCTTTAAGATTCTTAAAGTCAGTCATTGTTTTTACCGTGTTATCAAAAAGCCAGTTGACTGTTTAAGATCAGCCAACCGAGATAATTGGCAATATTTGCCGGTGTTCCTTCATTTTCATTTGGAAAAGTGGCGACTTTCATGGGTCCTATTTTTTTCATTGTGACCATCTTATCGTATTCCGGATCCCATTTTGGGTGCACGTGCCTGTGGACATAAGGTGGCACGTAGATATACCAGTTCTTTTCATCCCGGTTACGTTTGATATGTGTCCACCGTATACTGTTAAACCTCTGGTCTCGCCTTTTTTCCCAATACTCTTTGGCTGCATTTATCGACAGTTTCATGTCGTCTTTGTGACGAGGATTGATAACAGTAATCCCTGCATTTTTACTGCCATCCCCATGGACAAATGAATTTTTATTGGGCGCTTTACTCAACCAGTTTCTTCTCCAGTCCCCTTTGTCAAGGTATTCTATGCATGTTTCAAGAAAGTGGGATTTTACGGTAATTTCTTTAAGTTGATCGTCTTTTTCTGAATCTTTATGGTATTCCAAGCTCGCAATTTTGTTGGAAATATAGTCAAGTAATGTCGACATGAGTTTATCACTTAAGAGGGTAACTTTATTATCTGTCATCTTGCGATCAATATATTTCACAAATCCATGCAGCTCGTATGATGGAAATTTTTTCTGTTTGGGAATTGAATCAAGCAGTTTGATAACCTTTATCGGTAAACCGATGGTTTTTAAATCCTGTTTATCACTGTCATCGAGTTTCGGTATGTAGTACATCTGGTGTAGACTGAAGCCGTTTTTCAGGTTCGAGGTTTTCAATAGATTATAGAAACTGGCAAATTGATTCAGTAAAATAAGCAAATCGGTTTTTGGCATCCGCTGCATCTGCTTTTGTCTGTTATATATATCCTGTAGATTTTTCAAAACGCCTTTATCAAAGCTATTATCGCTAGCACAATAGTAGATAAGTTCATCTGCGATAGTATCCTCATCCGATTCTAGAAGGCGGGAAATGGTAACGGCTAATACGCCGTCTGCGTCTCGTTTTTTCCTACTCATTATCGTTCAAAATACAGTTGTAAAAACATTGTTCGTTTTCTAGATGAAAACCCCTTGAATTCAGGTGGTTATTTAAATTCTCACACTTATAGCAAGCTCTGCTTAAACTGGCAAATCGCAGGAAGCAGGCAGCCCGGTGCAGAGGTTTGAAGCTGGTTTGAAACACTGATAGGGTCATGTGCCGGTAGTCTTCGGAAAAGATAGCCTTGAGCGACTTCTGACAATATCGGGAAAAAAGGGAGTGACATTGTCATTCGAACAACTTCCCTGAAGTCGCTAATAGACACATATGGATAAGCGTGATAAGATGGAAGAGTATTAAAATCATATGAAATGGCGGTTAACTAATTGAAATTTTGTTGTTTATAGAGCATATCGAAACAAGTTCAAAAAGTTATGCGAAAAGGTTTGATTAAAAAATCCGGATTGGGATTGATGTTATTACTGTTGGTGCTTTTGTCAGCTCCAACATCTGATGCCTCGTCTGTTCAGCCTGTTGTTCTGAACTCCGATCAGGTCCAATACAGGCTGGGACCGAATTTGAGCTATTATGAAGATAAAAAGGGGGATTTCTCCTTTCAGAAAATCAAGCAAGCTCTGCAGGCCGGTCAGTTTATACCACTTGAAAAAAGGAATCCCAGTTTTGGTTATACGAACTCTGTCTACTGGGCCCATGTTGTCATCAGAAATCCACTGCAGACAAAAAAAGAACTCCTGCTTGAACTTGCTCACCCGTTTATGAAGAGCATCACAATCTACCATATGGCTGATGAAAAAGGATTCTCCAAAAAAACAGGTGGACTGCAGCTGAGACGAACAGAGCAGGAAGTCAGCAGTCGTAATCATATGTTCAGCTTCACGTTTGCTCCCATGAGTGAAACCAGGCTTTTCATGCGGTTTGAAAACGGAGGCCCGATGAGCTTTCCGTTAACACTCTGGGAGTCGAACGCCTTTATCAATAAAGTGGATCTGGAGCGACTCATTCTTGGTATATTTTATGGCGTCTTTTTCGCTCTGCTTATTTACAACTTCACGATTTTTATCTCCTTAAAAGACAAAAGCTACTTTTACTATGTGATCTTTTTGGGTGCTATGATCCTGTATCAGCTCAGTGCTGATGGAATAGGCTATCAATACTTCTGGAAAGCAAATCAGTGGTTCAGCGTCAATAGTATTTTGCTCTGGAATGTCATCATTTTAACCTACCTGGGTTTTTCCCGCTCATTTCTGGAAACGAAAATCCATGCTCCAAAGCTGGATAAAATACTGATAACTATTGGCTATTTTGTCCTGTTTGGTATTATTTTATCCCAGTTTTTGGGTATGATGTTGAATTTGAAAATCGCACTGTACTGCCAGATCACTGCAACCTTACTTTTATTTTGGATCAGTATCATAAGTATCCGGAATCAATCGCGTTCTGCGAAATTTTATTTTGTGGCCATGATCTTTTTATTAACCGGTTCACTTATTACTCTGCTTAAAAACGCCGGCGTGCTGCCGCAAAATGTGATTACCATCTGGGGAGTCCATTGGGGCAGTACAGCGGAAGTCCTGCTGTTATCCGTCGGATTGGCGGACCGCATTAATACCATCAAAAATGAGCGGCTCCTTGCTCAAAAATCCGCTATCGCCAATAAACAACTCTATATTGAGACGCTCAAAAAAGCGGAGAGGAGAGTTAACCAGATATTTAACAATGCAGTTGAAGGCATTTTTCAGATTTCCAGAGATAACCAACTGATTTTTGCCAATCCTGCTCTGGCTGATCTATTCGGTTATGAATCCGTTGAGGACATGTTGGCATCAGCTGTTAATATTCAAGAGCTGTTTGAACAGAACTCCGATTTTCAAATGAGCGTTAAGCGGCTGATCGACAACCAGCGGTATGTTAATTATGAAGTACCGTTCATCAAAAAAAACGGAGATCTGTTTTATGCAACGGTATCCATTCAGGTCCCCACAGAAAATCAATCGCTTGATGATAGAGCTGAACACAAAGTCTTCGCCGAGGGTATGGTCCTGGATATCACAGACCGTCGCCTGCTTGAAAAAACTGAGCGGGATCTTGAGGTTGCCGTAAAGGCAAACCAGGCAAAGACAGACTTTTTAGCGCATGTTACTCATGAACTACGGAACCCGCTGCAATCAATTCTTGGCTATGCTGGCCTGGGGGTGAGTCGCTTCAAAAACATCACATCGGAAAAAATCCTCTCCTATTTCGCGGAAATCACCACAAGTGGCAATAGGCTGCTCAGGCTGATCAATGACCTCCTGGATTTGTCAAAACTTGAGGCAAACGGGATCAAGTACAACTTTACAAAGGAACGGTTATCTGTTGCCACATCATTTGTTATTAAAGAGATGGATAGTATTCGTGCCGCCAGGTCAATCTCCATCAGGTTCAATCCGCCCGATTTCAATGACCTGCTCGACATGGATGCTGAAAAAATAATCCAGGTGATTAGGAACCTGGTCGCCAATGCTATTCGTTTTACGAACCAAAATGACACGATCGATATCTCAATTGAGAAGAAGAACGCTGAATATCAATTTTCGATCAGAGATCGGGGTGTCGGGATACCCGAAGACGAAACAGAACTTATTTTTGATCGATTCGTCCAGAGCAGCAGGAACAAGAAAAATGATGGCGGGACAGGGCTGGGGCTGTCCATCTCAAAAAAAATCATCGAAGATCACTCTGGGACAATCTGGGCAGAAAACCATCAATCTGGAGGCGCAGTCTTCAGTTTCAGCCTTCCTGAGTCTCAAAAACAACCTGTTATACTGGAGGATCCCTGATTCTCAGCAGTCGTTTCATTTGATCTTAGCTAAAGGGGGATAAGCTGCACTGCATGAAGGAAAAAGGGTTCATCACTTTCCCGAGAGCTGGTTGGGTGATGAACCAGTGAGAGACTATGCGGGCTTTTGAGCAACGACTGTCACCAAGATGGTATATGACAGTGTGTCAGGCCGTTTTACATAGTCCAGAAGATACTGCTGAGCCTGCATTGCGGTTTCCATGTCACCGAAGGCCTGTGCGAACATGGGAAATCCAATTTCAAGCTTCAGCTCATAGGCTCTGAGCTCTATAGCAGAAACCGGATGGGAATAGAGCTTGTAAAGCTCAACTTGTGGCTCTCCGTCAAGGACAAAACCTGACGTTTGGACCAGGGATTTTAAAAAACGTCCCGTGTTGGGTTCATAGTTATTGGCTCTCAGCGATTTGTGCAAAGTCTGTTTTATCTCCGCTAAGAAATCTGACTCCGGGAAATGGATGCCAAGTCCATGATCAACAGACTGTGCGATTACTTTGCCTCCCGGCTCCAGAACGCCGTAAAGTGCATCCATGACCTGCTGCTGTTCAGCCTTCATATGCTCAAGGACCAGGCGGATAAACGCGTACTGGTATGAGCTTTGTGGCTCCTGAAGGTTAGTTACATCGCCGACTTTCAGTTCGACATTGCCAAATTCAGCAGTCTGTTCTTCCGCCATACGGAGCCTTTCAGCATTAATATCTATCGCTGTGATGCTCAACTCCGGATGCTTGACTGTAATGGACTGGGTGATATGACCTGGACCGGGCCCTATCTCGAGAAAACGGCGTTTCATATAGAGATTGGTTAGCGGGCCTGCCGAAACCACCGGAGATATGTATTTTTCAACCAGTTTGTCAGAATCAACCTGTAACATTAAACGTTCAGCCTCTTTATTATCAGTGCTGGCCATAATATAATCATCAGCTTTCATTTTTTAGCCTCTGTTTTAGGTTTATTGTGAAGTACAGGGTTTTCCCCACCATTTAAGGGGGTGTGCCATCTCTTTGAAGATCGGATTGACACACCCGATGCCCCACAGTTTGCAGCGGGGCAGGATATTACTGCTGCATCATCTTTTTCATCTTTTCATACCTGAGTCGCAGGAGATTCAGGTGGTAGTCGACCAGAAGTTCATTCTCAGGGACCGCCAGGTGCTGGTGATATAGTGTGTGTAGTCGGGCGCCATGGTGCTTGAGACCCTCGGCACCATACTCTTTTGTAACAATGGGAATGAACCCGGGTTCGACCGGTTCATAGTGTGCTGAAGCGGCCTTAATCAGCTCTCCGCACAGGTCTGCAAGGTGGGCCTTTGGCAGATCCCCTGAAACAAATAACTCTGACCTTTTTTCGAGGAAGCGCAAATTCATTGCAAACGGCCCGGTATTAGCGACCAGCGCCGCCATGGGTGTAGATGACCCTTTAATGTATGCCAGGTACATGTGACGCCTGCGCGACATACCGATGCTTCTGAATTCCTCATTAAGTTCAAGCAGGTAAGAGTCACCCCCATCAAACCCTTCAGTCTTGACGTAAATCTCACCTGCATTATGCTGGATGAATTCAAGGAATTCAGCATAATTGCAGTCAGAAACAGGCTCCACGGCAACCTGAGACCGGGAACTTGTGGTGTAATCAGGTTCTACGAACATATAATGATGCTCGACGGTATCACAGAGCTTATCCGAAACGTTTTTATGTATACGGTCCCTTGCACGCATGCCCATCATCCGTTCAGAAAAACCCGGTTTTTCGTCGCCTGTTGCTGGAAGGTACCAGGTTGTGACTGCCGAGCCCTTACACTTATCAAGGACGTATGTCACCATAGGTGTCGGGGCTTCATGGCAGTTAGCCATCAAGCACTGGAGAAGACTGCCTTTTTGAGTCACCCTGCAAATCATGTGGTGGGACCATTTGCTCCCATCCTCATTTTGACAGGTCACCAATCGAAACAGGTCCGGATGTTCAAGGAGGACCCGCCAAATGTCCTTGATGTGATCTATTACGGGTAAAAGCATATCGGCCCGTTTTTTATCCCACACCCCATATTGCATGAGCCGGTTAAAAAGCAGGTCGATATCGACATCATTTTCTGAAATCGTATAACCCTCCGGAAGGTCGACCCAATGACTACCATTTTCTTCATTTTTCATTTTGACCTCGTGTTGTAGATTTTAGTAAAGCTTTGGGGAAGCCCCGATAAAGACCCCCTGCGCTCCTGCGCAGATTGAGCTCGAAAGAGTCAGTTCAGGTTGATCTGTAAACTGAGTCTTATCTTTATCAAACTCCAAATTCGCTCTTAGGCAGACTGTGTTGCCATAGCATGGTTTTTGAAATTCAAAAGCTTTATTTTTGAATTCTGTTTATCACGAGAAAGCTTTCTGGTTCAGAATGCGGGGCTAAAAGCTCAGACTCCTTAATAGATGAGGGGGTTTACGCCAATGACTGGATGGATAATCCCCGCTGACAGCTGACAGCGGATGAATACCCCCCAAATCCAATGGAGCACCTCGAAAGATTGACAAAGGCGGATCAATCAGAAAACATAGTGACTGAGCGTTCAGTCGAAGATTTACCTGCCGTGGGTTGCCGGTGGTATGGACAAGTTAGAAACAGCCTTCAAGGGGAGTATTTTGACTAAAAGTAGAGGTGTTACGAATGAGGTACCGACTCAGGTAAAGAACCAGGATCTGGTCACCCAACGACGGGGTCAGATCATTGAAGCGGCTGTTCCGTTATTTGTGGCAAATGGGTTTCACAAGACAACTACGCGGCAGATAGCGAAGGCAGCTGGGTTTTCTGTGGGTTCGATGTACGAGTATGTCAACTCCAAGGAGGATATACTCTACCTGGTTTGTCTGTCCATTCATGATGAGGTGGAGCGGGGGGTTACCTCGGCGCTGGATCATGCTGAGAGTGGATTGATGGCTCTCAGACAGCTCATACGCGAGTTTCTGATGGTGTGTAATCGGATGGCGGAGCAGATTCAGTTGATGTACCAGGTGACCAAATCATTGCCTTCGCAGTGGAAGCGGCGGGTTTTGGAAAATGAGATTGGCATCACACAGATGATAGTGGATGCCTTGAAACGGATTGCCACAACTGAAAAGCTGGAAGGGATATCTGATGGTGAATTCGATCTATTGGCAAACAACATTACCATTATCGGGCATATGTGGACCTTCAGGCGCTGGTACCTGTCACAACAGCATTCCATCGAGGAGTATATCCGGTTCCAGACGGAATTCGTGCTGGCGGCTTTTCCAGTTAAAATGAAACAGGGGAAAAAATGACATATCAACACAGTTTTGAAGATGGGACGCCGTGCCAGTTACCTGCGGGGAAGGTGGTTTGTGTGGGCCGAAATTATGTGGATCACATCAAGGAGCTGGATAATCCGGTGCCGACCGAGCCCATTCTATTTATCAAGCCGGCGACATCACTGCAACCATTCAGCGAGCCTGTTATTGTGCCGGCCTACAGTCATAACTGCCATCATGAAACTGAGCTGGCGGTGCTGGTGGGAGAGAAGCTCTTTTGTGGAGACAGGGAATCTGCGGACAAGGCGATTGCCGGTTTCGGGATAGCGTTGGATCTGACGTTGCGGGATATTCAACAGGGGCTCAAGGAAAAAGGGCTGCCCTGGGAGAAGGCCAAGGCATTTGACGGTTCCTGTCCCATCTCGCCGTTTGTAAAGAAGGAGCAACTGGCCAACCCGCAGGATACGATGTTGAAACTGCTTGTCAACGGGGCAGTTCAGCAGGAGGAGAGTACAAAGCTGATGATAACCGGCATCCTGGATTTGATGGCTTATATGTCCGCTTTTTTCTCCCTGATGCCTGGTGATGTGATCCTGACTGGAACACCGGCTGGTGTCAGCCAGTTGAATTCCGGAGACCGTCTGGATCTTGAGCTGGATGGTCGTTTCCGTTATACGGTCAGTGTGGCCTGAGCGGGTCTAGTCCCCTTCGAATTCTATCAGGCAGAAGATGGGGATGTTCGGAATTTTCTTTCTTCCCCCAAGGTCCGGTAACTCTACCAGGAAGCAGCATTCGGCAACAATGCCACCCAGTTGTTGGACCAATTCGATGGCGGCGGCTATGGTTCCGCCGGTTGCAATCAGGTCGTCCACGATCAGCACTTGGTCCCCGCTCTGGATGGCGTCTTCGTTCATCTCAACCGTATCTTTCCCATATTCCAGGTCATATTCTGCACTGATGGTTTTATAGGGCAGCTTTCCCTTTTTTCGAACGGGGATAAAGGGTAGATTGAGTTTATAGGCCAGTACGGCACCGAAGATAAATCCCCGGGCATCGATCCCCACGATCTTGTCTATTTTCTGGTCCTTGTACCGCTCATAAAAGAGGTCATTGGCATGTCTGAAGGCATCCGGGTCTTCCAGAACGGTTGTAATGTCCCGGAAAATAACCCCTTCGATGGGCCAGTTGGGTATGGATCGTATCTTATCTTTTAAATTCATCTCCTTTCTCCTTATATTCGAGGGATCGTGCTGATAATCAGTTTTTTAACCTTGTCCGCGTTTTCGTTAAATACCGCGAGAATCTCTTCCCAGGTAACGGGCGTTTCGTCTTCTTTCCAGCAATCATAATCGGTTGACATGGCAACGGCAGCATAGGGGATTCCGGCTTCATTAGCCAGGACTGCTTCAGGTGCGATAGACATGTTGATCACGTCTGCTCCCCAGATCCGAAACATGTTGGATTCCGCTCTGGTGGAGAAGCGGGGGCCCTCAATGGTGACAACGGTGCCGCCATTGTGCACGGGTAAATCCAAATCCCGGGCGGCTTGAAAGAGGGCTGTCCGCAGTTCAGCATCAAATGGGTCTGCCATGGCTGTATGCACAGCCTCGTTTGCAAAGGAATCATGAAAGGTTGTGGGACGATGCCGGGTGAAGTCAATAAACTGGTCGAGAATGACAAAATGGCCCCGGTCGATTTCTTCCCTGAGGCTCCCGCAGGCTGTTGTAGCAATGATGTGGGTAACGTTCTGATCTTTGAGAGCCTGAATATTAGCCCGACTGTTAACCTCGGTTGGGCTGTACTGATGTTGCCTGCCGTGACGGGCCAGAATGACAGTTTCGACATCATCTATCAGGCCGGTTGCTAATGGAGAGGAGGGCTCTCCGTAGGGGGTGTTGACCACCAGTTCTTTGGCGTCCTTTAGAATGTCCGGATCGTCGAGTCCTGATCCACCAATGATTCCAATTTTTGTCATATCTCTTTCTCCAGGTGTTAATTGTTTGATGCTAAGAAATAAACCATTTATCCAGGAATTGTCAAGGTGGTCGGCGTCTGGGATATGGCAAAAATAACCAGTAAAAACAATCATAAAGGCCGGATAAACTCTCTGGTGATGGATGAGGGCCCCGGATTTTGCTGATCGTTATGGAATCATCGGTAGAAAATCAACTGGCAGGCCGGGGTTAGATTAGCATTCGGTGGAAAAAGCGGTTGCAATTTCCCCTAAAATTATGGAGACTTACACTTTCTGAACATTACCGCATTGAAACAACCGGAAAACCTGCTTTGGAAACGATCGACTGGATTATCGTTGCCGGATACCTTATTTTTACCGTCCTGCTGGGGCTTTATTTTTCCAGAAAGGCGCTGAAAAGTGTTGATGACTATTTTGTTTCCGGACGATCGCTGCCCTGGTGGCTGGCTGGAATGACGATGATCGCATCGGCCTTTGCCATCGACACACCGCTGGGTATCACCGGCCTGATCGCCAAAGATGGTATTCCAGGGGTCTGGTATGCCTGGTCCTTTGTAATGGGTGGAGCCGGGGCGTTGGGTGCCTTTCTCTTTGCCCCGATGCTGCGACGCTCCCAGATTATCACAACAGCGGAACTGATCGAACTCCGTTACGATGGAAAATCCGCAGCCTTTTTGAGGGGCTTCAAGGGGATTTACTTCGGCGTTTTTGCCAATGCCATTACCCTTGGTTGGATCATCAAAGCTGTCTGGACAGTTGCCGGTGTCGTTGTTCCTGATTTCAACCCCGATCTGCTGCTGGCTCTGCTCCTGGTTTTTACCCTCCTTTATACTACCGCGTCGGGTTTGTGGGGAATTGCCGCCACTGACCTGATCCAATTTGTGATCGGCACCATCGGTTCGATAATGTTAGCGGTATTTGCCTGGCAGCATATCGGGGGAATTGATAATGTCATTTCTGGATTTGTGGCTCGATATGGTGTGGAGACAGCTTCCGAACATCTTCGGTTTATCCCTTCAATGGGGACTCCATTTTTTGTAACCTTCATTGTCTTCATGACCTTGAAGTGGTGGGGAAACCCGCCTCCGGCAATTACGCAGCGAATCATCGCCTCCAAAAACGAAAAACACGCCTCTTTCTCCACCATGCTCTTTGCGGTGGTGGCGTTCGGTTTCAATTATTGGCCGATGATTTTCACCGCCATGGTCTCTCTGGTTGTCTATCCCGACCTGGAGATGGCTGAGGCTGGATATGTAATGTTGATTGTCAAGCTCCTGCCGGCAGGATTTCTGGGAATCATGATGGCCTCCTTGATGGCAGCGTTCATGTCCACTGTTGATACCCATATCAACTTTGGGGCCTCCTACATTCTGAACGACATTTATCGCCGGTTCATCAAGAAGGATGCAACTGAAAAGCACTATGTCAGGGCGTCACAGGTCAGCACAGTTCTGATGCTGCTTTGTGCACTGCTGGTGGCCTACAATCTCGATTCCGTCAGCGATGCCTGGTACTACATGTCCATGTTGACAGCCGGTTATGGTGTGTTGATAGTGGTTCGTTGGTTCTGGTGGCGTGTCAATGCCGTTGCTGAAATCACGGCTCTGGCGGCGTCCGGTATTTTCAGCACCCTGCTCGCCCCGAAATTTGGTAAGTTTGTTGGGTACTGGGACCATATCCCGCACCTGGACTGGCAGTATCGTTTTCTGGTGGTGGTGGGAATCTGCACGGTTTCCTGGATTACGGTCTGTCTGTTAACACAGCCGACGGACAAGATGCACCTGAAGCAGTTCTGCGAGAAGGTCAGACCCTTCCCGACCTTCTGGGGTCCCATCTACCGGGAATTTCCCGATATTGGATGGAATCACAATTTTGGTCGCGCAGTTCTGCACTGGATACTGGGGGCGGTCACTGTTTACTGTTTCTGCTTTGGCGTGGGCAGCCTGATGTTCCTCAGGTTCAGTGAGGGCATTCTCCTGATAACCGCAGCTGGCATGATCGCAGGTATTATATTTCTTACCTGGAGCAAGGACAGCGTGACATCCACTGGTTCGACAGAAAAACCGCCGCAGTAACCCTTTCCACCAAAGCCCCAGCACCATTCAGACTCCCCTTCCAACACTATTCGTCACCCCGGCACTTTCTCACCTGGACTCAATGTTTAGCGTTGAGGTACCGGTACATTATTGTTTTTTTACCATTGTTGTGGCAGAGTAGGCACAGTTTTCGTGTAACAGAAATCGGTCTTACTATTCAGGTGCGGAATTTATGTCATTTGAGAAGAACAAATACTATAAACTGGAAAGCATTGGCCCCGAAGTGGTGGTAGCAGCGGAAATGCTGCTGAAGCAATATCCATTGACCCGGATGTTTCTGGAAATTCTGGGTCGATATCTGATGAATAAAATTCAGTTCGGCATTTTTGCACCCAAGGCTGAGATCATTGTCCAGGGCGCAAAGGGCAAAGACCTGTTTCTGATCTGTAACCATCAGGCAGATGTGATTGTTAACACCAAAAAGATCCTGCAATTGCAGGCTCCGGTGATGGTGGGGGATAAGGGGATCATTGATCGGGAGTCGATTCGAAATGCTACGATTGCTATATCTTCTAGGGCGGACAGCCTGGTGGTTAAGATTCCCCTTGAACTGTTTATCCGGAGCTTTAAAAAACAAAATATCAAGGACAGTGAGTTTACCCAGGAGAAGAAAATCTACTACCACCTGTTTCTGGAGGTGCAGGAGCGGTTGTTTAAATACAGCCAGATCCAGAAAAACCTCTGGGAAGAGATCAATACCAGCCTCCATTCGCTCAATATTCAGCTGATAGCCGGGTCATTGAATCAGCAGGAGGAAAAAGAGTGGGACCCTGAAAGCTGGTCGGAGATCATGCGGTTTCTTCACGCGGCATTCGGGCTCAGATGGCCGGATAACCTTCCCCGGAGTGTCAGTAATCTGGTTGATATTCTGAAAAAAGTTCTGGATAAAAAATTGCCACGGAATCGGTTCAAGGTGACAGACCAGCAGTTTGCGTTCAAAAAACAGATGATCTGGAAGGCCTGGCTGAACACCTTAAGTGGGCAGTTGGTAAAGGTGTTGCCGTCTGACAAATTGCCAATCAGTATTGGTGAGATAGAGTTGTTTAATCCCTGGATTTACCAGATGCGGGTCAGTAACCTGCTGCGGTCCATTGAAAGAAAGTTCATGTTGACGAAGGTGAAGGCCAAAGCCGGTGACGTTAATCAGGAAGAGCTGAAGGCTGCGCGATTCTTCGGCAGGAAAGTGAAGAAACACGAGTTTAACCTGGACGCCTATACAAAAGCGATAAATGACCAGTTCGCGTTTAAAAACCCCAATAGGGTCATGGCCCAGGTTACCCAGCAGATTGCTCAGCTGACAGCGACCTGTGAGAATGAATTTAATGCATCGGTCTCAAAGATGCAGCACTTCCTCGAAAAGATTAAAACACTTTCCCTGTTTGAGGATGAAAAGCATGAAACGTCCAAGGCTGACGAAAAAACCATCGAGTCTTGCCTGACCGTTATCAATCAGGGGTTCAAGGCCTACTATAAAAGAATTATGGGGCGGGCACAGATTCATGTGGGTGAGATTCGATTCAACAAGACGGGTTCACCGGTTATCAGAGAACTGATCAATTCATGGGGAACGGATCATACCCGGCAGCGGTTGGATGAAGCAAATCAGACCCTGATAAAGGTGCTGGAACTGGCGGATAACGATGTACCGGCTCCCAGGCTCGCTGACCTGCTGCACTTCTATCAGGCTTATCCTGCCGATATCGTAACGCCAAACCAGATGTCCCACCACTACTGGGTGGTGATTTCGTCTGATGTCACTCTCGAAAAAATGGGGATCCCGTTCAGTTCCATGAGGCCGGGGACCTTGATTGGCGGTAAAAGCTGGGATCTCACAGAAGACGGAGACGATTCCGAAAATTCCTGGACTGTAACCATGGCCAGGGATAAAGGTGAAACCGGGCAGACCTGTTTGATTGGCGTGATCCCGGAGAACAAGCTGCCCTGGTTTGTGAACAGCTCTCCTACTGATGAGGAATTCGACAAGTATTATCTGCCGATGATTCAATGGCTGATGACACAGCATCTGTCACACCTGACGCTGTTGGAACAAATGAGAGATCTGCTGTTCGATCGTTACGCCCGGATTAGCGAAGTCGTGGTTACTGAGAAAAAAGTGCGGGAATTCGAAGGCAATAAATCCATTGTCTCCGAAGAGAATTTCAGAAAAATCCAGATACTGGTGATGGAGAACCTGGGAATGAAAGTAGGTAAAAATCCAAAGGTCTCCTCCGAGTTGCTCTCCAAGCAGATCTATAACTGGATTCTGGTGCAGACAAAACGGGACTTTCCCAATTTAAAAATCGAAGAGCAGGGAAACAAGGCGTACACGCTGTGGCGCTTTATCCAAAGCCAGATCATCAAGGAGGTTTTTATCAAGGGCAGTTCGGCGGAGATTAAGTTGGACTCGCCACCATCTGTTTTTCAACAGATTGGCATGTCGTTCGAAAAAAGTCTGAAAAAAATGGCAGTCAAGAAAAATGAAGCCGGGTTTGATATGCTGTCCAGTCCCCCTGAAATCAACCTGGCAACAATTTTCCAGGGAGTTGACCTGGTGGCGGGCAGAAAACTGGAACTGGCACTCATCATGCTGGAAACATTGGAAAGTTTTGTGATTATGACGGCCGATGAGGCAAGTGGATATCAGAAGCAGCTAAACGCAGTCAGTTCTGTTAAGACTGAATTTGATATTCAGGAAGTTCAGGAACAATTCATCGCTGAGTCCATCAATAGGCTGCAGAAAACCCTTTACGAAAAGATGGAGCAGGCATAAAAAGTAGTTTTCGCAGAACTTTGGAACAGGGCTGTACACTATGGATCAGAAAACGATGAAAAGTGGTTTTGGCCTTTTGGCGGAGAAAGTTTGTAACAACAGGGTGTCAGAGGCTTTTTGGGCTCAGGTGACCGGTCGTGAAAACAGTGACCCGCATTTGAGGTTTGACCGGGTGCTGAGCCAGCGGATTGCCACCTACGTTTCGGAATCGATAGATGAAGGTGGCCGAACCGAAGAGATGGACCAGCGATGGTCTGTCCTGGATCGACTGGTCGACTCGGTTCCCTCATTGCTGTTCAGGCTGGTGTCTGACTGGAGCCTGGTGACGGAATCAGGACCGTCGAGTCGACACCTGCTGATGGGTGTTCTCAGTTCGCTTATCTGGCAGGAGCCCGAGTCACAGGCACATATCGATGCTTTTCTGGCTGATATCGATCCCCGGATGAGTATCAAGGAACTGAATGCCCGCCTCATACAGAAAACAGCGGGGAAACTCCCGGTTCCCCAAGTAGTGTACCGGGATTTCATGATCATGGCCGGGGCTCCTTTCAACCTGGTAAAGACAGATGATCTGGCAGAGCGGATTGAAAACCTGTTCTATTTTGATGCGTTGATTCAATTTCTGCTGACCTACTATTTTGATCTGTTTTGTCGAGCAAAAACGGAGACGGTTATCGGCTACGTGCATATTATTTTTCTGAGACTGTTTTCGGCACTGAAACAGCAGGAAAAAAAGTATTGGGATCAATACCCTGATAAAGAAAAGGAGCGCCAACGGCTGACTGAGCTGATAGAAGAGGATGCGCCGGATAGTCGCCACCCCTTTCTCCGGAAAACAGCCTTTAGTTCGATTGAGCTTTATAATCCCCTTTTCACAGGTTTTGCCGGAAAAGGGCCCACTGTCATTGAGAATCGATATCAGCAAAGAATGTCGAGTTTTCTGTCCCTTTCTGTCATCTCAATGAGCCTGCTGCTGGACTCTCTGTTGATGCTGAAAGGCGAGGTATCGGTGCTGGCCCTTTTGAAGCAGCTGCGACAGAACAATGAACCAAAGTTAAAACAGCTGGCCGCGTATCTGGGTGCAGAAAAACAGAAGGGGCACCAGATGCTGACACAGCTTGTCATCCGTTTTCTCGTTGATAAGCCTGCCGTGGAAGAAACGAAGCGGGAGGTCACACCCGAGCTGGTGGAGAATCAGAAGCCGGATGCGGGGAGTTCCGTGACAAAAGCCCAGATTGCCGGATATTTGGAGGAACGCCTGCTGAAACTTCATGAACAGGGCGGGATTGAGGGGGATACAGCCCAGAACCAGATTGGCGATTTCCTGACCTCGATCTGTGGCGGCCTGGCTCAAATCCTGACGAACGAAAACATGGACCTTCAGGGCGTTGACGCATTTGTCAAACAGATCGAACCGGAGATTAGAGAAATGTCGGCCCTGGGAATGCTGGCCAGGGAAGAAAAAGAGGGGTTTCTGGAGCAGATCAGCCAGCGGGCGGAAAAATTTGTGGCAGATCGTTCGGCGACGCCTGCAGAACCAGCTTCCGACACGGCAGAAACAACAGATCCTTTTTTCCAGCAGGAGATCATCCCCATCGGCTTTGAAAAAAAAGCTCCGAAAATCCCCATCGGTATCTTTTTCAGGTTTCCCTTTGCCAGAGAGGGCGGACGGTCCGAAGATCCCTTCAGCCAGCATCTTCGATACCTGGAGGAAGCGGTGAAACAGTCCCTGCTGACCGAGAGTCAGCTGGCAGAGATTCGCTCTCGCTTACCGGATCTGCCCCGCCTCAACTACCGTAAGACCTATGACATTTATCCCTTTAACCGGTTTGACGAAACCATCCTGCTGATTGTCTTCAGCCTGTGGCGAAACGGGGCCCTGGATAATCTGCTGGACGGTGAAGGGGCAGATGACTGACCGCCGGCTCACATAAACACACCATCATGTCTATTTTGAGTTGACTTCTACCAGTGGCTATCGCGGCTGCTATTTCACCTTTCGAATTCCAGGCGGTTCGTAGGCAGAAAACCGTTCTGTATCCGGCAGGTAACACCTCAGGGCCATCATAAATGCGCCCGGGGGAGTTGGCAGCCAGTTCGATTCTTTATCTACTCCTGGAGATTCGGACTGCAAATGGATCTCCAGAGACCCATCATCACCATATCGTAATCCCCGAGTTCGGTCCCCGACAGCATACCGTTGAATCGGATTCTCAACCAGCAGAATTTCAGGCGGCCTGTACATGGTGATGGACCAGAAGGCCTTAACCGGCGGCAGATTACCTTTCTCAAAGCGCAGAATGTAGTTGTGCTTCGATGCATCCAGTTCGTCTCCCTCATCATCCACAAGAACCATAAAATTACTGGCCTCCTCTTCATCGTTACCATAGAGGCCGACCATAGCTCCGGCAGCATTGATCAGGAAGCGGCCCGCCATCACTTTCCTGGGGCCATGGGTTCCCACCATCGACCGCCAACCATTGGTTAACTGCCCGATGGCTTTCACCTTTTGACTGATGGCCTCAAGGGCCTGTTTAATACCCAGCTCAATGGCTGCAGCTGTGCTCTCATCCAGCAGACTATGGTCAAAATCACTTCCCTGTCCAATACCAATTGCAGAGAAGCGCTGAATCATGTCGGCTTCATCCGGATGGATAGTGGCGTTATCCAGGATGGTGTTGAGATAGGTGATAAACGCTGCGGTCAGGGATTTTTCCTTTTCGAAGGGCATGATGTGACTGTCACCCGGTGCGACAGGGGCTGGGTGATCCAGATACTGACTCAGGGGTTGCAGGCGGTATCCCGCCTGAATGGCCTTGACCTGTTCCAGGTCCTCGGGACCGTCAATTAATGTTCGTCCGAGCAGGAAGGCAAACCGGGTCTCACACGGGAAGATTTGTTGCACCTTGTTAGGCGCTACGCCGTTCCAGTCGGGTCCGGTGATCAGGTAGTCGCCGGGCGAATAGCCTGTGGTGCGGGCGCCAACATACCCGAAATTGTGGTTGTACATGCTGACCAGCTGAAACACGTAGTACCGCTGGTCCGGAATTTCCGGTACGCTCAGGACCAGGGGCTCGTTTTTCAGGTCAAGCCAGGTAGATGAATAGAGGGTGTCGTTGTTGGGGGCCACAATATTCTTGAATTCGGGCCCCAGTAAGTGGCTGGTATTACGTAAGGTATTGAAGCACCTGCGCTGATCTTCAGGGGTGTTGATTCCTGTGAGCCGGTCCATGGTTCGATAGTTTTCGAGGATCGGAAAAGCGAAGATATAGGCTTCTTCAGCCAACCGGGTGATCTCTTTGGGGCTCAGTTTTGAGATGGATGATTCCATAATAGTTTTTAATTCATGTTGACGGTTTGGAGTTCACTCTTGTTATTTCCCTGGCGGAATGATGTCACGAATCCTGGCTCGAATCTTTTCATGGATGGGGTGTGCAACTCTAAGCGGCATGGGCGTAAAGAGTACACCAATCAAATCCCGTTCTCTGTCTATCCAGGCTACGCTTCCGAATGCGCCGGAGTGGCTGACACGAAGTGCGGTCTGTTTATCAACCTGGCTGTCCCGAATCCATCCCAGTCCGTAACTGGTGACGGTTTCCAATGGGACGAAACCCAGTTCCGCGTCGCCGATCTGGTGTTTCTGCATGTTTGCGATGGCCTTTTCAGAAAGAATTCTGTTGGCGCCGTATAGCCCCCGGTTTAAATGCATCTGAAGAAAGGTGGCCATATCTCTGGCGGTTGAGTATAGACCGCCGCCGATCAGAAGCAGTGTTCTATCCCTCTCGGGATTGAAGCGGAACAGATTGAGCTGACCGCCCCAGGGGGCGGGTTTGAAGATCCCGGCGATTCTTTCACCCTGCAACGGTGTGGGCCGGAATGTGGTTTCTGTCATCTTCAATGGGTTGAATACCTTTTCCTGAATCAACACATCAAAGGTCTTTCCACTGACGACCTCTGCCACTCTGCCAGCAACATTATAACTGAGTCCGCCATAGGCAAAACGGGTACCGGGTTCTGCCAATAGCGGTTCCCTGGAAATCTTCTCTGCTGATTCCTTGAGCGTCAGTTCGTTATCCCGAATGGCCATGGTGGCGTCCGGCGACATTTCCCTGAGCCCGGCCCAGCCCGATGTATGGGACAAAAGCTGGCGAATTGTCGGACACGGCGCGGGTTGCCCGTTCTCATATCTGAGTCGGCTAAACTCCGGCAGGTATGCTGATACTGGTTCGTTCAGTGACAGCCGACCCTCATCGACCAGGGTCATAATCGCTGTTGTTGTAAGCGGTTTGGTGGACGAAGCCAGAAAAACAATCGTGTCCTTCCGGAACGGTTTATTGAAATCGGTGTCGGCAGATCCATAGGCCTCCCAGAAGATAATCTGTCCCCTGCGGGCTAACAGCAAACCGATTCCCGGGACCTCTTCCCGGTCCGCAAATCCCTTGATATAGGTTCCCAGGGAATCCAGACCGGGATCCGGCGCTTCTGTGAGGACAGTCGGTGTTGCAGCCATTCGAACCGGGTTACCGGGGTTGCCACTGCAGGCAAGCATTGATGCCAGCAGCAGGACATAACCTGCCACTCGCAAACGGAGTACCAGGGGTTGCAGTCTCATCTTTTCCCTCCATATTAACGTCCCAGAATCTCTTTGTCTTTTTCGATGAAATAGATCCACGTATTGCGGGACATAAGACAGTTATCCGACTGGCACAGCTCTTCCAGCAGGGCCAGGTGCAGCTCCCTGGCACCGGGAAATCCCGGGTTCTCCTTGAACAGGATATCAAGAACCTGCAGCGCCAGCTGTGTCTGTCCGGCCCGGCTTAGTATGGTTGCCCGTTCAAGGATTTTTTCAGGGTTCCCAATCAGCGCAACAATTTCGTGGTTGACCTCTTGGTCCGGACGGGGCAACAGGTGTGCCGGGTTATCGTCGAAGTAGCCGTGATACCAGCGATAGATATTATAAACCGCGAATTCTGATCGTGAATAGAGCGGGATCAGGTATGGATGGTCACGCAGGTGGGCCGGCAGTTGAACACTATGAATCATTTCGTCCAGTGGCACATCGCTGTTAATCGCCTCGAAGACCTGGTCCAACAGGGAGTGAATCCCTTCGATGGTGATATCCAGCAGTTCCCGGACCTCTTTTCCCAGGTAAACGGCTCGACCGCCATGGGCGATCAGCAGTTCGGGCTGCTTGTCCCTTATCTCCTCCAGAGCTCGCACCCACGGCATGGCAAAGCGTGTTGGCTTGTATGGGTTGCCGATATTTGGCAGGCCGGAAATGATCAGGTCCCCGACAATGGCGGTGCGGATTTCGGGAACAAATACCCATGTAGCGTCATCTGTTTCAGCCCTGGCATGATATAGCTCAAAGGTTTTGTCCCCCTGGGAGAAGACGAGTGAGTGGTCATAGAGACGGGTCGGCGGCAGAAACGGCCGTTTGCGATCGGGATCAAAAGGAATACTGAACTGCATTGACGTGAGCCGGGCCCGATGGATGTTCAACCGCTCATATTTTTCCATGTTTTCGGGCAGATAACGGTGGGCAATGACCTCCGGCTGGCTGTCTTCAAACACCACGCCCCCGCCGACATGATCCCCGTGGTGGTGTGTATAAACAATAGTCTTGACTGGTCCGCCGGTCTCTTCCAGACGGTTCTTCATCTGCTTTGCTGTTCCCGGATTCAAAAGTGTGTCGATCAGCACCGTGCCGTCCGAGGTGTTTACCCAGGTGT
>JAOZRE010000279.1 GCA_029940215.1 bacterium | reverse complement strand
GCTGGGCTTGGTGCAGCTGGATTTACTGTCTGGAGTACACGATTATGCCGCAGTCAATGAAACAGTCAACTTGATGGTATTTTTAAAAAAACCGAAACTCAAGGGATTTGTCAACGGCAACTTGAGATCATTCATACGCCAGAAAGATGAGCTCGTATCCAGCTTCGAGCAACAGCCGCTCTCCATTCAGACAAGCCATCCGCAGTGGATGGTCAAGCGGTGGGAGAGACAATACGGCTCGAAGACCACCGAAAAGATCTGTCACGCTAATAATCAGATGCCCGAAGTCAGGATCGTTCTCAACCCCACATTTGACAGACAAGCCATCGAGACCGACCTCGACGAACAGTTTAAGATTGTCAAACGCCATGAAGGGGGACTGACCCTGAAACAGCCAGCAGGCCTGTTTAATACAAAATGGGCTGCCGAAGGCGCTTTTCTGGTACAGGACCCTTCATCACAGCAGGTTAATCACCTGATCAACCCACTCCCGAAAAAACGGGTTTTGGATGCATGCGCCGCGCCAGGGGGCAAGCTGTTCAATATGGAGTGGCGATTCAACAATGAAATCGAATCTCTGGTTGCCCTGGAGTTTTCAGAAGAACGGCTGGTAAGACTGGTTTCCAATTGGAAAACGTACAACAGTCGAGCGATGATTGCGCGAATGGATGCGACACGACCCGCATTTTCTTCCCGGTTCGATCTGGTATTGGTCGATGCCCCCTGCAGCGCAACCGGGACTATACAGAAGCATCCTGAACTGAAATGGCAACGACGGGAAGCAGACATTTTACAAAACCAGCAGAAACAACTTTCCATCCTTGATGGCATCAAAAAGGTCGTACAGGTCAACGGGCATCTTCTTTACGTGACCTGTTCAATGGAAAAAGAGGAGAATCAGGATGTAATCGAGGCCTTTCTGAAAAAAAACAGTGGCACGTTCCAGCAGGTTCCATTTTCACCGATTCAGGCAGATCTGTCGTTATTAACCCGGGAAGGCTTTTTTCAGTGCCTGCCAGGGGAAGAGACCATGGGATTGTTTGCCTGCCTGCTGCAAAAAACAGCGGATAAATGAACGGCTTGCTTCATCTTTTGAATCCGCTTATTATAGACAAATATTACGCATAATTGAAAAGACCCGGATGCCCGGGTAAAGGCAACGCAAACCATAGCACGATCTCTTCGTTCAGGGCTGGTCCATCATAACTGAACGTGCTGATATCAAATTTTTTCACCGATTCTTTCTAACAGACAAAACGGTTTACCATGGTCAAAGTAGCCCCCTCTATTCTCTCCGCCTCCTTTAACAAGCTGGCAACGGAAATTGACGATGTTGTTGCAGCTGGAGCAGACTTGATTCACCTGGACGTCATGGATGGCGTTTTCGTCCCCAATGTGACCTTTGGCCCATTGATATACAGAGATCTCCCTCGGCATGACGGAGTTGAGTTCGATGCCCACCTGATGGTGACGCAGCCGGAAAAAAACATTCAGTCATTCCTGGACAGCGGTGTCGATCGCCTCTCAGTTCATGCAGAATCAACTATCCACCTCCAGCGTCTGTTACAACAGATCAGAGACGCCAGTATTAAACCGGCAGTTGCTCTGAATCCATCAACGCCGCTTTCTGCAGTCGATTGGGTGCTGGAAGATCTGGATATGATCCTGATCATGTCCGTTAATCCCGGTTTTGGCGGACAGTCATTTATTGGCAGTATGCTTCGAAAAATTGAACAGTTGAAAGAGATGATCGTAAAGAGAGGACTTTCTGTAGAAATAGAGGTTGATGGAGGTGTTTGCCCTGAAAACATCCGGGACATTGTCAGTGCAGGAACAGATATCGTTGTCGCCGGTTCTGCTGTTTTCGGCAAACCAGACTATGCCCAGGCGATACAGGCGCTTAAGAACTTTTAGGTCCAGACCTTTCCGGACAGCTAAAACGGGCCCAAACCGAATGACAAACAAATACAACCAACCCTTCAGCAGAGGGAGCAAAGTCAAATGAGAGTCGGTATCGGATATGATGTGCACCAACTGCAGGCAGAGCGCAAACTGATTCTGGGAGGTGTTCAAATCCCGTTTGATAAAGGTTTACTCGGCCATTCAGATGCCGATGTCCTGATTCATGCCATTATCGATGCCATGCTGGGAGCACTCGCTTTGGGTGATATCGGTAAGTACTTTCCGGATAGCGATGCCAGATACAAGGGTATCAGCAGCATGGACCTGCTGGAAAAAGTGTTCAAGCTGATCCAGCAAAAAGGCTGGCACATCGGTAACATTGACTCAGTGATCATGGCCGAGAAACCCAAACTGGGACCCTACATCCCGGAAATGATCGGAAATATAGCAAAAAGCTTGCAGATTGAACCGGAGCAGGCCTCAGTTAAGGCCACAACAACGGAAAAACTCGGGTTTGTTGGCAGGGAAGAAGGTATAGCGGCCCAGGCAATTGTGACACTCACCCGACATCAAAATCTGGACTGACCGAACCCGCCGGCCCTCAATACGACCGAATGCAGCGTAGCGGCAGGGCTGGTACTATCAGTAAAACGACATGAACAGACAAATGCGGAACCGTATCAGTCGCAAAAACATTCAGAAACTCCTCCTGCTGATCCTTATCAGTGCTGTCATCGGCTACCTCATATCTCCCAGCGTTATCTTTCTCCCGACTGTATATGAAGAGGGAGACATTATCCTTCAAACACTAGTAGTCAAGGAAGACCTGTTAATACCTGACAAGGTCTCAACACGGCTGAAACAGGAGAAACTGCTGAGCGAGCAACATCCGGTTTATGACTTCGACCCCAATATTCTGAACAAAACCCGGGAAACCATCTCTCATTCCTTTGAAGGCATCCGTTCAGGACTCTCGCAACTTTCTGACCTGGCAAACGAACAACTCAGCCAAGGCAGGATGCTGGGGCTCGACTACTTTTCCACGATCAGAGCCCACTATGAAATAACCCAGCAACTGGCGTTTTACCAGAAATATCGACGGATTCTGCAAAACCAGCTGAGAGCCTTCCAAAAAGGAGTAAAGCTCAGCGTCAAAGGATTCGAAAGAAAGAGGAAACTGGATGCGGATTTGAATACGGTGAATCAGATGCTGGCTGATTTTCAAGAGAAACTTCGATATTTCCAGACGGAACAAAGCAGCTTTAAGGAGCGATTTGAAAAGTTCAAGGCCGCAGACAAACAGCTTCAAGCCCAGATCGAAGTGAAAAAGGGAGGATTAACTCGTGAATTCAGCGCGTCTCTGAATCTGGATACCGATGAGGCCGGCCTGGAACTTCTCAGATCCCCACTCTTTATAAAAGAAATTGAGGGGAAACTGTTGACACTCCTGGGCAGCCTGCTGTCGAACCGCATCATCGCATCCAAGGATAACCTGACACTGAACGAAGACACCCGAATCGATATTCGCAACCTGGTTACAGGAGAAGTCCATAGCATAGATAACATACAGGCCCTGAACGATATTCGTGATACACGCAATCAGGTCCCGGAAAAGGCAAACATCTATTTTCCTGAAGATAAAACCGGGCGAAAAAAAAACCTGATCATCCTGCTGGCCCAGACGCTCATAAAACCTACCGTCACCGAAAACAAACTCGAGTTTGAAAAGCGTAAAGCCGCAACCATCGCCAATATGAGCCCAATTTACTTTAGTGTGAAAAAGGGTGAGATCATCGCCCGAGCCGGAGATCGCGGTACCCGGCATCAGGTTGAACTAATCAGGAGTTATTATGAGGTGGTCTCCAATACCGATAAACTCCCGCAGATGATTGGCATTACGTTGATTGTCCTGATCTCCCTGCTCCTGGTCACCTTTGCCTTTCAAGTCAAGGGGGCTATCCAACCCATGCCATTTAAGAAACAACTGCTGATCATGACAGCGGTTGTCACTACCCTGATATTGGTTAAAGGGGGCGTTGTATTGGGAGAAATTATCGAAACTCGCTACACTGACATCCCAAGAGAGATATACCCCTATATGCTTCCAATCGCGCTCAGTTCCATGCTGGTTGGAATCCTGATCAACTTCGAATGCGGCATCGTTGCAGGTCTCCTCAGCGGCCTCTTCGCGTCGATCATGCTCCAGGGTAATCTCTACTATTTTTTCTTTGCCATCATGGGCAGCGCTATAGCGTCACTGCCGGTTACACGTTTTGAATCAAGATACTCCCTGTTGCTTCACGGCCTGAAAATATCAGCCATCAACCTGCCAGTCGTTGTCATTATCTACTTAATTGAACGGAACCAGATCGGAAATCTGATCTGGCTTGATATCGCGTTCGCAATTGCAGGTGGAGTGCTGACAGCCATTCTTGTTTCCATCCTGCTCCCATTTTTTGAATCGCTGTTCGATATCACGACCAATCTCAAACTACTCGAACTGTCCAATATGAACCACCCTGCGCTGAAAGAACTGATATTCAAAGCCCCGGGTACCTATCAACACTCAATCATCGTTGGTAACCTCGCAGAGTCTGGCGCCCTTTCAATTGGAGCCAATTCGCTGCTGGCCCGTGTCGCTTCGTACTACCACGATATTGGGAAAATGGATCATTCACACTACTTCGTAGAGAACCAGTCCCCAAACAGCACTAATGTTCACGACCATATGAAGTCTTTGGATTCGGCCAAAGAAATTATCGCCCATGTTGAAAAGGGAGCTAAAATTGCTGAAAAGCATCGACTGGGTTCAGCCATCCGGGATATTATGCTGCAGCACCACGGAACCAACCGTGCAGAGTACTTTTACAAAAAGGCCCTGCAGCAGCAGGAAGAAATCCCCGGCTCCCCACCTCTTGAGGAGAGCAGTTTTCGCTATCCGGGCCCAAAACCTCAAAATCTGGAAGCCGCGGTTGTCATGATGGCCGATATTGCAGAAGCATCTACACGAAGCATTGATGACCCAACAATAGAGTCCGTTACCGACATGGTAAAAAAGGTATGTTGGAACATTCTCAAGGATGGTCAGCTGGATGAATCCGGTATGACCTTGCAGACTTTCCATCAAATTGTCGAGGTATACAGCACGATGCTGATCAGCATTCACCACCAGCGAATCAAATACCCCGAAGAGAACAGCAGTTCAGAAGAGAACGTGGTAAAATACCCCATTGCCTGAAACCACCACTGCACAATGACGCACAAACGAATCCAAATCACATACGAAAACGAGAACGATACCCTGCCCGAAAGAATCGACGAACGAATAGCGGAGGTGCTCATTTTACTCATGACCGAAGTGAACCAACCCGACCGATCCCTTTCCCTGTACTTCTGTTCAATGGAAACAATGTCTCAGTTAAATGGAACCTATCGGAAGAAAGAACAGCCGACTGACCTCCTGTCATGGCTCTATCAGGAGGATGAGGCTGGACCTGTCATCCCAGAGGAACCGTGGGGCGAACTTGTTTACTGTCTGGAATTTATAAAAGATCGACTAAAGATGTCAGGATGGGAACTCGAAGACGAACTGCTGCGACTGACCGTACACGGACTGGTACACCTGCTCGGTTACGATCACGAAAGCGATACTGAAGAGGCCGAGATGCTCGGCATGGAAATCAAACTGCTGAAGCGGATCGGAATGATGGGGGTATATCCTGCATGAATAGGCCGGTCGGAAATGCATTGTCTTCCAACCAACCGCTATTCATTTCTAACTAGACTTCCGCTGGTACAATATTGATCAGTTTGCGGGTCCGATTTTTTTGCGCGAACTCAACCACTCCGTCACACAAAGCAAACAGAGTAAAATCCTTTCCCGTCCCAACGTTTCTACCTGCATGGAAAGTATTACCAACCTGCCGGACTATAATCGTTCCTGCTGTCACCTGCTGCCCACCATATCTTTTAACACCACGGTGCTGCGCATTAGAGTCCCTGCCGTTCTTTACACTACCTTGACCTTTCTTATGAGCCATTTTTTCCTCGTATTGCTGATAATGAATACACTGACTTTGTCCGATCGGACACATGCACGCTACAAATACCGATGGCGGCGGAAGGTTCCCGCCTGCATCTCATTTGATCAGGCCTGAATGTCCGATATTTGAATTCTGGTGTAGTTCTGTCGGTGACCGGCAATCTTCCGATACCCTTTCCTTCTCTTTTTCTTGAAAACAACAACTTTCTTGTCCTTGAAATGATCTAAAATCTTTCCGCTGACCTTAGCACCGTCTACGAACGGACTTCCAACTTTGTAATCATTCTCTCCGGTTTTTACAAACAATACCTGATCTGACTCAAACGCTGAACCCTCTTCCTGATTGATCAAATCAACCGTCAGAATATCGTCCTTCGCTACTCGATACTGCTTACCGCCTGTTTTTATTATTGCGTACATATCTCGACTGCTTATGTGGGTGAGTGTCGTTAATGGATACTGCCATAAAAGTGAATCTTATAAAAATAGTTGAATCAGGAAACTCTGTCAATCGGAAGCTGTAAATAA
>JAOZRE010000278.1 GCA_029940215.1 bacterium | reverse complement strand
AGCCCCATTTTGGTGGCCAACCAGTTTGAGGTTCCTGTTGTTGAAGATATGCAGACAACCCTGGAGTTTATTCAAGCCAGGCGCTTTGTAGAGGTGGGCACTGTGGAGTTGGCAGTCAAAAACGCTACCAAAGGTGAAATTGGTGATCTTGCAAAGCAGCTACGTTTGATGGACAAAGCGATTAAGAACAATGAGCCGAAATTGTATATTGAGACAGATCAGAAATTTCACCTTAGTATCGCCCAGGCGTCCCATAATCGCTTCATGGTAAATCAGTTGATGACCTTTCACAGCTATATTTCGCAGTTCATGCTGGCGTTTTCAACCATGACGAAAGTCCTGCAACAGTCTTTTCAGGAACATCAGCAAATCTATGAAGGGATCAGGGATCAAGACGTGGAAAAGGCAGTGCAGGCCATGAAAAGTCATATTTTAAGGATGGAGATTCCGATCAAAGAGCTGCCCTCCGATTTTTTCAGACAATTAAGAATCACTCAAATAAACAGTTGAAGTGAATGTTGTATATGAGAAAGAAACGCCATTTTCATCTTGACAACCGTCTCAGATCTCCTTACTATTGAACCACACAGTAAGGAGATCCGATATGATTATTAAAACAGTCCGGCTTACCAGTAAAAGACAGGCAACTCTACCTCTTCAGCTTTGTGAAGAATTAGGACTTAAACCAGGCGATGAAATTATTCTGGAACGTCAGAAAACGACAGGCGAAATCACATGGTTGTTAAAGCCAAAAAAGAAAATTCAGTCACACTGGTTTGCTCAGTTAAAAAAATACGCGAAAAACAGGGAGCATGACATGGTCTCCATCCGCAGCTCCATAGGCTCAAGAATTGGAGACACCAAACAATGAGAAAGGTTGGTCTTGATACATGCGTCGTGTTGCGTCTTCTGATAGGAGAGCCAACCGACCAGGCAAAAACAGCATATTCCTATATCGAAGCATGTTATCTACGCGGAATTTCTGTTTATGTCTCAGATATGGTTGTATTGGAGACTTACCACGCTCTTTGCCATCATTATGAAGTTCCAACAGTTAAAGCGACAAGAGTTCTTTCCGATTTTTTGTCTTCTGTTATGATAATACCTGCTGGGCATGCGTTGACAGTGGCAAAAGAATTCAAAAAAACAAAAACAAACTTTGAAGACCGTCTGATTCGTATGGATATACTAGATCATGCTGATGAAGTGGTTAGTTTTGACAAAAAATTTTCCAGATTGTCGGATGTCACAAAATTATAACATTCACAACAATTGACTACGTGAATACACACGAGCTTTGTGACTTAACATACCACAATCAGCAATTGTGTGGTTAAAAATAGTCAAACAGTTCCTCCGTTTTTCCCCCAGATTTTTTCAGGTAGCTAAGAATCACCTCAAATAAACAGTTGAAGTGAATGTTGTGTATGAGAAAGAAACGCCATTTCATATCAGTCATCGCCCCTACCTCGTAGCCCTTTAGATTTACCTATCCTGTGACTCTGCTTCTGTTTCTTCAAAGAACCGATTTTTCGATATTTTCTTCTTCTTCACATTAATACCATACAGTTAGGGCAATTTGGGTACTGCGAGTCAGGTTTTTCAAAAATCCACCGCTCGCAGAAGCCGTCAGAATGCGCCATAGCAGTTATCCCAAGATAAAATATCTATAAAAAATAAAAAAACCTTGACAAAGGATTTTAATTGTAGAACGATTCCACCATAATTCAATTGTAGAATCATTCGACTATATAATTTGGTATTTTGAATTGGGAATAAATCGGGGAACATTTACTTGTTACGCTGAATTACAAGACTTGCAGTACTGAATTTCCGATACTCTGAGGAAAGAACCTGATCTGTTTTCATCTTGAACAACAGCGATTTACAAATGACGATCAAACAGAAAAAAGTTTCAGAGCTAGTGATTGATGAGCTCCGAGATATGATTCAAAGCGGGGAACTGAAAGACGGTGACAAACTGCCAAATCAAGTTGAATTTGCGGTCCAGCTTGGCGTGAGCCGGAATTCTTTGCGTGAAGCATTGAATAAGCTCGCATTACTGGGAGCAATTGAGCAGCGTCCGCGGACCGGTACGATTGTGAAAGCCAGCAATCCCATTTTGCTGGCCAACCAGTTTGAAGTTCCTGTTATAGAGGATATGCAGACAACCCTGGAATTTATTCAAGCCAGACGTTTTGTGGAGATGGGTACCGTGGAATTGGCTGCCGAAAATGCCACCAAAAGTGAAATCAGCAAACTCGAAAAGCAACTGCGTCAGATGGAAAAAGCGATTAAGAACAATGAGCCGGAGTTGTATATCGAAATAGATCAGAAGTTTCACCTTAGTATCGCCCAGGCGTCACATAACCGCTTCATGGTGAATCAGCTCATGACCTTTCACAGCTATATTTCACAGTTTATGCTGGCGTTTTCAACAATGACTAATATCCTGCAGCAGTCCTATCAGGAACATCAACAGATCTACGAAGGGATCAGGGATCGGGATCAGGAAAAAGCGGTATCAACCATAAGAAGTCATATTTTGAGAATGGAGATTCCGATCAAAGAATTGTCTCCCGATTTGTTCAAACAATTGAAAATTATCAATCAAAAAAATGGAGGTTAACATGTCAGAAACAGCAGCGGAAAAGATAAAGAGTGATGTACTAAAACGGTATGAGGAGAGGACAAAAAAATCCAAAGCCCATAATGAAACAGCCAAGCAGTTTCTGCCGGGTGGAGACACGCGGTCCATTGGGTTTTACAAGCCCTACCCTGTGTTTGCTGAGAAAGGAAATGGAGCTTATCTTTATGACAGTGATGGCAATGAATATCTCGATTTTGTAAACAACATGACCTCCCTGGTCAACGGTCATGCCCATCCTCACGTTACCGAGGCCCTGCGAAAACAGCTGGAAAAGGGAACCGTTCACGGCATACCGGTTGAGCCGAAATACAGGCTAGCTGAACATCTCTGCAACCGGATTCCTTCGATGGAGTCTCTGCGCTTTACCAATACCGGGTCAGAGGCAACCCTCTTTGCCATGCGGGCAGCCCGTGGGTTTACCGGCAGAGACAAGTTTATCAAAATTGACGGTGGGTATCATGGCAATCATGACTTTGTGCAGGTCAACCTCTTTCCAGACATGACGACCCAGGGTCTTCCCCAGCCATATGTTAACAAAGGTATCCCAGCCAGTGTGCTCAAAGATATGCTGGTAACACCGTTTGACGATCTGGAAACGACTGAAAAACTACTGAAGGAAAACAGGGGTGAAGTAGCGGCTATCATCCTGGAGCCGATCCTCGGAACCGGTGGTGGTGTTCCAGGCAGTAAGGAGTACCTGCAGGGATTAAGGAAACTGGCTGACCAATATGATACACTATTAATCTTTGATGAGATCATATCTTTTCGACTTCATGAGGGTGGTTATCAATCCATCGTAGATGTCAAACCTGACTTGACCACCCTGGGAAAAGTCATCGGTGGTGGATTTCCCATCGGTGCATTCGGCGGCCGCAGAGATATCATGGAGATTTTCAACCCGATGCTACCCGATTCCATCACCCATTCCGGTACCTTTACCGCGAACGCCATGACTATGACTGCCGGTCTGGCAAACATGGAGATTTTTGGGGAAAAAGAGATAGACGAGCTCAACAAACTGGGAACGGCCTTTTCCAATGGATTGAGACAGGCTCTGACAGATACCGGCACCATCGGTCAAGTCAGGGAGTTAGGCTCTATGGCCATGGTCCAGTTTACTGACCGGGAAATGAAAACAGCCAGAGATGTTGTTCTGGGATTCATGAACTACGGAGAGTTGATGACGTTCTTTCACCTGGAGATGATGAACCGGGGTGTCTATTTTCTGCACCGGGGAATGTTCAATCTTTGCACCCCCATGACCGAAACAGATATTAACAAAGCGGTTGCCCTCTTCAAAGAGACATTGGAACTGCTAAAACCCCTGGCTGATGAAGCCGGTCAAAGAGAAGCTGATTTTAAATTTTAAGACACTTTTTCAGGAGAATCATGATGAAGGAAAAACTGATTATCACGGCGGCCCTGGCCGGCGGTGCCACAACCAAGAACAACAACCCGGCCACTCCCTACTCTCCGGAAGAGTTTGCCGAGGAGAGTTACCGCTGCCTGGAAGAAGGGGCATCCATCGTTCATATCCACGCCAAAGACCCGGAGACCGGGATGGGTACGATGGATCTAAAGCGCCTGCAGGACACCATCGGCGCTATACGTGATCGCTGCCCGGAACTGATCATCAACATCAGCACCGGCAGCATGACCGATACCCCGGAAGTCAGAATTGCACCGGTAGTGGATCTGAAGCCGGAAATGGCCAGTTTTAATACCAATACCATGAACTTCGCTGTTGCCAACCATAAAACCGGCGAAGTCTGGATCGAGTTCATCTATGAAAATACTTTTAAAACCATGGCTTATTTCGCCGAAGAGATGAAATCCAGTGGTGTTAAACCGGAATTTGAGATTTTTGACCCAGGCGGCCTCTATAATGTGCTGCTGGTTGCCAAACAGGATGATTACTTCGCCAAACCGCTGCACTTCCAGTTTGTCTATGGCGTAGCAGGGGGAATGACCTTTGAACCACTGCTTCATATGAGCCTGGTGAAAATGCTACCCGAAGGCTCCACTTACAGTGTCTGCGGCGTAGGCCCCTGGCAGAACCAGTCCGCCGTCATCGCCTCCATTACAGGTGGTCATATTCGCATCGGGCTGGAAGACAATATCAAAATGCCCAACGGAGAACTGGCCAAAGGCAGCTGGGAGCAAATCAAATGGGTCAGGGAACTGGCTCTGATCGCAGACAGGCCTGTGGCAACTGTCGCTGAAACCCGGGAAATACTGAAGTTATAAAAGACACAAATGGAGAAAAAGATGACGGATTATGACGTAATCGTAATAGGCGCCGGTAACGGGGGGCTCACTTCGGCTGCATACCTTGCCAAAAGAGGGGTTAAGGTCCTGGTTCTGGAGCGACATAATATACCAGGGGGCAGTGCCACCAGTTTTTGCCGTGGCCGATTCGAATTCGAGGTCTCCCTGCACCAGATCTGCGGGATCGGCACTGAAGCCGCACCCGGTCCCCTGCGCAACCTGTTTGAAAGAATCGGTGTGCTTGACAAGCTGGAGTTCCTGCAGATGGATGATCTGTACAATTTTTTATACCTTCCTGAAAAACGCAGCATCACACTGCCGCCGGATATCGGGGAAGTCACCTCCCAGCTCCAGGGGCTGTTTCCGGCCGAAAAAGAGGGGATCAGGGCGTACATGGATCTGCTGAGCAAGGTCGCCTATGATGTAATCAGCGTCCAGTACCTGGGGGATCCTGAGGCCTCAAGGGAAAAATATCCCGACTATTTCAAATATACCCTGAAAAGCTCGCAGGAGGTATTGGACTGTTTTATAAAGGATCCCATACTTAAATCCGTTTTAAGCGCATACTGGGGATACCTGGGCCTGCCACCTGACCGCCTGAGTTTCAGCGATCTGGCACTTTTGTTTCGAGCGTATTGCGATTTCAAACCCCAGCATTTTAAAGGTGGTTCACAGGCTCTTTCCAATGCGATTGCAGACACGATTCTGGAAAATGGGGGATCCATCCGCTATAACTGTGCTGCAAAAAAAATCATCATGAAGAACGGAGCGGTACAAGGTGTTATCACCGAAACAGGCGATGAAATCACCAGCCGGTTTGTAGTCTCCAACAGCTCAAAAATATCCACCTATCACGAGCTGATGGACCCCGAGGATGTTCCTGAGTTCATTAAAGCCGAGCTGCGGCAGACCACCATCGCCATGTCATCTTTTATTCTTTACCTGGGGTTTAACGCCGAACCGGAAGAGATTGGATTTAAGGAAACCACCAATTTTATGGTTGGAACAACTGACAATGAGTTGGCCTATAAGCAAATGAAAACGCTTGACATTAACAAAAACGATTTCTCAGCCATCAGTTGTTACAACCTGATAGACCCCGGGTTTTCTCCCCCGGGAACCTGCCAGGCCATGGCACTTACGACAAAGTATGCGGATCCCTGGCTCAAAGTACCCCCGGCTCAGTATACGGACACAAAATATCAATGTGCTGACTCTCTGCTGAGCGTAATGGAAAACTTTTTTCCGGACATGAGAAAATATATCGAGGAGATCGAAATCGCGACACCAATAACCTTCATGCGTTTCCTGGGAACGCCAGGTGGAACGTTCTACGGTTTTGATGGAAATATCAAGGATAGCGAGCTGTTTCTCCCCAATAATTCTGGCATCCCCGGTCTTTATAACGCTGGGTGTTGGGCTGGAATGCCGGGTTTTCAACCGACTCTGGAATCAGGAGTCAGAACTGCCAGAAGTATTATTAAAGAACTCAACGCCTGAAAGGAGAAAACAGATGAAACAGGAACTGCTGGAACAATTTGAGGGATATGATCAAATCA
>JAOZRE010000277.1 GCA_029940215.1 bacterium | reverse complement strand
TATCTTGAATGGTCAAACTGCTTCAGGTATATTTTGGCAACTGACGATCGTCGCAATACGAGAACAAGTGCTCTGAAACATCCAGCAACAGTGCTTCAGGGAAGATTTTTCCAGTCCTCAATGGCGGGCAGACAAACAGAAAATCTCAGGGGTTTTACACAAAGGTCATCACCGATCGTTTTTTACCATAACTGTCAGTATAAAAAAACCGGCCTATTAGAACAACCGCATTTCAGATAAAATTTGTTGAAACATTGTCCTGCGACGATTTGAACGAAAAAACACACCCCGGCGGACTTGGAAATGGAATCACCTCATCCACTTCAGAGTTGAGCAGGAGAGGCTTTGAGCAGTATATTCTTGAATCTGTGCTTATACCTGTTTATGAAAGCCGGTCAGCTGGTCTTTTGTGTATTCAGAGCGATCCTCCATCACCTTTTTCGCCTCGCCATAGATCTTCTTCAGGACATTCTGGGCTGGAGGCGATAAGGTATCCATTTTTTCAAACTGATACTCCCTGAGAAAATCCAGATAGGTCCCGGCCGTCCTGATATCGTCCCAGTACAATCCCATCAGCAAAAGCACGCGGGCAGCTTTAAAGGACACCGTCACATCCGTTGCATTTTTAAACAGAAAGTCAGCCCTTTCCTGTGCTTTTTCAAGATAGGATTCAGCTTTTTCCACTTCGCCATCGTTCATGCAGATCTCTGCCATCGTCATCAGCATGGTGATGGACTGCCACTTCTGGGATTCATCGTTACTGGCGACACCCAGCATATCAGCGGCTTTGATCGCCAGCTCATAGGATTCGGCAACAACATCACAGGAACGGTTGATGGAAAACAGTTCCTTCATCTTGTCGCCCAGTTTCGCCTGCCGATTTTTAAGATCCTTAATCCAGGCAGTTCTGAACTTATTGTTGTTCAGGACATCCGGAATTTTCTCTTTTTCGCTTTTTTTGAACAAGTCCTTACTGAGGCTGGAAAACAGGCAGGTCGGGCAGGTTATCACCCGAATTTTATTGAAATCAATATACTCATGTCCTTCCATCGCCCCCAAATAAGCCATTATCCCAAATATGTTCCGATTCGGCTCTTGGGTCTGTGGCTTCAGCTGGTGGGCTATAACCTTCTGCTTGGACCCACAGACAAAGCAATCGAACTCACGATCCAGCAGTGAACTGTTCTCGGTGTTTTGTGCCAGCCCGGCAGCCAGGGATCCGCCAAGTTTTTTCTGAGAGATCTTACAGTTGGCAATCAGCGGATTTTTATTCTGCATCCATGAGAGACCCCGGTTACACCAGGCAATGCACTTTTCAAACTGCTCATTACTGAAGCCGCAAAGGTCAGAAATCTGTTTTAAATGGGCATGTTCCGCATAGGAAAGGTTCTCATCAGCCGACACAATACGAATGATTTCGATGAAAATATGGACCAGTATGGCTTCTGACATTTCAGGGGGACGGTTCAGTCGGGGCGACATCTTGTTACGCACATACCCCATGAGTTCCATCTGATCTTTCTTATTATCCACTAATGAAACGGCTGCCTTCAGAAAGCTCAATTCCATCTCATCGATAGCCCCATCCAGCATGATGGTTGCAATCAGTGCCTGGGCATACCACTTCCTCTGCTCTGAATTCAGCTTGCCCATGGCAGCCTGAAAATTTTCGATCGTTTCACCACCTGCAATGAGATCCTGTTGAGAGTTTTTCCATTCCAACCCTTCTGTTCCCCAACGCATCAGATCCCTGAAGTAGGCCTTTTCAAATTGAAAAAGGTCCGCCACAGTTTTCAGGAACTCCTTTTCGTCATCTGCGAAATCAAGATCCGAGATCATAATCAGAATCAACTCAACAAAAATGGCCGCAAGGATTTCATTTGGCAGGCTGGGGGGCGGTGTCAGTTCAGACGCCTTTTTTGAGCTTATCCGCAGCATCAACTCTTTTTTCTTCGCCGCATCCGGAACAATGGATATGACCTGCTTCAGAAAGTCCACCTCTGAGGGGCTGATTTCATTATCGGCCAGTATGGCGGAGATTACCAGGTCCGCATACCAGACCCTCTGTTCTTTATTTAGTGATTGAACGGGAACACTCATAAAATCCTTTTAGCTTGTTCGTCGAGCGACCAACACGCCATCGCTCAGAGGCAGAAAACTACATTCGAATCCCGGATGTTGTGACATTTTTTCATTAAACGTCTTAAGTAACGCAACACCCTTTGCGTATTTCTTTTCCTGCTCGGGTTTCAGCCCGAACACCATCTCATTAAAAAAAATATTGTCCACCACCAGTGTACCCCCGGGCTTCAGGCAGCGATAACAATCTTCGATCATACCCGTGTAACCTTTTTTGGTCGAATCCTGAAAAATCAAGTCGAATTGCTGGTCATTATCCTTGAAGAATTCCTCAGCCCAGCATCTTCTCAGGTCAACCTGATCAATCCATCCGGAATGTTCAAGATAGCGTCGGCATTGTTCAAGACGATCTTCATTATAGTCGAGCCCTACAACCCGACTTTCTGGAGAGCCCAGCAGCATCCAGTGCGTAGCGTATGAGATACCACAACCGATTTCGAGGATGGATTCCGGTCGAATCAGTGAGCAGAGCATGCGGATGAAAACACCCATATCATCCCGGATAATCGGTACTTTCTGCTCGAGGCCGTCGGCTTTGATCTGATCGAAATATTTGGGTGGTCTGGACTGAATCATCTCCAGGTATGCCAGTGCCTTCGTATAAAAATCAGCCATTTAATGAGACAGAAAAAGCATTTCCTTAATACCCCGCAGGCTTGATCAGGATATCAATGCGGCGATTCATCTGCTTCAAAGTAGGACTGTCGTTGGAAACCTTCGGCCGCGTCATTCCATAGGCCGCTATTTCCATCCGCTTACTGTCAATCCCAAACTCCTCAAGCAAGCGTGCGATGGACCCCGCACGAGATGCGCTCAACTCCCAGTTGGAAGGAAAAGTCTTGGTTTTAATCGGCGTGTTATCCGTATGCCCCTCAATCACTACTCGATTCGGAATGGCATATAGAATCCTGGCAAATTTTTCGATGGTTTCCCGCCCTGTTTTTGTGGGCGTTGCTGACCCGGGCCCGAACATGGCAGTATCGCTGAAGGAGACAGCAATACCGCGATCATCCACCGTGATGTCTGTCACCTCGGAGGATATATCACTCTTTTTCATGGTATTTTCAAGGGCATCCATGGGTGAAGGAGCCCCGGTAAACATATAAGGGGATGCAGGAGGTCCACCCCTGAATGAAGCCGCAATTGCCTTGAATTTTTCATCATTGGTTTTGGACATGGCGAACAACAACACAAAGAAACAGAGCAGCAAGGTGACCATATCACCGTAAGTATAAATCCACTCAACCCGTTCTTCCCCGCAATTACAGATGCATTCTTCTTCAACAGCCATTATTTTCCTTTCTCGCGACTGAATTTCAGCTCTTCGTATTTGGCTTTCAGTTCAGGTGTCAGGTAGTTCATCAGATCCTGCTCGATAAACTCTGCCCGTTCATTCTTTTCGATAAAGAGGATGCCGTCCCGCACCATCTCATACAAAACCTTCTCACTCTGTCGGGCCGAATCCAAACTAAGTGCCCAGGGTAGAAAAATACCATTTGATAGAAGCGACCCATACAGTGTTGTAATCAGCGCCACAGCCATGTTTGGACCGATTGAATTGGGATCAGTTAGATCCTGCAACATCATGACAAGTCCAATCAGGGTTCCAATCATACCAAATGCAGGAGAGTATGTAGACATCCCCTTGACCACATTCATATCAATTTCCTTTTTCTGATCCGCATATTTCATCTCCGACATCATGATATCGGTGATCAGTTCCTTATCTACCCGGTCGACAACCAAACGGAGACCATTTCGCAGAAACTCATTATCAATACTGGGCAGGGAATCTTCGATGGCCAATACATTTTTTCTTGCGACCTTGGCAACGTCAACAATGATAACCAGTGTCTCGATCAATGGCACCGACTTGGATTTGAAAACCTTCGCAATGGATTTGAAGAGTCCTGGAAACGTTAATTCCAGCGGGTTCGACCCAACGGTGGCTAATATCGTCCCTCCAAGAACAATAACAGCACTAGGGGCATTCCACAGGTACACAAGTCCGCCAATACCAAGATTTCCAGTTGCCACACCAAAAACCACCACCACGAAGGCACCAATTGTGCCGATTATTGCCGCGAGATCCATATGCTGATTTCACTCCATTTGGTTTTTTCAATAAACAGGGGCCGACGCCTATACATGAACAGTATGGGATGGTTTTTTCTCTTCATCAAAAACAGAATTAGCACCTGATCGCAACCCTGTCGATTCTCTGTCGGTTGAGAAAAGCCCGTTTTAATGGAAATATCTGTTTAATTGCCTTTTTTTTATCACTTTATCGAAAGTCATGTAAAGCCTGTTCTGTATATATTTTAAAGATCTTCATCATGGAAAGGTGGTTTGGACCAATAATTAATATTTGCAGTTTGGTAAATCGAGTTTAATCCCGGCAATCACGTCAAGTTATGGATTCAAAACAACCTTTCTGAAACCAAGGGTATCATTGAAATCGCAATCCAACCAAATGCCGATTTCCAGTACTGTTTTCGGTGCGCTGTTTGCATTATTTTTCTAAAGAAACCAAAATGTCCTTTATCGAATAACCAGAGAAAATTCATATGAAACGACTACTGATCCTGCTGCTGATAGCAAGCTTCCTAAGCTCTTGCGAGTTCCTCGGAGCCCGAACCCAGCCAAAAGTACAAGAAAATCCACAATGCGCCGAACCCCGGTTGGAGTCTGCTTTTGATTATCACAATCAGGCCAAGGATTTCTTTCGTTCGTTTTACAAAACGCGAAAAGAAAATGAGCTCTTTTTTGCATGGTATGCCACTGAAGATTCGCTTTATATGGCCAATTCCATTCGCAGATGCTACGATAAAAGGAACAAACACTTCAATGCAGTAAAGAACTTGTATCGAGAGAATCAGACCCTGCAGCGGCTGATCGTACAGAATATGAGAACGGAGCCGCAATCCAAATTGTCTGAACTGTATCTGGAGGATTACCGGAAAATCTTTGTTCGTGATATTCAATAGTTGAATCAAATATAAGCAGGTGCATGATTAGTAGTCACGAAGATACCATTGCCGGTATCGCAACATCGCCTGGTAACGCCGGCGTTGCCATCATTCGAATCAGCGGAGACCTGTCACTGGCCGTGGCAGATCAGATATTCAAGGCGAAAAGCGGCGTCTCGCTGCAACAACTGAAAAACCGCGTTCTCACCTATGGCTGGGTTGAAAAAGAAGGGAATCAGCTAGACGAGGTGCTGCTATGTGTCATGCGCAAGCCGCACAGCTTCACGGCGGAGGATGTGGTTGAAATTCATTGCCATGGTGGCATCTACATCTCCAGCATCATCCTGAATCTGGTTCTGAATGCCGGTGCACGCATGGCCAACCCGGGCGAATTCACCCAACGCGCTTTTTTAAACGGCAGGATCGACCTGACACAAGCTGAGGCCACCAACGATATCATCCAGGCCAGAAGTCTGCTGGAAATCAACATGGTTGTGAATCAACTGAAAGGGAAGCTCTTTCAACGAATTTCAGCTGTCAAAGAAGAGGTTGCCTGGATACTGGCGCTGGTGAATGCTGACATCGACTTTCCAGAAGAGGACCAGGTATTTGCCCACCTGGATCAGGTTCGTGAAAATATGACGACTGCACGAATCAATCTTACACAGCTGATCGGCTCTGCCGATCGTGGTATTAAGATCAGAGAAGGCTATAAGATTGTCCTCACCGGCAAACCGAATGTGGGGAAGTCCAGTATCATGAATGGCCTGCTTGAGGAGTCCCGTGCCATCGTCAACCAGATACCCGGCACAACCCGGGATACAATTGAAGAGTCCTGCACCATTGAAGGGATCCCGGCATTTCTTATCGATACGGCAGGAATTCATGAAACCTTGGATACCATTGAACAGGAAGGGATTAAAAGGGCACTGGCAGCAATAGAACAGGCGGACCTTGTACTCTGGGTCATTGATATGGTAAATCCCTCTTTTGAAAACCCATTGGAAAATCGGGTCAACCTGTCCCACATTCCAACAATTGTGGTACTGAATAAGAGAGACCTATACGGCCCGGAGCCTTTTCCACTTCCGGATATCATGTCAACGGAAAAACAAATCACGATTTCTGCCAAGGTGGAAAAGGATATGGATATGCTCCGGAAAGAGATCTATCAACAGATTTCAGGGCAGGAACCGCATCTGTCCGAAGAAACCCTGCTGACCAATCTCCGGCAAAAGAAATCCGCAGAAGGAGCACTGGAATACTTAAATCGTGCAGAAACGACACTGGAACAGGGAATGGGACAGGAACTGCTGGCCATTGACCTCTTACAGACACTGCAGGCCCTGGGAGAAATTGTTGGAGAAACCAA
>JAOZRE010000276.1:1085-6484 GCA_029940215.1 bacterium | reverse complement strand
GATTTCAATATAATGGCAGGTCCATCGCATGTGCTGCCTTTGTGGCTACTCTGACGCGGTTGACCGGGAGGAGCCTGCCTGGGGATGTATTTTATTCCGGCCAGCTGGGTTGTGACAACAATGGTGTCAGAGGAATAACGGAAAAAGCACTCGCTGGTTGGAATTCCGGCTTTCGGACCTTCATGGTTCCAAGAGAGAATTTAAATGAATTGTCCAATGGCCTTGAAAACAAGAAGATCAGTTTTAAAATCAGTGGGCTGAATAAAAAAGTCCTTGATCAATCACCCCGTGTGGTATGGCCTTACAACAGCATCAATGATGTATACGGAAGCTGGCTTGAGTTGACCGAAGACCAGACATCGACCCTGCAGCCGCTGACAAAACGGGTGATGAACCTGCCCCAAAAAAATCACCGGTTTTTTGGAAGGGAAACGCTTATCAGGAAAATTCGCCGCAGTCTGGCCAGTGGTCAATCCATTGCGGCCTTGACCGGTCTGGGTGGTATTGGAAAAACAGAAACAGCAGTGGAGTATGCGCATCGATACAAGAAAAACTATTCACTGATCTGGCATATCAGGGGGGAACAGTTGTCATCGATTGTTGTCGGCTATTCAAAACTGGCCCACAAGCTGAATCTGCCGCAGCAAAAATCCACTGAAGAAGAAGTCATTCTGGATGCTGTCAGGGAATGGCTGGAAAACCATTCCGGGTGGCTCCTGATTTTCGATAATGTGGAGAACCCGGACACGCTCTTCTCTGCCGGGGTTTCGATCCTGCCACATGGGGGTGGACATATTCTGGTCACATCGCGGCACAGTCGCTGGGCCGACTGGTGTGAACAATTGACTGTCCAGACCTTCTCTCAAAAGGAGTCTGAGGCCTTTATCCTCCAATTGACAGGAAACCGGAATCGGACCAATGCAAGGCTGCTGGCAAAAAAACTGGGGTACCTGCCGCTGGCACTGGCCCAGGCCACGTCCTACATCCGCAGCCAGAAAATTGATCTAAAGGCTTACCTGGATATGCTGACCCATCAACGGGATCAGCTCTGGCAGGTGGAAAATGCACCGCGAAACTATCCCCATACCATTGCCCAGACCTGGCGCATTGCGATGAGTAAGTTGAAAGAAGATGATGCGGTGGCGGTTGACCTGTTAAGTTTGATTGCTTACCTTGCCCCGGATGATATTCCCCTGGATCTGTTGCTGGATAACCACCCGCAGAATATGGCGTCTTTATCGGTGGAAAAAGCCAATCGTCTGGCAGCCCTCTGGAACGATTTCGGGTCCCTGCAAAAGATCAGAGGGTGGCAGTCAAAAGGGGGAAACAGCTCTAGAAGCCGAAAGCCCTCCGTTTCGTTTATGGACGGGGTCGTGGACCATAAGGTGTTGGTTAGAGCCCTTGAACGCCTCAAACAGTATTCACTTGTGGAAGGGAATTTCAAGTCGCTGTCGGTTCACAACCTGGTGCAGTTAGTGACACAGGATGAACACGGGGCTAAGGCAAAGCGAAGTTGGATTGAGACATCCCTGCAACTCTGCAATCTGGCTTTTCCAGAAAAAAGTAAGTTGCTGAAAAACTGGCCTGTCTGTTCACGGCTGTTTCCGCATGCATATACCACCAGTGAAAAAGCAGCGCGGAGTCATATTCTGCCTGATATTAATCTGCAGCTTCTCACAAAGCTCGGAGACTATTTTGGCAGCTCAGCCCAGTATAAAAGAGCCAGAATCATTCAGCAAAAGGCACTTCGAATTGCAGAGAAACTGTTTCCAAAACCACATAAACAAAAAGCGGAGATATGCAGTGGACTTGGCTATACCCTGGGGGCCATGGACCGCCTGGATGATGCTTACAAAATGCATCTGCAATCCCATGCAATTAATTCAGTCCTTATACCGGGGCGTCGATTGGCCTTGGGGACGGATTGTAACAATCTGGGCGTTATCCTGCTGAAGCAGGGGCAACCGGATGAGGCGCTCAAACAGTTTAAAAAGGCGATGCAGAACTTTGGCGGTGATATAAAAGGGCGGCATCAACTAATAGCAGAATGCCAGAACAATCTGGGAAAGGCCTATTCTGCCATTGGTAACTTTACCCTGGCCAGGCAGAATTTTTTGAAAGCCTTGACATCAGCAGAAAAACAGTTTGGAAAGCAGCATGAGTTTGTGGCGGATATATTGAATAACCTGGGAGATATTAACCTGCACCTGGGTAACCTGAAAGACGCCATGAACGATCACAAATCGGCCCTGGAGATTGACCAGTCGCTCTTTGGAAAAGAACATCCGCGGGTGGCAGAGGATTCATTAAAAATTGGGCAAGTTTGTATGCTTGATAGGCAGACTGAGCAAGCACAAAAATTGTTCCTGCAGGCGAACGAGATTAACACAAAGGTGTTTGGCAACATGCACCACTCCATCGCGATTAACCATAACTGCCTGGGGCGACTGGAACTCATCAAAGGAAACAAGCTGATGGCAGTAGATCATTTTAAACGGGCGATGCAAATCGCGAAAACGGTATTCAAAACCATTTATCACCCTGTTATTGCGGATATTGCCAATAACTACGGCTTTGCGATCCTTGACCAGCAGAATCTGCTGGAATCCCGGCGCTATCTTCAGATGGCGCTTCGTATCAACCAGAAGGTTTTCAGTGCTTCCCACCCGGCTGTTGTCAGTGGGTTGATCAACCTCGGCAGGGTTTGTTATCTGGGCAGAGAGCTGGAAGGTGCCAAAGCAAACTATGTGAACGCATTGAACCGGCTGAATGACAATAATCCTAAACACCGCCCTCAGTTACAAGAGATCAGAGAGAACCTGATGAACCTTGCCCAAGACTTCAACCACCGCTTTCACCTCCAGAACCCAGGCTCCAGCAAGCTTTACAGCAGTCAAATGCGGGAGATCTATCAAAAACTGAAGATCCAGGGGTTCTGAGGGTATTTGTTCCTGGTTGATTTAGATGATCCCCAGCCGGGTACCCTCCTGAGATAAAATTTCAATTGTTTCCAATAGGTCATTTTCAGTATGCCCCGCCGTCACATTAAATCGAATGCGGCCCTCTTCCTTTTTCACCGCCGGGAAAATAATTGGGACAGAATAAACACCTCGGCTCTGTAGCCTCTGGTTCAGCTGTATGAGTTTAGCATAGTCGGAGATATACACAGGCACAATAGGGGACCTGGAGTCTTTCGTATCAAATCCAAGTTTGTTGAGGCATGATCTAAAAAAAATCGTGTTCTTCCACAGTCTCTTTCGGTGAGATGGGTCGCCGGTTATGATCTCAAGGCTTTTAAGAACAGCGGCAGACGCCATTGGTGTCATTGACGCCTGAAAAAGATAAGATTTTGCGATCAGGGGCAAGGTAGATGCGACCCCTCTGCTGGAGCAGGCAACTCCACCGGTAGCAGCTGTTGCCTTCGAAAAAGTGGTCATAAAAATGTCGATATCGTCAATGAACCCTTTTTCTGAAAAATAACCGGCACCATCCTTTCCATAAAAGCCGAAACTATGGGCTTCATCCCCTATCAGGGTAAAGCCGTATTTCTTCTTTAGAGTAACAATCTCCTTGATTGGACACTCAGTCCCGGACATTGAATACACCGATTCGACCAGAACAAAAACATTGTTATAATTGCCATTCTGTATCAGCTTTTGTTCCAGGTCTTTAACATCATTGTGGATAAACGGCTGGGTTTTGGATGCATCAGAGGTTTTCATTCCTTCCAGCATACTGGCATGGCACTCCTTGTCAAAAAGTACGAGGTCACCTTTGCGAACAAGAGATAAAATCCCCATATTGGTTGTAAAACCTGTTGGAAAAAGCAAAGCATCCTCTTTTCCCAGGAGGTTGCAAAAACGCCTTTCTATGGCACAATGAAGCTCGTTTCTACCACCTGACATCATAGAACTGCCACATCCAAGTCCAAATGTGTTGATCTGCTCTTTCACATAGGCAATGACTTCCGGATTTCTCTGCAGGGAGAGATAGTGATTGGAAGTGTAGTTAATTACTTCCGGGGTTTTGTTGGTTTTCTCCGGTTCCAGATCTCGATCCTGCATGATTCCTCTGTTGTCACTTCCATGGAGGAGATAGTTGTCATAGGCATAATTTCCAGCCTTTTTTACAAGCATCTTTGCTGCATAAATGATTTCTGTTTTCTGGTGATGTGCTAATTGTTGATCATCCATGACCTGTCGGGCCAATAAACCAATCTGGATTTCCTGGTTAATCTTGTATCCATGAATTTCTGTTGCAGTCATGTCTTCTCCAATTTGAATTTATAACAAGCTATATTTATAGTTCTCTTCTTTTAGGCCCCTCTATTTAGCAAGCCTCAAAGACTGGATTGAATTTGCATTCAGACTTACTAACATCTCTTCATCTTACCTTTGCCACCTGCAACAATACCTGTTGCTAAGATCATCTTCTTCGCTAACCTTTTATTGTGGTTGGAACTGAAACGTCAGCCTGGAATTAATTGAATACATTTTCTATAAGGGAAGATTGGATAACCGTAGAATGACTTCCCTTATAGAAAGCAAACCCTAAGAAGCATTCAAAAAAACCATCCACATCAAAAGGAGATAAAATGAAATCAAAAGCAATAGGTATACTGACAGTCAGAGCGATTATGCACAGTAATCTTTTTATTTATCAGGAAATTGGAAGCGCCGATGAAACAGGTGATAAGGTCAGCGTTGAGGAAGTTGGCAATACTCGCAGGGTGTGGTAGTTTCCACGGCATTGGAATTTAAGTTTATTTGGAAATTTCTTGCCGGAAATATTCGATTGCGAATTTTTTTGTATATCAAAGCGGGAAAAGAAATAGGGGCCTAATAATCTATTTTTTTTGCCTATATTTTCTATAGAAACCATTTTTCCTGATTGAATTCGGCAACGGCAATGGATTTTAATGTTGAAAATAAGCCGGAATAAATCATTCAAAACCCAAGGAGATAAAATGAAGGCAACCAGAATTCTAGTTCTATTTACAAGCATCATAATGCTACTGACACTTTTAGGCTGTGGTTCAAGCGATAGTGATTCAGATGGTGATTCCCTGTCAGCTGAATTGGCAGCTGCAGCTGCAGCAGACCCCACTGAACTTGAGGGGGTCTGGAAAAGCCAGTGTTTCTATAACAGTGACGGTGATGATGAAAAAGTGTTGACGACAATTACCGGAAGAAAAGGCATTCAAACATTCAATGTTTACACTGATTCAAGTGGGGCGAACTGTTCAGGTTCCGTCACGTTATCCAAAGAGATGACCATCATAATTGATGATGAGTTTAATGACACTATTCTATCTGGAGGGGTAAATGCAAAGACACTCACGTATACTATTTTTTCTTATACCATAAATTACTTTATATCCTTTTTTCCAATATTGAATA
>JAOZRE010000276.1:620-1075 GCA_029940215.1 bacterium | reverse complement strand
GCATAGCCAATACTCTAAATCAGCAAAGGGTCTGTGGTCTGAATAATTGGGTCGTGAATACTGCGAATAATGTCACTGGCGGAAGTTGCGGTGGTACACTGATGCCTTCGAGAGGTTCTCGAATCTATGATGTCTACCAGATAAATGGCAATACCATGTATTCAGGTGATGAGGGAACAGGAGCCAGAACTTCTGATGCAACACGTCCCACCCAGTTGGCCATGGCTTATCCTCACACGCGTCAGGCTGAGGAACAACCAATCTCCACCTACACCGAAGATTTTTCTGATGGGGTGGCTGATAACTGGTCTGTTGAAGCGGGTACATGGTCAGTATCAAATAGCAATTACCTGGTTTCCAGTGGGGTCTATAAAAACAGCTCTGTGTCCTACAGTGAAACCTTCGATAACTTCGAGTTGGAAGTGAAGATGTCCAAAACGGTTGGGGGTTCAGAC
>JAOZRE010000276.1:0-610 GCA_029940215.1 bacterium | reverse complement strand
CAATTGGTAGGCTGGACCAGCAGTTCCTCTCTCAATAGTACCCTTGGTGACTGGAACATCATCAAGGTCAGATACTATCAAAATACCATTAAGGTCTATATCAATGATTCGCTGCAAGGTACCATATCCAACACATCACTGACTTCAGGGAAAGTTGGGTTGTCGATGTTCGACAACGATAAAAGTGGTGAGGCCAAATTTGACTATGTTACCATCAGGCAATATTAACGGTTGTTGAAGAGAGTGGATCCGGTCAGAGAAAACCGGATCCAGCCTGATTCGGAGGTCTCATAAAGCCCTGCAGCGCCTTTTCTGTGACCATAAAAACCCCAATCTAGAATCGACAATCTGACTTCTTCTGCAAGGGCAGATAGACGTCGCGCTCTTCGAAGACCAGTTCAATTGCCTCCTCCGGGCATTGATATTCACATTGTCCACAACCGATGCACGACTCTTTCCTGATCACCACGGCTTCGTCCGCTGCCTGGATGGCGTTGACCGGACAATAACTCACACAGGCCTCACAACCGTTGCATCCATCATCCTTCAATCTGGCGTAGTAAAAGGATTTTACCAGGAGCGGCTGCACCCCTGCATGGTAGAGCCGAAA
>JAOZRE010000033.1 GCA_029940215.1 bacterium | reverse complement strand
AATCAATAAGTGATATCAGACAGTGGCATTCCGAACGTGGCTCCACTCAATGACACGTCGCATGGCCCGCGCCAGATCTCCCATGGAGTTGAATACCGGGAAGCCGTTTTCGGCAAATACCTCCTGAACCGTAAGATACTCTTCCATCCCCTCCAGCGTTTGTGGAACTCGGAGCGCGATGACCAAAGCCTTTCCACTGGAGCCCATTCCCGCTTTCATGGCATCAACTATCCGCTGAACTTGTGTCCGCTCTTTGAAGAAACCGATGCCCCACTGGCTGATGGGGTGGAAACCCAAGTGGTAAACGATAATATCAATATCGGGGGCACCACTCAACACACCAATACCGGCCGTAATCGCTTCAGGCGACGCCATGTTAGGGGTGTCCAGCGGGTTGCTCAAAATACTGCCCGCCACCGGCAACACCTGCTTCAACTGATCCTGAAGCGCCGCTGAAAATGGTGGCATCTTCAACCCTTCTTTTTCCATTTCGTCCCCGGCCAGGACACTGGGCCCGCCACCGGCACCCACCAGCGCCACCCGGTTTCCCTCCGGTATGTTTTTACAGAACTTCAAGGCGACCAGCACATCAATCATCTCTTCTATTCCGTCTACCCGAATCGCGTTTCGCTGCCTGCAGACAGCGTCGAACACATCAATGGAGCTAGTCATACTTGCGGTATGCCCATTAGCGGCCCTCATTCCGGCCTCCGTTCTCCCCCCTTTATAAATGATCACCGGTTTAACAGCCGCCGCCTTTTCCAGTGCCGCTGAAAATTGAACACCATCCCGAACCCCTTCGATATAAGCCGCAATGATCTCCGTTTCATCATCCTTGGCAAAATAGTCAATCAACTCGATCTCGTTCACATCCAATGCATTGCCATAGCTGACCACCTTGCTGTACCGCAGGCCTCTGTTTGCACTGTAGCTGGGAAGATTCTGGGCGTGCCCGCCACTCTGGGACAAAAAGGCAATGGGTCCCGCATCCAGTGGAACGGTAAAATCGTTAGCCAGGCGCACCCCGGGAACGAACAAGCCGGTACAATTAGGGCCGATAATCCGAAAGCCGGCCGCCCTGGCTTTCTTCAGCATCTCCTGTTCCAACTCTGCATTCTCCTTCACACCGCTCTCCCCGAATCCAGCCGTGAAAAAATGAACCGACCGCACCCCTTTGACAGTACATTCATCCAGCAACTGCAGCGCAAGCTCCGCGCGGATATTAACCACGACGTGATCCACCGGACCCGGAATATCCGTGATACTCGGATAGCAGGTCAGCCCCATAATTTCATCATATTTAGGATTTACAGGATATATCGCAGGAAATTCAGCCCGTTGCATGGCAAGCACCACCAATTCCGCAAATGCCATCCGGCTATTTGAAACACCTATAACTGCGACCCCTCGAGGAGTGAACACTTCATCCAGTGAAATTTTCTGACGATCCATATTGTCATCCATGAAAATTGATAGTTTGACCGATTTTTCGATTCAGGCTGTCGGAATGGTTATCCAAGGCCCTTTTTTGCCGCCAATTATAGGGCATATAATGTACTTTAGCAAATGGAGTCTCGTTTAGCTCGCAGGATTAATGGTTTACACCCCCCGGAGGATGGGCAAATCTTCCTTGCCATTCACACGTCGATTTGCTAGGTTTCCGACGTACTTCATGGCAAATGGTGAAGCAACGCGTCACAACCCAAGCTTTTGAAAATCATCAACTAAGGGTCGTCTAAATGATTACTCAAGTGTTTCCCGTTAGTGTAAAGGAAACACACTGCCTTCACATTCTGTTTGTAAAATGTCCGGCTTTTGGGACTTTTGCACACAGATTAAGGAAGTTATCATTTAACGATCCCTAAGGAGGTAATTCATGACACCTGCATCACAAGCAGCACTGGATGGTCTGCGTGACCTGTCGACAATCAAATGGTATGTCATCCCGATGCTAGCCTACACGTTCCTGATCTACGTAAAAGAGATCAAAAGCGCCCGACACGCCGGAAACTGGGACGCCGTTTTTGCAGGGGCAACTGTTTTCGGATTGGATTTTATCAACGAAACATGGAATGGACTGGTTTTCTATTTCACCCAGCATTCGGCCTTCTGGACCACACCGGGTGATACGGCACTGCGCACCATGGTTGGCTGGAACATCGAGATTATGTTCATGTTCGGCATCGTGGGAATCATTTACTATCACACGCTGCTGGACAACAAAGAGGATAAGATTCTTGGCATTCCTAACCGTTGGGCTATTGCCATCGGCTACGCCGCGTTCTGTGTCTTCATCGAATGTTTGCTGAACGCAGGCGGGCATCTGGTCTGGGAATACCCCTGGTGGTATCGCTCTTTTGGCGGCTTCTGGCTGGTTTTTCTAATCGGATATTTGCCGTTTTTTGTGGGTGCGTTGCTGGTTATCCAATTGAAAACCAACCGTAACAAGATCGTTGCTGTCTCGATCATTTATGCGCTCCCCATTATCACCAACATCATCTGCCTGGGTTTTCTGGGATTCAGGTATTAAGGGGCAAGGGAATTCAGGTTGTGGACGCTTGACAATAACCATGGGATCGATATCCTATTCGGGAAGTCTAACAAAGGATAATGAACCAATTGGAGTCAGGAATGATGATTTCACAACCGTTTCCCAATCTTTACCTGTTCGATCTGGAACAGCAATTGACCGGTTTTCGCCGGTTTATCAGCTCCTGGCTTTATGTCAGCGACACACTGGTTTTCCTGGTCGATCCCGGCCCAAAACACTCAATTGATGCGCTGATCAGTGAGTTGAAATTACTCAACGTCACACGGATCGACACCATACTGCTGACCCATATCCACATCGATCATGCTGGCGGAACCGGTCGTCTGCTTGAGGTTTTTCCCGAGGCTACGGTCATCTGTCATCCCAAGGGCATTGATCATATGGTTAACCCCGAAAAACTGTGGCAGGGCAGCCTGAAGGTTTTAGGAGAGATTGCCGAGGGATATGGCGAAATTATACCCATTCCCCGTGAGCGCATCTGTTTCCGGGAAGAGATCGGAACGGGCAGCAACCTGATCAAAACGACAGAAACGCCTGGCCATGCGGTCCACCATCTCAGCTACTCCTTCAGGGAGTTTCTGTTTGCCGGCGAAGTCGCCGGGGTTAATCATTCCACAGGTGATATCACGTATGCCCGACCGGCCACACCCCCTCGCTTTAAACTTGAAACCTCATTGGCATCCCTCGACAGGGCCATGGCACTTGCGCCAGAGGTTATCTGTTACGGTCATTTCGGATATCGAAAGGATCCTCTGGTCGCCATGCAGAACGCCAGAGAACAGTTGATCCTCTGGACAGATACCATCCGGGAGGCACAGGCTGCAGGAGGAAGTGAACTCGAATCCCGTATCATTGCCACCCTCAAAGAGCGGGACCCGGCCTTTGCCAATCTTGACCACCTGGAGCAGGATATCCGTACTCGCGAGGACTATTTTGTCCGTAACAGCATAAGGGGCATGCTGGCATATGTTGAGAGTGAAGCAGCTGAAAAAGTGTAGTTGCTGCTTTTAAAAAACTGACATATTCAGGTCAAGGGAGTTATGATGTACGTTTCGTATAAATAAAATAAAGGGGTACTCCCCATGGGGCGGAATAAAAAGATCATTATTGGGCTGCTGATATTAATCGGGGTTGGCATCGCACTTCGATCCCATTTCGGCGGCGATCAGGCAACAGTCCAGGCCTACCGGCTGGCAGAGGTTGGTAGGGGTGAAATCGTACGAATCGTGTCATCGACCGGGACTATTAACCCCCTCAATACCGTAAATGTGGGCAGCCAGATCTCTGGCAACATCAAGGAGATTTTCGTGGATTTCAACTCCATCGTCACCAAAAACCAGGTGATCGCCCTTATCGATAATTCTGTCTATGCTGCCCAGGTGGAACAGGCTAGGGCCAAGCTGCTGATAGCCAAAACCCAGCGCAAAGAACGCGAAAAGGACGTTCTCGCAGCCGAAGCAACGGTTCGAAGCGCAGAAGCCAGTCTTTTCTCGGCCAGAGCTGCCCTGAAACTGGCAACATCACAGTACAACCGTCAGAAGAACCTGCAAGCCAGAAAAGCCGCCACCCAGGCAGAATTGGACCAGGCAGAAAGCGGCCTGAATACGGCTATCGGATCGGTCAAGGTTGCTGAGGCCAAGGTCCAATCCACCAAGGCTCAGCATCAGCGATCCATCAGCCAGGTCAAGGGAGCTGCAGCTAATATTGAAGATAAGAATGCCGCTTTGCACCTGACTATGATCCAGTTGAAATACTGCAAGATTATCTCCCCTATCAATGGCATTGTGATCCACCGAAATGTTGATGTCGGCCAAACGGTGGCATCCACCCTGCAATCGCCAACCCTTTTCTCCATCGCCGAGGATTTGTCGCGCATGCAGCTCGAGGTTGATGTCAGCGAATCTGATGTGGGGATGGTCAAACAGAACCAGCTGGTCTCCTTTACCGTGGATGCCTTTCCGGATAACAAATTCAAAGCGGTTGTGCATAAGATCATCGCCTCCGTCAAAAATGATAAACTGCTCCTCAGGCCGGGTATGACCGCCAATGTGTCCATTGAGGTGGCGCACGTCGATGATGTGTTGAAAGTCCCCAATGCCGCGTTGCGATTCAAACCGCCAGATGAGGCCGCAGCCAGCCAGCCAAAAGCAGGGGGAAAGCAGAAAGGGCAGATGTTAAAACGGTTAACCAAACAACTGGATCTGAATGAAGACCAGGCGTCCAGCCTTGATGAAATCATAAAAACAGAAGGAAAACAACTGCAAGCCATCGCTAAAACAGAAGAGAGTGCTGAGGTCAAAAAAAAGGCATACCGGGAATTCATGAAGAAGGTGATTACGCAATTATACCCTCTGTTGTCACCAGAGCAGACAACCAAAATGAATGAACTGATCGTTAAGTGGCGAAAGGCAGCATCCCAGAGAAGCGGAGAGCAGAAGCCGGGAACCGTATACACCGTTAACGACCAGGGAGATCCCCTGCTGGTAAAGGTTCTGTCCGGCATCAGCAATGAGACCGAAACCCAGATTCTTTCCCGGCAGCTCAAAGCTGGAGACAAGGTGATTATCGGCATCGATTTCAGTGCCACTTCCAAAAAATCCGGCTTCTCCAATCCATTTATGCCTAAAAGCAGGCGGAGATAAACATGCCCTCACCGATCATTCAACTGGAAGGCATCCGCAGGATATTTCCGATGGGCGACGAAACAGTGGAAGCACTGAAAGGCATCGATCTCACTATTCATGAAAAAGAGTTTGTCGCCATCATGGGGACCTCCGGTTCCGGTAAGTCAACGCTCATGCATATCATGGGATTGTTGGACAGCCTGTCTGAAGGCCGTTACAACCTCGATGGCGAGGATGTTTCTGCCATATCACGCGACAAGCGGGCCGAGATCCGAAATCAGAAAATCGGGTTTATCTTCCAAAGTTTCAACCTGCTGTCGCGCTCGTCGGCACTCGAGAACGTTGAACTGCCCATGCTGTATCGCCGGCCAGCCATCAGTGGGCGAAGGGAGAAAGCCCTGAAGGCTCTGGAAATGGTCGGTCTGGAAAATCGATCTGATCACGAGCCCCGACAACTCTCCGGGGGACAGCAGCAACGTGTCGCCATTGCCCGAGCTCTGGTGAACGAACCACCCATTATTTTAGCGGATGAACCGACGGGGAACCTCGACAGCCGGACGGGTGATGATATCCTGGGCCTGTTGACCTCGCTGAATGAGCAGGGAATTACCATCATCATTGTGACCCACGATCCGGATATTGGTGGAAAAGCCAAGCGTCGTATTGTCCTGCGGGACGGTAACATCGAACAGGACGAGACCAACTGAGATGGAATTATACCTGACCGCCTTTCAACAGGCTATCAGTGCCCTCTGGGCATACAAAGGCAGAACACTGCTGACCATGCTCGGCATTGTGATTGGAATCGGGACGATTATCGTGATGGTAAGCATCGGCCAGGGCGCCAACCAGGCAATCCAGGATCAGATCAACAAGATGGGTACCAACCTGCTCTATGCCATTTCAGGCTCCTCAAAAAAAGGAGGTGTGCGAGGCGGCCACGGCTCCCAGCCCTCCCTGCGTCTGAAGGATATCGATGCCATCCGCCGGCTTTGTCCCTCAATAAAAGAGATCTCCTATCAAATTAACGGTGCCGTCCAGTCGGTTGCCGAAAACAAGAACTGGGGGAGCCCACTCCAGGGAAGTGTTCCAGCGTATGCCTCCATTACCAGCTGGACATTGCAGGAAGGGGAGTTCATCAACGATCGACACCTCAAGACGGTTGCCAATGTGGCGGTTCTGGGATCGGTGGTGGCAGAGAACCTGTTCGAGCCGGGCAGTTCCGTCGTGGGACGCAAAATCCGGTTGAAAAATGTCCCGTTTACTGTCATCGGCACCCTCACCAGCAAGGGGCGAACCCCGGATGGCAGGGATGCCGACGACGTTGTGATTATCCCCTACACTACGGCTGTTCGCAAAATCATGGGCCGGGCGCTGCCGGGCATGGTCCATTTTATCCTGGTCTCCGCCCATTCCAAAGAGTTGGTCCCACGGGCCAAATGGGAAATGGAGATCGCCCTGAGGCAAAGCCACCGGATTCCGGAGAACGGAGACGACGATTTTATTGTTGGAACCCTGGATGAATTCGCCGATGCTGCAACGGAATCCACAGCTATCATGCGCCTGTTGCTGATTGCCGTCGCTTCCATCAGCCTGGTGGTGGGAGGAATCGGCATCATGAATATCATGCTGGTCACTGTTACCGAGAGAACCCGTGAGATCGGGGTACGGATGGCTATCGGTGCCAGGGAGAAAGATATCCTGACCCAGTTTCTGGTGGAGTCCATCACCATGAGTGTTGTTGGCGGCATTCTGGGCACTGTGATCGGCATTGCCACCTCCCGGGTGATATCAGAAATCGCCGGTTGGCCCACTATCATCTCACCAGAATCAATTGTGATTGCCACATTTTTCTCTGGACTGATTGGCATATTCTTCGGTTTTTATCCGGCCCGCAAAGCCTCCCGGCTGGATCCCATCGACGCGCTTCACCATGAATAGGGGATCCTGTTGATATGAATATCCTGATAACCGCATTTCGCCTGGCGATCAAGGCATTGCTCGCCTATAAGGTCAGAACCTTTCTGACCATGCTCGGCATGATCATCGGCATCGCCTCGGTTATTGTGATGATGAGTATCGGGAAAGGGGCAAACGAACAGGTACAGGCTCAGTTTGACAACATGGGCTCTAACATGATTTTCGTTTTTTCTGGCTCAACCAAAAAAGGCGGTGTCCGGGGAGGATATGGGTCGCGTTTTACCCTGCGGGTCAAAAACGCAGCTGCCATCACCAACCAGGCGTCTGCCGTTGAAACCGTCAGTTACCTCAGCTCCGTCAGAACACAGCTGGTGCTGGGAAACAAAAACTGGCAGACACGGGTGTACGGTACGACCCCTGAGTACCAGAGCATCCGTAAACTCAGCATGGCTGAGGGCAGCTTTATTACACCGGGACATCTTCGTTCCGCCGCCAGTGTGGTTGTCCTTGGGACGACAGCGGCAGAAAACCTGTTTCCACCAGGAGAGCCGATCATCGGGCAGACCATCCGCATTCGCAACTCCCCTTTTCGAGTTATCGGCATCCTGAACCGCAAAGGAACATCTCCCGGCGGACGAGACCAGGACGATCGGGTCATCATACCGTACACCAGCCTGAATCGCCGTCTTATCCACAGCCGCATCCCCGGATTGGTTCACATCATTATGATTTCTGCCCGATCACGGAATCAGATTCAGCAGGCGCGTGTGGAGGTTGAAACCATTTTACGCCGCCAGCATAGAATTTTGCCGGGACAGGCAGACGATTTTTCAGTACGAACCATGGAGGAGTTTGCCTCCCGGGCTGCCGAGGCCAACAAGACCATGTCCTTCTTCTTTGTCGCTGTCGCTACGGTCAGCCTGCTGGTTGGGGGAATCGGAATCATGAACATCATGCTGGTTTCTGTGACGGAGAGAACCCGTGAAATCGGGATTCGAATCGCAATTGGCGCCAGGGAGCGGGATATTTTGATCCAGTTCCTGGTGGAAGCAATCACCATCAGTATCATAGGCGGAATCATCGGAACTGTGCTGGGGATTGGCATCGCCAACCTGGTGGCGACCCTTGCCCAGTGGCCAACCATTATCACCCTGGATTCCGTCCTGCTCGCCACGATATTCTCCGGTTCAGTGGGCATCTTTTTCGGGTTCTACCCCGCCCGTAAAGCTTCCCGGTTTGACCCCATCCAGGCGCTCAGCTATGACTGAGACTCAAGTCACAACTAAAGATGAAAAAGGATTGTGGTTTATTTCCATGTGCTCCAAAACTGGTATCGGAATCCATAATCGTGAAGCGATGCAGAATGACCGAATTTCGAGCAGTCGGACCACGGAATTTGCGTGATTTTCAGGCATCTCTGCTTGCATAACCGCTTTGAATCTGTGTAGTAATTGAAAACAGAGGGCAACCTCATTCCAGATATCGGCTTTAGATGCCTTCAAAAACAAATATGGATGATACCTGAACCGCTACCCCTATCCAAGGAAAGACGATGAGCCAATCATCATGTGAAACCTGCAAGCTGAGAGCTGCTTATGACAAAAAGCCAACATCACTAATGGGAAGATTCTGGAGATGGCATATCGGCTGGTGTCCTGGTTGGAAGGGGTATATGAAATCGCTTTCTAATGACAGCCGATCAGAAATCGTATCCCGTTACGGGCTGAAGATAAAATAAGATGCGCTTTTCAGGGCGTTCAGTCTTCACCGGACCTGTTAACGGGATTGCTCAACTGTCATTAAAAAGCGTATGATGAATTTATAGCTCAAACCATTTTTTAACAACACATGTTGATATATCGCCCAGCTAAATCATGGCAGAAAATATAGAAAAACCTTCGGAAGAGAAGTCTAACGTAGAAAAGATGCAGGAGGAGTCTTCTGCAGTCGCTATCGGGAAGGTGGACAAAAACATCCTGATTGAGAAAAAGAATGTGGTAGGCAAAAGACTGATGAGACTATTGCCTTTTCAGGTATTCATCCTGGTTGCAGATGCGGATGGTAAAACGGACAACAAAGAGGTCGCTCAATTCAGGGAATTTCTGAGTCACCGGGAAAAACGATGTTCCAACCCATACACGCAAAGGATGTTTCATGCGACGGTGGTAAATTACGCCGGTTTGACCAATCGTTACCTGAGCGGGCAAATCAAGAAAGATATCACCATTGTGCAGAAAGCGATGGATTATATTCAGGAATGTGTGTCACCACGCTTAATGGAGGAGATCGTCAATGATCTCAGGGAACTGTCAACTTCCATTGCAGAAGCATCGGGCGGTTTTCTCGGGATAACATCCCCCATCAGCCCGGAAGAACAAACGGTGATCAACGAGCTTGAGGAGATCTTTGAACAGGCCATCGACCTGGCCAGCGGAGAAGATCTTATAGACAAAAAAAAGCTGGACTTCTGAGCCGCCCAGAAACAACCTGTCACCTCCTTGCTGCCCTGCTATCAGTCAACAGCAGATTGACTCAGAATCAGATCAGCTTTTCTGATAGTGGCGGTCTATCGAATCCACCAGGGTCGTCGCGATGCGTTGGCGATATTCCGGTTTGAGCAGGGCTGTTCGATCCTGCGTATTGTTGAGATTCCCCACCTCCACAAGCACAGAGGCAGGAACCTTGCTATAACGTAAAATGCCCGGCAGGGTCCGCTTACCCCGGCGATAGTAATAACCCCGAACTGCAAAGGAGCTGTGCGTCCGCATTCCGGCTTTCTTAAAATTCTCCACAATTGTTTTTCCGAACGTCGAGCTCACTCTGGCGGAGCGGATATTGTCTCGGTTTCTGAATTTCAGCTCCCGCCTGAACTCCTTGCGGCGGCGATATACCCGTTGGGTCAGCTTGAAACTGGCGGAACGCAAGCGGTGGTCGGGGTAGTATACCGTCACCCCCCGCAGTGATCTATGCAACGCGTCACCATGCAGGCTCAACAGGAGGATGTTCTCTTTCGGCACTTTCTGACGAATCAATTTGTTATAGATGCTACTGACCAGGTAAATGCGCATGTTGATCCCAACCCCAGCGTTGCGGAGCTTGTAGGAAGGTGATACCGCAACGTATTCATCCTCGTCTTTTCTGGTCGCCAGTTTCGCAACAGGCTTCTTCTGGTTGGGGTCGATCAGGGTATGATGGACAATGTAGTTTTTCTTTTTCAGCAGTTCAGCAACCCTGAGGCTGATATCATAAACGGTCTCATCTTCAAAAATCTGGTACCCTCTCTTTTTAGACCCAAAGATCGCACCAGGATCGATTCCACCGTGTCCAGAGTCCAAGATGATATGAATAGGCAGATCCTTTTTGACCACTGCTTTCTTTTTGATTTCCTCTTCCGGAACCGGTACCTCTTTTGTTTTCTGCCTGCGAATCAGGTACTCCTCACTGATCCACTCAATGGGAATCCTGAGATCTTTCCCCACTGGAATGAAATGCTCATTTTTAATTTTATTCAGCTTCAGCAACTGAACCGCCATACGATTGACGTCCTCAGCAAGGGTCCGACCGGTAAAGCGAGCAACCACAGAGGAGTATAGGCTCTCCCCTTTTTTCAAGCGGTAATGAACATAGCCCTTATCAAAGTCTTTGTTCCCCATGGTCAGTGGCTTGTGGACAGATATGGGCCTGAGATGTAGTGACTCCTTGACCCACTTCCAGGGGATCATTACTGTGTCTCCTATCAGGAGCCGTTTCCCCTGGTATTTCAGCTTATTATAGCTGATTAATTTATCCGGTGTAATATCACTGTGGGCAAAAACCCCTGCAATCAGGCTGACTGTCTCCCCATTGTATGCCACCCGATGGGCCCAACCGTCCTCTTCACTGGAATCGTTCGAAAATACAGCCTGCAGCACCATACTCTGGATATCATCATTCAGCGCCTTGAAAGGGATCTGGACGTAATGATGAAGCATCAGGGGCCGGTTCCGATTATATTTCTTGATGTCCTTGAACCGGTTCTTCCAACCTCTCAGGGTCCAGCTGGCGAACCGGTACATACCATCACCCTTTCTGGGCTGTAGCTTGACAATAATCTTCCGGCCATCAAACCCGGCCTTGAAAGTTTGCTTGTGACCAAAGGTGTAGTCCCGTAAAAATGATTTCCGACCCTTGGCTGCCTGAAGTTCAATCGGATAACACAGGAGAATGAGGAGCGGTAAAAATAGTATCCAGGTTGGTAAACTGTGAGGTCTAAAACGCATCATGCGGGTTCCATTTAGGTGTCTTGATCCATGACATTTCATAAACAGAACCACAAAAACAAGAGTCTTGTCCAGTCCAGAATGTCCACGGCCGGTCCTTGGCCGCCTTTTTAAGTGATGCTACCACTATCACATCCTATGAAGACGCGTCGGGCTTCAAGACAAACCGCCAGGCGCAATACCACTCGTCCGGGTGATCATCCGGCGGACATCCGATACATTCAGTGACAATTCGAGCATCAACGGCCCTTGCGAAATAGGGGTACTCAACCAGCCCGACCGATTTGCAAGGGTAGTCGTCGAGTTCCTTGCGCTTCCTCGCCACCTGAACCCGACATTCGTTCATCTGGAATACAAAACTCTCCGGTGTCTCTTCGGAAAAGGACTGGGTGTTGATACGACCGTAAAGCCTGAAATTCAAGGCCGCTTTCAAACCTTCCAGGCCGGGAAATTCGCCAAGACCCAGTACCTTTTTGATGGAGCGCGCTTCGAATGGTGAAAACTGCGCCCAGCAGGAATCGTTACAGCGTTTGGCATCATTCATGCCATCAGCGAACTCCACCGACTGAAACCAGATCCCGTCATTTGCCAGCCAGTTAAGGGCCAGACTGTCCAGCAACTCGATCTGCTTTTCCTTCGACATGTCAACCAGTGCAGCTGGCAAACCATCTTTCAGTTCGAACCCCAGAACCTTGGACAACCGTTTCATCTGCACACCGAGGCTTTTCTCAAATACCGTTTCAAGAGCCTTCTGCGCCTTTTTCTCACCCATTTGGTGGGACACCTCTTTGTACCAGAGGGTGTGGTGGACAATCAGGCGATGGCCCATGTCAAGGATCAATTTCACCAGCGCATCCGGGCTTAAGTCTTCCGGTTTTTTAATATGGTTTGACATCGTTTTCCTCTATTTGAATATGAAGGGGTCTGTCCCGTGCCTGTATTTATCATGCAGGCGATCCATATCTCATATCTGCTGACTGAAAAACTGTCAATTTTAGCGATGAAACCATTCAGCTCCTGGTGTCTCCGAAAAACCTTTGCCATTATGGCTGGTTTAAGCGATGATCAGAATACAGGTTTTATCAGACCGAAGCCTAGCCAGGCCCGCAGCCATTGTACATTGGGTCAATGAAATACACCCCCAGTAAACTGAAACATGTTGGATTTTAATGTAGGCGCCCTTTCAGCAGAGATAAAACTCTGGTTTGCCAATGCCATTGTCGGAATGATCTCAGCTGATGGAGCCGTGACGGATGATGAGGTTGCGTTTCTCCGAGAGGCAATTGATTTTCTGGAGAAGGTTGATGACATCAATCACATTGTCGAAATGGTTAAACGCCGGGAATCCCCACCTCTGCAGAATATGAACATCGATACGAAAATCGCCCGGGCCATGTTATTCTATATAGCAGATATCGCAGTCACCGATGGGTCATTGTCCCAGACAGAAATTAACTATTTCAAATACATGGGAAACAAAATCGGAATTGATGATTCGTATACCTTGAGGGTGATCGGATGGGCCAAGGACGACTATAACATTAAGAAGCGTAAGCAGGAATTGCTGCGAGAGGTTTGATTCTCGCATCGGTATTACATTTGCATTTCAAGAGAAAGAAGCAAGTCACTAATTACTCTCAAGAGTCCACTTGGATAGCAGAACCGGCACCCTGTTATAGTGCCGATTGGTATTGGAGAAGAGGGAAAAATGAAACAGATTAAGGTCATACTGCTGTTACTGGCCATGACGCTTCCTGCGGGCAGCTTAATCGCGCAGGATACCCCCCAGAAAAAACGCAACTGTGTCACCCGGGCCGAAATCCGCCACACCCATCGGCTGGAATACAGAGCTGCGGATGGTTCATATCGAGGCTGTCAGATAAAGTCAGAGTTCCACTTTCAAATCAAAAAGATGCATCGAGGCAGCCCCAAAAAAAATATTGAGATCTGCGAAGAGGGCAATATCCGATATACACCTCGGATCGGGAAATCCTACGAAATCTGCCAATGATGGACAGACCGGTTCTTTTCAGCCGGTCTGTTTAATGAACTGCCTCAAGCAGCGTCCCATCTCGATACTCCAGCGTTTCAGTTTTTCCGTCGGGATATTGCCGTTTCCCGGTTCCATGTTTGACATTGTTACGCCACTGACCGGAGAACTTCGTCCCGTCGGGAAAGAGGTACTGCCCTTTGCCATGCCATTTGTCCTTCTTCCACTTCCCCTTGAATATCTCTCCATTCAGATAGGTCATATTTCCAACACCACTTCTGCGCCCGTTTTTCCAGTCTCCCTGGTATGTTTCATCTTCAAGATAGACCATTACGCCCTTTCCATGGCGTTTTCCACTCTTCCATTCCCCTGTATAACGCTCCTCTTCCGGGTAGATCATCTCCCCCTTACCATCCTGCTTACTCTTTTTCCAATCCCCATTGTACCGACTGCCGTCCTCCCAGACATATATACCCTTGCCGTTTTTACAGTCTCCTTCAATACAAACTCCTTCCATCGCTGAACCGTTCTGAGGCACAAATACTAAAACGGTCAGAAAAATCAGAAATCCTTTCATGCATGCTCCATGGAAAAAACTGGTGTTGGCTCTGAAACAGGACCTGTTAAGATCAGTTTTCGCTTAAACTTTACAATTGCGGGCTCAGCATATAATGTCGATAAAGATTTTGCAACTTGGACAACACCCGTTTTTTCGGTAATTCGATTAAACCGGTCCGGTTTGATAGCGTTCTGCTACTACGCTATCAGGCTCAGAGACCGGAAATGACACTTCGTCTACAGCAACTGACATGTTTAAGCCACTCCCCATCAATCGCTGTTTTCAGGAGCATCGGTGAAAGCCACACATCCACTTTGCCTGCTGTGCCTGCTGCTCCCTCTTTTTTTCAGCCAGGCACAGGCCGAACCGGGAAAAGATGCCGCCACCACCTACTTTCAATGGCAGCCGGGTGCGGAACAAATCAAAAACCAGATCAAGCCACAGAACGTTTTTCATCTCAGGCAGGGGCATTTCACAATAACCGGCCCACCGGCCCTCTATACGCTCGGAAAAGATCTGCTCAAATTCTTGTCTGACAGTGAACAGCAACTATTCAGTCGCTACCACTTCGAGTCAGGGAACCGACAGTTCGTCATCCCGCTGGTTACCATCGATTCTCTTAAAGGTAGTGACAGCCAACTCTCCCTTTTTTCTGCGTCCCCCAGCCAGATGGTATTTCCATTTCCCATTGGGGAGACAACCGCACTGACAGCACCTTCCAATCGGTTTGCCCTGTTCAGCCTGCTGCACACGATTGTCAAGGCTGACTTGGCATTTGGCAGCCGGAAAAGACTTCCCATCAGCTCACATGCATTTCGGTTCGTTGATGGCATTTCCGGTTTTCTGGCACTAGAAGCTATCACGGGTGCCGTTCCGGGAGAAACCGGATACTATCTGGACCTTCTCGATGCCATCCATCAGAAAAAAGAGGCTACACGACGATTCTCAGCCACTCAACTTCTGGCCCAGAATGCAAACTCTGAGGATACCGATATCCTGGCAGGCCTGAACCAGTTTTTTTCCGGTATCAGGCTGACTCGAAACAGCGAAGCTGCAATCAATCTGCCTGACGGGTCCTCAGCGGCCGATCGTATTCGCCTGTTTCAATGGGTTCAGGCCAACAAAGGAACAGCCGCAATCAGATTCATTCTCGATCACCTTTCCAGATCATCCGACGCCTGGGTGATTGAAGAGGAAGCGGAAGACAGCTTCTGCCGGCAGTACATTCATTTCGGTTGTCAGGAAAAAACCATGGACGGTACCCGCTCGGATATCATCCTGCAGCAGACAACCGGAATGAATTTTGCGCAGTTGCTTAAGCAGTCGAAACAGAATCACGGACTGGCCTCGCCTACTCCTCTGCCTCACTATCCGGTTTACGGGTTTGACTACCCGAAAGCAGGAGGCGCCAATGAGAACAGGATCGGGGCACATGCCATTCATGACCGCATCACCATCAGTGCCGGCGACATTCTTGATTCTGAGACCATTGCCATGAACGGCGCTTCATTCACCTTTGGCATCCGTGATGAGATCTACCAGGTTCAGATTCAGATTGATTACCTTACCGGGCAGAAAAAACAGGATGAGCGTCTGACCATCAGCAGCAGCCAGATAGTCCCACAAACCATTACCAGCACTGACTTGAAAATTGGATCCCGGGTTCTAAAAACTGGATATCATAGCGGTTGGGTTGATGAACTCGGGGTGTACTTTCATTGGAAAAGGGTGCAGGTGGAATGGGATACGCAGCAGATCACTGATAATAGAACCGATACTGAATATATTAATAGCGGATTTTTCCTGCTGGACGTTCAGAACTACAAGGCGCTGATGCTGGCGCGAACTGTGACACTGGGCCTGAACTATGATTTTCTGTTAGGATTGGTTAACCAGTCTGGAAGCGTATTGCTGGTGAGAGGTGAAAAGTACAATACCGATACCACCAACCTGGTTCTGGGTCTCAACCTGGGACCGGAGATGAGAATCAATCTGTCCTCACTACCGCTGGAAATCAGGCTGGGAGGTTCAACTGACTTATTGTGGCAGCCAATGGAGGATAAAGGGGGGAGTGAGGAGCAGGACAACGAGATCAATGCGTCACAAAATAGGATCCATCTTTATGCAACGCTCGGACTTGTGTTCTAAAGGCGTTTATCAGGCTAATCCGGCCTTCAGATTCTGCAGGTTTTGTATCTTTTCATCGACGCTGTCTACATCGAACGGTTTGGTGATATAGTCGTCAGCCCCCACCTCGAATCCCTTCTGCCGTTCGTTATCCATGGCCCGACCAGAAATCAGGATGATTTTCATTTCATCGAAGTGCTTATCAGCCCTGATGCGGCGGCATACCTCGTATCCATCAATTCCCGTCATCATTATATCCAGCAGCAATACATCGGGTTTAAAGTCTGGTATGAGTTCCAGCGCCTCTTCACCTGATTCTGCAGAGGCAACAAGATATTTTTCTTCCAGATCGTCCCTGAGTATATCAATGTTCATTGCATCGTCATCAACAATGAGCACTTTGAAATCTGATTTCATGAGTATATTTTTCAATGATTTGTTTTCCGGTTCCAATGTCAGGTATATCCCTGCCCCTTCACATCTGTTCCCGCATTATATCCAAAAATCTGCTGTCTTTGCAAACTATTTTCTTGTATTTACCACCTGACCATCCAGCTGTTTTTCACCATATCATTTTATATTGAACGGAAGTGATCCCAACAGACGTATCAAGCACTCCCCGGCCATCTTTAAAAAACGAAATGGTCTTGCGTGTTTGAATGACTTGGGATATACTGTTCAAAATTAGAAGACTATTTTTATTGGCTTTTTATTGATTGTTTTGGTAACTCAGGCTACCTGCCGGTAACATACGTCCATCCATGATTAATCCTCAATTGATGAGTTGAATATGGAAAACAAGTCTCCGGAAAAAACGGGTTTCGATAAGGAATACATCGAACGGATTAAAAAAGATTTCAGGCGACACATGACGCTGACAGTCGCCCACAATCTGAGAAATTCAAGCAATCTCGAACGATACGCAGCCCTGTCACATACGGTCAGGGACCGTATGATTTCGCGCTGGGTTGATACCCAGGAGACATACTACCAGAAAAACCCCAAGCGGATATACTATTTTTCATTGGAATTTTTGATGGGAAGAACCCTGGGCAATTCACTTCTCAATCTGGGTTTGACCGAGGATGTGAAAACCGCATTGACCCAGTTGGGATATGATCTGGAGGAGCTGGAAGAGATGGAATGGGACGCCGGGCTGGGCAATGGCGGCCTGGGAAGGCTTGCAGCCTGCTTCCTGGACTCAATGGCTACCCTGGAACTGCCGGCCTACGGATTTGGGATTCGATATGAATATGGCATGTTCAAGCAGTCCATCAGCCGACTACAACAAATGGAATCACCAGATAACTGGCTGCGGTATGGCAACCCCTGGGAGTTCCAGCGAGCCCAGGACATCGAGCTCGTCCAGTTTTACGGTCGTACCCAAAAGTACCGGGACAACCATGGCAACTGGTTCACAGAGTGGGTCGACACCGATAATGTGGTCGCGTTAGGTTATGACACCCCCATACCTGGATATGGCACCGGTACGGTCAACTCGCTGAAGCTCTGGTCGGCTACCTCTTCGCGGGAATTTAATCTTGAAAGCTTCAACACGGGCGATTATATCGGGTCCATTGTTGACAAACACCAGTCGGAGGTACTGTCAAAGGTACTTTACCCCAACGATACCAGCTACCAGGGGAAGGAGCTCCGATTAAAGCAGCAGTATTTCATGGTGGCGGCATCCCTCAAAAATATTCTGGCGCGTCTGGAGCGATGTGGCGACAACATCAGAGACCTTCCAGACAAAGTGGCCATTCAGCTGAATGACACTCATCCGGCAATTGCCATTCCTGAATTGATGCGAAAATTGCTGGATACGTATCGCATGACCTGGGAAGACGCCTGGAAGATCTGCACCGGTACTTTTGCCTACACCAACCACACTGTTCTGCCGGAAGCCCTTGAAAAGTGGCCGTCGGATCTGATGCAGAACTTGCTACCCCGGCATCTTGAGATTATTTATGAAATCAATCAGCGTTTTCTGGACGAAGTGGGGGTAGTCTTTCCCGGCGATCTGGCTCGGCGGCAACGCATGTCAATTGTAGAGGAGAGCGACCGGAAACAGATACGCATGGCACATCTGGCCATTGTCGGCAGCCATTCTGTTAACGGTGTGGCAGAACTTCACTCAAAACTGTTGAAAGATGGAATATTCGCCGACTTCTACCAGCTACAGCCCGAGAAATTCAATAACAAGACAAATGGTGTTACACCCAGAAGGTGGCTGAAAAGTTCAAATCCAGCGCTGTCTGACCTGATTTCCAGCCGAATCGGGACGGGTTGGGTGAAAGACCTTGACAACATCAGGGAACTTGAAGCTTTTTCAGATGACATAGGGTTTCTCGAGGAGTGGCAGGCAGTTAAACTTCAGAACAAGCAACAGCTGGCCGACATTATCCGCGGATCCGGTTATGTTGAAACCAACCCCGAATCCCTGTTTGATGTGCAGGTCAAGCGAATCCATGAATACAAGCGGCAACTGTTAAACATCATGCACGTGATTGCGCTTTATAACCGCATCAAAGCCGGTAAAACGGATGGACTTGTACCGCGGACCGTGATTTTCGGTGGTAAGGCCGCTCCTGGATACCAGAGGGCCAAAGAGATCATTCATCTCATTAATGCTGTCGGGAACGTGATTAACCGGGATCCCGAGATCGGCGACCGGCTAAAGGTAGCCTTCATACCCAACTATGGCGTATCTCTGGCCGAGAAGATTTTTCCGGGGTCCGACCTCTCTGAACAGATCTCCACAGCGGGTATGGAAGCCTCCGGCACCGGCAACATGAAGTTTGCCCTTAACGGAGCTCTCACCATCGGGACGCTTGACGGCGCCAATATCGAAATTATGGAGGAGGTTGGTAACGAAAACATCTTTATTTTCGGAAAAACCGAAGCAGAGTTGTCTGAATTAAGGCGCAACGGTTATAATCCAGAGACGTACTACCATCAAGATGAAGAGCTGAGAACCGTACTCAACCAGATCCGAGACGGTTACTTCTCATCCGACAATCCCGGATTGTTTGTTCCCCTGTTCAACAGCCTGGTAAAGGAAGGGGACTACTATTTTCACCTGGCCGACTTTCGGTCATACATTAACTGCCAGGACCGGGTAGCCGAACTTTTTATGGACAGTCGCCAATGGCATAAAATGGCCGTTCTCAATGTGGCGCGCATGAGTAAGTTTTCATCGGATCGCGTCATCAGGCAGTACGCTGATGAAATCTGGAATGTTAAACCCTGTCCGGCCAACGAAGATTCAATCGAGTACTAGCAGGCGGCACCTCAGTCCTCCTGCTGCAACTTAAAAAAAGCCCGACGTGCCCACTGGGGCCGCCTGAGTAATTGTCTGCCCTATAAATATGAAAGACTTAACACAGAACAATCGCCTGCAAATAGATGAGAGAATCAATCAAATCCAGGAGGCGTTTGAACAGCGCATGGCGCTCTCCATCGCGCATGACATGAAATTCTCCAGCGCCCTGGACCGATTCAGGGCACTTGCCTTTGCCATTCGGGACGAGTTAATCAAGAAATGGCTTAAAACCCAGGACAGCTACTACCGGAAAAACCCCAAGCGCATCTATTACTTCTCTCTAGAATACCTGATAGGCCGTACGTTGAGCAATGCCCTGATTAACCTGGACCTCGCCGATGTTGTTGAGAAAGCCATGGACAACCTGGGATACTCCCTGGAAGACATCTCTGAAATCGAGGGGGATGCAGGCCTTGGAAATGGCGGTCTGGGAAGGCTTGCCGCCTGCTTTCTTGATTCGATGGCCACCCTGGAACTGCCGGCTTTCGGGTACGGTATCCGCTATGAGTTCGGTATGTTCGAGCAGAAAATCGAAAAACTGCGGCAACAGGAGTACCCCGACAACTGGCTGCGATTCGGAACCCCTTGGGAAATTGCCCGCACCGAAAAACGCTATAGGGTCCATTTCGGGGGAAAGATCAACAGCTATAGGGATAAGGACGGTCACACCCATTCGAAATGGGTTGATACCGATACCGTCATTGCCATGGGCTATGATATCCCGATTCCCGGATACAAAACCGAGACCGTCAACACCCTGAAGCTCTGGGCTGCGTCCTCTACCCGGGAGTTCAATCTGCAGACATTCAATGCCGGGGACTACATCGGAGCCATCATCAACAAGAGCCAATCCGAAACCATCTCAAAGGTCCTTTATCCGAATGACAATAATTACGAGGGAAAGGAGCTGCGATTAAAGCAGCAGTATTTCATGGTGTCTGCATCCCTGCAGGACATCTTGGACCGGCTGTCAAAAAGCGGCAATACTATCTCCGAATTACCCGAAAAAGCAGCGATTCAATTAAATGACACCCACCCTTCCATTGCCATTCCCGAGTTAATGCGTATTCTACTTGATGAAAACGGGATGAGCTGGGATGAGGCTTGGGGAATTACTACCCGTACATTTGCCTACACCAACCACACGGTCCTGCCGGAAGCGCTGGAAGCCTGGCCGGTCCCTCTGATCGAAAGCGTTCTGCCTCGTCACCTGCAGATAATTTTTGAGATTAACCAGCGGTTTCTGGACCTGGTCGCAGCGATCTTCCCAGGTGATTTCGACCGACGGGCCCGCATGTCCATTATAGAGGAGGGGGAACCCCAGAATGTGCGCATGGCTCACCTGGCCATCGTGGGAACTTTTTCAGTAAACGGTGTGGCGGAACTGCATTCCAGGTTACTACGGGAAGGCATTTTTCGCGATTTTTTTGAGATGTTTCCGGAAAGATTCAACAATAAGACCAACGGCATCACCCCCAGGCGCTGGTTGAGACAGGCCAACCCGGCTTTATCACGACTTATCACCTCTAAAATTGGGGATGCCTGGACAAAGGACCTCTTTGAGCTGAAAAAGCTTGAGACATTTGCCGACGATGAAGCCTTTATCGAAGAGTGGCAGGGGGTCAAAAAACAAAATAAGGAACGGCTGGCGGAAATTATCTGGAACCATTGCCACATACGGGTTGATACCGATTCTATTTTCGATGTACAGATCAAGCGAATCCATGAGTACAAGCGACAACTGCTGAACATTTTTCATGTTATTACACTCTACAACCGCATAAAGGCGGGGCACACGGAAAACCTCGTCCCGAGGACTGTTATCTTCAGCGGTAAAGCACCTCCGGGCTATTACATGGCCAAGAAGATCATCCACCTGATCTGCTCCGTGGCCAACCTGGTCAACAGGGACCGGTCAATCGGCAACCTGCTCAAGGTCATTTTCATGCCGAATTACAGTGTCTCTCTGGCAGAACGGATTTTTCCAGGTTCAGACCTGTCCGAACAGATCTCGACAGCCGGCATGGAGGCCTCCGGAACGGGAAACATGAAATTCGCGTTGAATGGCGCTCTCACACTGGGAACACTGGACGGCGCCAATATCGAAATTCTGGAAGAAGTAGGGGAGGAGAATATCTTCATCTTCGGTAACACCGCCGAGGAACTGATTCGAATTAAAAAGGCGGGATATGTTCCCGCCGAATATTACGATAAGGACCCGGAGCTGCGACAGATCATAGACCAGATCCGCAGTGGCTTCTTTTCGCCCAACGATCCCACAACTTTCATGCCGATCTTCAATGCGCTATACAAAGGTACAGGCAGATACTACATCATGGCAGATTACCGCGACTACATCACCTGCCAGGAAAGAATTTCCGGCGCATTCCAGGACCAGATAGACTGGCATCGCAAAGCAATCCTCAACGTCGCCCGCATGGGGAAGTTCTCCACTGACCGCGTTATCGATGAATACAGCCGGGAAATCTGGCGGGTCAAACCCTGCCCAGTCGGTTGACCCGCCTGATTTTTGAAAAATGGCCGTTTTTTCAGTTGCTAACAGTAGCAGGGCCTGAAAAGGTCCGCCCCGGGCTGTTCATTTTCCATTTCGGATGTTAAGATCAGACAGAATCGGATCACAAAACGATCAAACACCCGTACACATTATGTTCAGCTTTTTAGTTAGAAACGGTCGCCGATAACCTGTCATGAACCTTGTCATCACAATCATCGCTGTCCTCATGGTAGCAGATGCCTGCTTTACACTCTTGAATTTATCCAAGGTCGAATCCATCCTGCGTTCTGTTTTCCCACGGATGAATGTCAAGAAACTGGCACTGGCAGAAGGGA
>JAOZRE010000032.1:6745-22233 GCA_029940215.1 bacterium | reverse complement strand
AACGGCCCCACATAAGAGTGACATGTTTTTGATCGGTGCGGCCAAGATTATCGGTGACGGATCGATCCAGGGGTTTACCGCCAACCTGACCAAACCCTACCACACACCCTTCAAAGGAGACGCTGATTACAGAGGTTATCCCGTGACTGACAGGAAAACCATGGTCACGCTTGTTAAGAAATTCCATAATGCGGGTATGCAGATTGCCATGCACGGCAACGGTGATGCAACCATTGATGACATCATTTACGCCGTTTCCGAAGCTCAGAAGGAGACACCTCGCGAAGACACCCGGCACATCATTATCCACTGTCAGACGGTTCGGGACGACCAACTGGACAGAATGAAAGAGTTGGGTATCACTCCCAGTTTCTTCCCGGCTCATGAATACTATTGGGGTGACAGGCACCGCAGTATTTTTCTGGGACAGGAGCGGGCAGACCGTCAAAACCCGACCCGTAGCGCACTTAAAAAGGGAATCCCTTTCACCATCCATGTCGATACACCGGTAACCCCCATGCGACCGCTATTGCTGGCATGGGCTGCAGCCAACCGCCTATCAACCGGTGGCAATGTGATCGGGGCTGACGAGTGTATCACGCCACTGCAGGCGCTTCGTGCCACGACCATCGATGCAGCCTGGCAGATTTTCCAGGAAGGTAATCGGGGCTCCCTGGAAGCCGGAAAGTTCGCGGATCTGGTCATCCTCTCGGATAATCCGCTGGACCAGCCTGAAACCTTCAGGGATATCGAGGTTCTGGAAACGATTGTGGGGGGGCAGACGGTTTATCAAAAGGTCGGCTAAAAGAGTATATCACCTTCTGCCGGCAAAATGTCCGGCTTTAGGGACTTTTGCAGACAAGATTAGGTGATGTTGTCTTTTAACGATCCCGAGAGGTCGGTTAAACGTCATTCACCGGCTTGTGAAACCTTGCCAGACCTCCGGTTGAGGTTTCACGATAGGAGGCCATCAGGTCGTGACCGGTCTGGGTCATGGTATCGATGACCTGGTCGAAGGAGATGCGGTGCCGACCGTCTGATAGCAGGGCATATGTAGCACAATCTATGGCCCGGGCACCGGCCATGGCATTACGCTCGATGCAGGGAATCTGAACCAGACCACCTACCGGATCGCAAGTCAGCCCAAGATGGTGTTCCATCCCCATTTCAGCAGCATACTCAATCTGCGCCGGGGTTCCGCCAAGCAGCTGTGTCGCAGCAGCGGAAGCCATGGAACATGCCGTCCCGATCTCTCCCTGACAACCCACCTCAGCGCCTGAAATCGATCCATTGGTTTTAACGAGGTCTCCGATCAATCCAGCAGTCGCCAGCGCTTTTATCACCTTTTTTTGACTGATCTCGTAGGTCTTCATCAGGTGATACAGCACCGATGGCAACACACCACAGGATCCGCAGGTCGGAGCCGTACAAATTTCACTGCCGGCAGCGTTCTCCTCAGCAACCGCAAGCGCGTAGGCAAATATTTTGTTGGTGTGTTTGATCAGCCCGGAACTATTCTGGGACTTGGCATGAAAGGATGCAGCCTTACGCGGCAGGTTCAATCCACCAGGCAATACCCCTTCGTTTTCCAGCCCGCGAAAGATGGCGTTTTCCATGACCCGCCAGACCTCCTCCAGGTAATCGGCAATATCTGCAGACTCATGTTCAAACACAAATTCCCAGAAACTCTGGCCTGTCCGGTTGAGCCGCTCGAGAATTGATTGCATGGTTGTGAGATCATATACTGCGGGAGTGACTGTTACAGCGCCCTCTTCCACAATGGTCCCACCACCAATACTGTATACAATCTGGTCACTAATCAATCCTCCGTTTTCATCAAAGGCCTCGAATTTCAGGGCATTGGGGTGGTAGGGGAGGATCGTCTCCGGCTGCCATATAATTTCTATCGGCCTCGCTCCGAACGCATGTTGAATAGCCTGATCAGTAAAGTGTCCCCTGCCGGTAGCAGCCAGGCTGCCATAAAGGGTCACCGTCACTCTGGCATTTTCCGGAACCCGGTCCTTAAACGCCAGGGCTGCCTTGCGGGGTGCCATGGTATGGCTGCTGGAAGGCCCGAGGCCGGTGATATACACTTCTCTGATCGATTTCATAAGTGGTCTTTGTCGGGTTACACCGTTAGCTACAATCCTGTCAGTGTACCAGTATCTCAAAAAAGCGGGATCGGGGTCAAGCACCATCGCCAGACTATTAGTGTTATCTTCCAATCGAATCCATTGTTTTGACTATTTGTTTTGTCTGGTTTATCTTTATATGAAGATAAATTATTCATCATAGAAACACCTTACTGCAAAGCGAGTTTCACCACTTGAGGAGGTATTCCATTTGAACGAACTCACAAAGGCCCAGAAAGGGCGACTAGCCATCCGCACTTTCAAAATAACAGCAGATGCCCTGGCGATGAGGGGCGCGTACAAACCGGCAGGGAAGTCAGGGCAGACACTGGAGGCGGCCCTGCGGGAAATCAGTCCCGAAATCTATGGCACCATGAACGACTCTCGCAGCATCGAAATAGCCGGGCTGGAATATGTACTGGACAGACTTCCCAAGGGAATCGAAGAGACGACCCGTATTGTCCTGACAGCCCAGGAGGACCTCAAGGAAACCGCCTTCGAGAAAATCGAACCGCTCAAACGTCGACGTATCTCCTACCGGATGAGCGACCATGAGATCTGCTTTGTCATCACCCGGGGACTGAGTGAGGTTTATGATGTACTTACCCACCTGACCTTTCTCAACATCGAGGCCCGAAAAATTCATTCGCAGATGCGGGACAGCTCAGGCGATATATCCTCCATTTGGAAAGAGCTGGAGCGAAACCTGGAAAACCGGGACAGTCTGGATGACAAGCAGCTTGACCAGGCCATCTGGAACCTGAGTATTCTGCTGGGTAGAACCTACCAGGAGACCAAGCACACCTTCGAATCCCTTGAAAAGAGCAAAACGGAAAAAGGGACCAACAACGGACTGTTCCACATTATTTATCAGCTCGGGCTCCAAGTGGAGGAGGGACTGAAGTCAAAGGACCGTGAGTTGCTGATATACTTTACCCCTTCATTCCGTGATATGATTGCTCACCAGAAGGTCAGCCGAGACTGGGCCCAGACGGTAAAAAAACGCCTGCAAGATTTGGGATTGCTGGAGCGCCCCCTGCATGTGATCAGTGCCAACATGCACAGCGTTAAAAACCTGCTCTACGCTTATGCTGTTCTTGATAAGAACAAGGGCGGAAAGAAAGTGTCGGATATATTTGAGTTTATCAAGGACCATCGAGCAGACGAAAAAAAGCTAAATACCTATGCTGCCAAACACGGCATGACAGAACAAACCGATAACTCCGGAGCAAATATCGATTTTCAGATTTTCAATACGGAAAAGCTGAAGAACGTCACTCTGCACCCCGATCTGAAAATTGATAAGAAGATAATCTCCAGCGACAAGCCGGTAATCCTGGTGATGGACTATGCGTTCGGGACCCAGGCCTTTGAAGTGATGGATGAGCTGTTGGCGCCCATAGAGCCGAATATGGCCCGGCCAGTCAAGAACATTCTCTCCATTGGCGTAATGGGTAAGGCCGGCATTCTCCCCGGACAGAAAGGGGACATCATGCTGGCAACCGCGCATGTGATGGAGGGCAGCTCCCACAACTACCTGGTGAACAATGATGTGAGCAAAGCGGATTTTGATGATTCCATCAATGTGTACGAAGGACCGATTGTGACCGTTTTGGGAACCTCTCTCCAGAATCGGGATGTGCTTGAAAAGTTCCAACAGACCAGCTGGCGAGCTATTGGACTTGAAATGGAAGGAGGGCATTACCACCGCGCCATCAGTGCCGCCATTATCAAGGGGCATATCAACCGAAAGACCAAAACCCGTTACGCCTACTACGCTTCTGATAACCCGCTGAAAAGCGGACAAACCCTTGCATCAGGAGGGATGGGTGATGAAGGCATCCGACCGACCTACATGATTGCCAAGGTATTTGTGGAAAAAATCCTGGGTGGGGAGTGATACCTGCCGCCCGCAACCGGGCGACGGGTTTCTTTTATTGAAGAAGAGGGCGGGAGCCTAAGGGCGTTCAACAACCATTGCAGCACCCAGTCCACCACCGATACAGAGAGAAGCCAGTCCACGCTTGGCATTGTTCTTCTCCAGAGCAGTCAGCAAGGTTACCATGATCCTGGCACCGGAGGCCCCGATGGGGTGTCCAAGTGAGATACCACTACCGTAGATATTTGTCTTTTCCGGGTCCACATCCAGCTCACGGATACAGGCCAGTGCCTGGGACGCAAACGCCTCGTTCAGCTCGAAGTAATCAATATCAGACAGGCTCATATCCAGCTTTTTCAACAGCTTTCGCGTAGCTGGAATCGGACCGAGTCCCATGTAGGCCGGATCAATTCCACCAAAATCGAAATCACGAATGATCGCCTTGATCGGCAGCCCCATGCTTTCGGCCTTCTCCCGAGACATCAGCATCAGAGCGGCTGCCGCATCATTGATACCGGAAGCGTTTCCGGCTGTCACCGTTCCATCCTTTTTAAAGGCTGTTCTCAATTTAGCCATTTTCTCCAGGCTGGTATCCATTGGACGCTCGTCTATTTCATAAATGAGCGGATCCCCTTTACGTTGCGGCACACTGACTGGGACGATCTCACTGGCAAAGGTTCCATCCTCAATAGCTTTCAAAGCCCTCATGTGGCTGGTATAGGCCAACTGATCCTGTTCTTCCCTGCTGATTTCATACAGGTCGGCGATATTTTCCGCCGTCATTCCCATATGGTAGCCATAGAAACCTTCCCAGAGGCCATCATTAACCATCAGGTCAACAATATCGCCGTTACCCATTCGAGCTCCCCAACGGGCCGACGGAAGTGCATATGGAATCTGGCTCATATTTTCCATGCCACCGGCGATGATAACGTCTGCCGATCCCAGCGCAATGGATTGAGCACCAAGTGCCAATGCTTTCAGGCCGGATGCGCAAACTTTATTTATGGTATACGCCCCGGTTTCCTTGGGCAGTCCGGATCGAATGCAGACCTGTCGCGCTGTATTCTGCCCCTGGGCTGCTGGCACCACATTACCCATGATGAGTTCGTCTACCTGAATCTCTTTCAAGCCTGCATCCCACTTCATGGCAGTCTCTTCCACTTCTGCAGTCTCTCCTTTAAGTCTGTCAGGGCCTGCAGCAATCAGGGCTTCCCCGGCAACCGGTTTGCAACCGGCGCGAACAAGCACATCATGAACAACGGTTGATCCCAGGTCAACAACCGGGACATCCTTCAAGCTTCCACCAAATGTTCCGATTGCAGTCCGGACAGCACTCACAATGACAACTTCCTTCATTTTAACTCCTCCTGATTGGGGTATGAATTAACACGCATCACGTTTAAAAACCGGGCTTTGATCACTCGGCATAGAATATTGAATTTATTATATTTTTTACTTGTATTCTAATCCAGATTTTCAATGATTATGGTAACAGATTCCCCACCACCCAGGCAGAGGGAAGCCATGCCGAACTGTTCCTTTTTTTCCTTAAGCGCATACAACAGGGTAGTCAGGACCCTTGCTCCCGAGCAGCCAATGGGATGGCCGATGGCGACAGCACCGCCATGCACATTAACACGATCCGGGTCTATGCCCAGTTCCTTGATAATCGCCAGTGAGGATGAGGCAAACGCTTCATTGATTTCGTGCAGCCCAATATCCTTCAGGTTCATGCCAGCCTTTTTCAGCACCTTGGGTATGGATCTCATCGGCGCCACCAGCACGTCCGGAAGCTCAATTCCGGCTGATCCCTGGGCAATAATTCTGGCAAGTGGCTTCAAGCCGAGATGATCTGCTTTTTCCCTGGACATGACAACGGTGCAGCTTGCGCCATCACTGATCTTTGAGGCATTTCCAGCAGTAACCAGTCCATCTTTACTGAAAGCGGCTCTCAGCGAGGCTAGTTTTTCGATGGTTGTCCGGCGAGGTCCCTCATCCTGGTCAAATACAAATGGTTCACCCTTGCGGGGTTTAATTGTCACCGGCAAGATCTCCGCTTTGAGTTTCCCAGTCTCGTGTGCCGCCAAAGCCTTTTCGTTGGACGCCACAGAAAAGAGATCCATCTCCTCCCTGGAGATTGAGAATTTTTCTGATACCAGATCCGCAGTATACCCCATATGATAGTCGTTCACAACATCCCAGAGGCCATCATGAACCATACCGTCGGTCATTTCACCGTTTCCCATCCTGAAACCATTTCTGGCATTGCTGAGGTAATAGGGAATATTAGACATACTCTCCATACCACCAGCCGCGATAATATCAGCATCGCCACATTTAATGGCCTGATCCGCCAGCATCACCGCTTTCAACCCTGATCCACAGACCTTGTTGATTGTTATGGCACCACCTTCCATTGGAAGTCCAGCCTTGATCATCGCCTGTCGTGCAGGATTCTGTCCAAGTCCGATGGGAACCACGTTACCCATGATCACTTCATCAATTTGCCCTTTATCCAATCCAGACCGATTGATCGCTTCTTCAATCACCATACCGCCTAATTCGGTAGCGGTAAACCCGCTCAAGCTGCCTTGAAAATTCCCGATTGCCGTTCGTACGGCACTGACTATTACAACCTCTTTCATAAGTGTCCTGATTTCAATTATTTCCTGCTGATCTGTCTCTTTTACAGTGGTTCTCTTTATTTGACATAATCGTTTTAATTTAAAGAGACTGTCTCACTTAGTCAAATAACGGTTTTTGATCATCAGCAGACCTGAAGAAAATTTTAAAAATAAGCAAAACGACGTATTTGCCCTCATATCAATTCCCGAGAATTTGTGAGAGCATGAATTTTTGCAGCGGAGATTCCGAAGGTAACCCGGCAGGATCAGATCATGGCAGTAAACGAACTGGAAATCATTTATCGGGATGATACATATATCGCCATCAACAAACCGGCGGGACTTCTGGTGCACCCATCCATCATCGATCGGCATGAGACTGACAACGCACTGGACCTGTTACAGCAACAAATCGGTCAGTCGGCGTTCATGATTCACCGACTGGATAAGCCCACCTCCGGAATATTGATGTTCGGACTGAGTTCTGAAGCAGCTCGAAAAAGCGTGGCGACTTTTTCCACGAGGGAGGTGCGCAAAACCTATCTGACGGTGGTCAGAGGATACACGGAAGAGAGGCAGGTCATAGACAGCCCACTGAAACCGGTCAAAGATAAGATCATGGTGGGTCGTGAAAAGCAGAATAAGGCGCCGAAGGCGGCCCTGACCCACATCCAAAAACTAGCGGAAGCTGAACTGCCAGTGGCTGTTGGTCGGTACCCAACCGCACGTTATTCACTGGTGGAGGTTCACCCAAAAACCGGAAAAATGCATCAGATCCGACGGCACATGAAACACGTCCGCCATCCGGTGGTTGGCGACACAAAATATGGTGACCCTGTTCACAACCGGTTTTTCAGAGAGCGATGGAACGCTCACCGGTTGATGCTGGCAGCCACCCAGTTGGATTTTCTCCACCCCTTCACCCTGGAAAAAATACAGATCACTGCCTCCCTTGATCCTCTATTTATCTCAATTCTATCCGACCTGGATTGGCTTGGTGTCATCCCGGACACATGGCTGAACCCGCAGAACTGACAAACGGCAACACACCCCTGCCCTAACCGCCAGAGATTGATCAGACCAGTATCAACCTGGAATTGACAGTAGCTTCTTCGCTACAGCCAACAACCCCTTTTTTCTGCATATAAATAACAGCTGCCAATGTGGAGCGTTCAGCAGCCGGGTAGAGGTGTTCGGGAACATCCCTGTAGATATGGGGTACCATTTCCCGAATGGTATTAATCCCCTTTTCCATCTGCTCTCTAATCTCTCCTTCCCGCTCCTGACGGTGGGCGATAAACGCTCTGACAAACGGTTTCGGCTCATCGATGCCGGTACCATGCGCTGGCCAGAAACAGTTGTCATCACGCTGCAGCATGAGTTCAAGACTGTTCATGTATGCTTCCATACTACCAGAGGGTGGCGAAATGACACTGGTTGACCAGCCCATCACATGGTCACCGCTTAGCAGCGCCTTTTCTTCACGAAGCTGATAGCACATATGGTTGGACGCATGTCCGGGGGTAAAAACACACTCCACACTCCAGCCGTCACCGGTCACAATATCGCCATGTCGCACCCCGACATCGGGGATAAAACCAGTCAGGTCAAATCGCTCCTGGTTGGTCAGGTCGTTGATATCACCATCTGCCGTTGACGATTGCTGCCGCAGCTCATCGGGTATATAGCCGTATGTTTTTGCACCATAAACTTTCTGCAGCGCCAAGTATGCCGGCCAGTGATCAAAATGGGAATGGGTCACAAAGATATGCGTGATCGCCTCTCCCTTCAACCCGTTGACAATCGCCTCAATATGCTTCGATTGATCGGGACCAGGGTCAACCAGGGCAACATTCCCACTGCCAAGAATATAGGTATTGGTTCCATAGAAGGTGAAAAAATTCGGATTTTCTGCCACCACCCGGCGGATCATCGGGCTGATTTGCTCAATCATTTCATACTCAAACTTGAAGTCGTGCTTAAATGGAATCACAGCATCCATATGTTTCTCCGATTATTGGCAGGATCGCAGCAGATCTCTTCTCAACTATCTGGTCAGATGTGGGTCTTCAATTGATCACCAATTCTAGAAATTAAGATGTTCGAAGTCAAGTCCCCATTTCTCGCAGCCTAAACATAACATTCGTTCCAACCAGTCTCATGGTAAGTATCGGCCGGCAACCTCTAAATCAACCCTACTTCGTTTTTGACAGTTGCCCCCTCCCTCCTCAGATGTGATTCGGGCTTGTCAGTGGCCAGAAAATAGTTGAACATGTAAAGAAGAGATCAGAACAGTTTACCAATTCCATACAACTTCCTTCGGAGAGCATTAAAATGGACGTAAAAGAGCTGGCGAAGAAGTACAAGCAGTATGTCATCGATCTGAGAAGAGAGTTTCACAGTCACCCGGAACCAAGCTGGAAAGAGTTTGAGACCTCCAAGCGGGTTAAACGAGAACTGGACCGCATAGGCATCCCTTATAAAGTTATTGGCGACCCGGGACTGGTGGCAACCATTGAGGGTGCCCGCAATGGTAAAACAGTAGCACTCAGAGCAGACATGGATGCTCTGGAAGTGACCGAAGCCAATGATGTAGAGTACATATCACAGAACGAAGGCATCAGTCACGCTTGTGGACACGACGCGCATATGGCCATGCTGCTGGGTGCGGCGGAGGTGCTGAATGAAATGAAAGATGAGATCGCCGGAACCGTCAAACTGATCTTTCAGCCTGCCGAGGAAATGGTGTCCGGAGCAGAAACGATGATCAAGGGAGGCTGTCTTGATGGGGTCGACACGATATTCGGGATTCACATTGTCGGCTTCCTGCCAATCGGACTGGTTTGTGCGCAGGAAGGCGCTCGCTTATCCTCAGCGGATACCTTCAAATTGACCATCAAGGGGCAGGGTGGACATGGCGGTATGCCGCATCAGGGAGTCGATGCAGTCATAGCCGCTTCTGCCGTGGCAATGAACCTCCAGTCAATCGTCAGCCGGGAAATCGATCCCTCAGAGTCAGCAGTTGTCAGTATCGGGATGTTCAATGCCGGAACGAGAAACAATGTGATCGCGGACAAAGCCGAGCTCGAAGGAACAATCCGGCTCTTCAACTTGGAAATAAGAAAGCAGATGCCGGAAATCATCGAGCGAATCGCAAAAAATACAGCACAAGCATACAGAGCAGATGCAGAACTGACCTACATCCCTGGGGTTCCCCCGACCATTAACGATGCTGTCTGTGCCAAGCGGGCGGTGGAAACGGTCAGGAAGGTTGTCGGTGATGATGCTGTTTTTGAAGTACCACCTGTTACGGGAGCAGAGGATTTTGCCTTTTACTCTCTGAAGGTCCCCGGTGTATTTGCGTTTCTGGGAGCCGGTAATGAGGCGAAGGGGGCAATCTATCCCCAGCACCACGAAAACTTCACCATCGATGAAGATGCCCTTGAAATTGGAACTGCCTTGCACGCCCAGTATGCTCTGGATTTTCTTAGTGAATAAAGTGAGCCGGTATCACAGCCCATTCCCGGATACCGGACTGCCCATTGCAACAGGACCGAGCAGATGCCAAGCGACAAACCAATCCTTCAGGTGAGAGCCCTGACCAAACGATTCGGTCAAAAATCTGCAGTCAGGGGGATTGACCTGACAATCAATGAGGGAGAGTTCTGGGGTCTGCTGGGAGCTAACGGTGCGGGGAAGACCACAACCATCAAACTCCTGACAGGGCTCACCCGACCGGACTCCGGCGAGATTCAATACCGTGGGAGGGACTTCTTCCGGTTTTTCAGGGAGGCCAAGAAGTTAATAGGAGTGGTGCCGCAACAAAATAACCTCGATCGGGACCTGACAGCCAACGAAAACCTCACCCTGCATGCCATCTTGCACGGTATTCCCAGAAAACACAGGGCCGAACGGATCAATGAGGTCTTGGATGTCGCCGGGTTGACAGAGTATCGAGACAAGCCGGTCAAGACCTTTTCCGGTGGGATGAAACGCCGCCTGGTTGTTGTCCGGTCACTGCTTCACCATCCCCGGATTCTGTTTCTAGATGAGCCAACCTCCGGCCTGGACCCCCAGATCAGGCGAAACTTGTGGGAACTGATTCAGAAGATCAACCGGGAGCAAAAAACCGCGGTACTGATGACCACTCACTATATCGAAGAGGCTGAAAAATTGTGCCACCGAGTTAAGATCATCAGCTCCGGCCAGGTTATCGCAGACGACACCCCGGAACAGTTGAAAAAAGGGATTGGACATTACGTACTTGAGGGAGGAGAGCAGGAGCTGTTCTTTAAAACCATGCAGGACGCAAAGGACAAACAGAAAACGGTTCATGGTGAATCCAGTGTCAGGGAGGTCAGCCTTGAAGATGTGTTTATCAAACTGACAGGAAAGAGGATCAATGTTTAACGGGTTTACCGGTGTCTTGTACCGGGAATTGCACGTATTCAGCAAGAAGGCCAAAAAACAGATCATCGCCTCTTCACTCTCACCGCTCCTATTCCTGATCGCCTTTGGATGGGGTTTTGGAAAAGAGGTAACCGTTGATGGGCTACCCTATATCACTTTTCTAATACCGGGACTGATCACGATGAGCGCCCTGAACCAGAGTTATGGCATTGCGCTGGAACTTAACATTTCCAGGTTCTATTTTCATGTCTTCGATGAGTTTTTAATTGCCCCTGTCCGGCAGGTGGAAATTGTTCTGGGCGAGGCCTGCTTCGGTATTTTCAGGGCGATGATCAGTGCCGCGTTGATCTTTATCTATTCCATTTTATTTGGTGTGAAACTCATCATCAGTCCGATATTCTTCCTGGCTTTTTTCTTTCACACCTTTTTGTTTGCCACCCTGGGCGTGACCATGGCCATGATCGTCAAGGATCATGGCAGCCAGGCCTCCGTCAATACTTTTGTGATCACCCCGATGATCTTCCTTTGCGGAACCTTCTTTCCCGTTGACAAACTCCCTGCTTTTTTCAAGGGCATGGTTCACATTTTACCATTGACATACTCCACCAAGGTCATTCGGGCATCCCTCACCGGCGGCAATATCAACACCACCTACCTGGGATTAATGGCGGCTTTCGCGATCCTGTTTTTCGGCACGGCATTGTGGGCTGTGAAACGGGTAGAAGCTTAGTTTTTAAATTATACCTTGACTTAGAAAACCCAATTTTCTACTATTTCTGAGTTTTAGTCCACGCCTCGATAACCGATTATCTCATTGTATAGAACCTGAAACTGTCCATTGGCTGGTCCGGTCAAAACCGATGAATTTGCTTACCAGATACAACCAACTCATACGGGAAGCGGCAGAGGATGCAGAACCGTTCATGCGTCCCACTGCCATTTTGGCATTGATCAGCCAACTGACATTTTTTATCGTCTGGAGCTATATATTTCCGCAGCTTTATGAGAACCTGCCGATCCGGATTTTTGCAGGTCTCTTCTGCCTGCCGATGATATTTAAGGACAGATGGTCACCTACCTGGCGGAAGTATCTTCCCTACTATTGGCAGGTGGGAATTTTCATAAATCTCCCTTTTACCTTCGCTTTTTTTCTCCTTCAAAATCAATTTTCACAGGTCTGGCTCCTGAGTATGCTGGTCAGTTCCTTGCTGCTGACGGTTTTTATCGACTGGATATCCGCCATCATTATGTTTACGACCGGTGTTGTACTGGCGTGGCTCATCCATTATTTAATCAGTCATGACGTGACAGGATTCCAAAATTACATGGAAATTCTCTCCATTTCGTTTTTCGGCCTGATCCTCGGAGGAGCAATAAATTTCAGGCTGCAGCGATATCGAATCAAACAGAGGGAGTTTGAAAAACGAATGCACCTGATCTCCATTAAAAACCGCAATCTGATTCGGCAATACAACCAGATTCTCAGTCGGTTTCTGAGCAACATACTGGTCAAACGCCTGGTTCGTCTGCAGGATCAGTACGGTCTTGACAAGGCGATAGAACGCATCACCGGACAGGAGCGACGGTTCTGCGCCATCATGCAGGCTGATGTCAGAAACTTCACCAAGATGTTCGGTTCCGAATCGGAACATCAGGTCGCCCAGTTGATATCAATGTGCTTTTCAGAGGTAATAGAATATGGACAGAATCTGGCAGTGATCAAACCGGTAGGGGATTGTATATTTCTGTATTGTGACGATGAAGAAGGGCGGGAGCAGGCAGTTCTGAATATTCTCACACTCGCCTTTCTGCTGGTTAACACGGTGCAGAATATCAACAGTGCACTTAAGCTGACCGATACCCCGCCGCTGAACTTCGGAATTGCCCTGCACGCTGGCGAAGTCACCTACGGTAACATTGCCAGCGAGACAATGATTGATCCGACAATTATCGGTATAAACGTCAACATGACAGCCCGGCTGGAGGAACTGACAAAGACGCCCAACATTAAAGAAATTGTCGGAACAAACGGCATCATTCTATCTGATGTCTTTTTCTCACTTTCTAAGCAGTACTTTGAAGGATTTCACCCCATCACCATCAACCTGGATCAGCTGGGGGTGTCTGTCAGGGACTTCCCTGATGTTTCAAAAGTGTACGCTGTTCCCAGAAGTATTGCTGAATCTCACCAGGAATTCCTGGAACACTATGTTCATGAACGAGAAAAAAGACCCCAGATTAACTACTCAGTCGCCCAGAACGAATACCTGGGCGTAGACTACAACTACATCATGCAGGGCACAGGCGCAGATATCACCTGGATCATGCAGATTAATATCGGAGGGTTCTCAAGAAATGTTGTGACAACCTACGCCTCCGAAAAACTAACTGATCTGAACTATGCCATTACAAGCGGCCTTGAGCCTTGGATCGAGTTGAACACGGAAAAGTTCCCTGGTGAGTATGGTGAGTCGGAGATCGAAGACAAAATCATCAAGGTCATCGAGGAACTCTCCGCCATGGACCTGCCTACATAGCCAGCGACGGTTCCGGTACATAAAACTTCGGTTGTGGACGTGTTCGGCTCTTTTTTGTTGTCGACAACCACTGGTCCGCCTGTACCACATCCCTGACTTCTGCGCACACTTCCGCAACCTTTTCCAATGAGGCCCGGGTTACGCTAGCGTTCACGGAGAACCGGACCAGAGACCGGTTTTTCGGTGTTGCCGGCGCACAAAACGGAGAACCAAAAACCCCTCGCGACTCAAGAGCGTTCCGAAGCCGGATAGTCTCACATTCCGGTCCCGGTACCAGGGACATGATTTGTGCCTGACTTGCACTGACATCAAACCCTATCTTGTCCAACTGCTGCCTCAGAAAATCAGAATTGTCCCGCAGTTTTTCCCGTCGAGCATTCCCCTTTTTAATCACTTCCATGGCAGCAATAAAACCGGCAATATCGTAGTCATGCACACCGGAGCTGAAAATGGACGGAAATGATTCGTACTTGACATATTCGACATGACGCTTTGATCCAACAATGATACCGCCTCTGCCTGCAAACGCTTTGGACAGACTGGCAGTTCGAAAGGCAACCCGATCGGCCAGGCCGAGATCAGAAACCATTCCTTCCCCTCGTTCACCCACCACACCCAGGGAGTGGGACTCATCCACCACCAGGATACAACCGTATCGTTCCGCAATATCAACCATATCGTTCAGAGGACAGATGGTGCCGCTGGTACTGTAAATTGAATCGACTAGAATCACGCCCTGTCCATGTTTCTGAACCAGTTTTTCCAGGGATCCCGGGTTGTTGTGACGGAAAGGACGGGGAGTGGCTCCTGCACTTTTTGCCCCTTCCCACAAAGACATGTGAGCAAACATATCCAGGTAAACCGGTACTTCTGGAGTGGCGATCGACTGGATCAACCCGACGTTGGCACTCCATCCCGATTGACTGAGCAGGGTACTTTCCGCTGACAACCAGTCAGCCATCTGCTCTTCAAACACACATTGGGAATCTTCCCCGAAGCGGAAAACACCAGACCGCAGCATTTCGTTTTCACTCTGTTCCAGAGCCGCAATCCTGGCCCCCCTGACATCTGGATGACCTGCGATTGAAAGATAGTCGTTACTGACGAGCTGTATGTCACCTTCTGCAGGAGAAAGCCCTTCAATAAAATGTTCTCCCGTGCGCGGGTCCTTCGATCTCTGGTAATACGCATTCACTCTCCCGCTCAAAAACGATGGTTCCGTTGCTTTTGTCTGCATGAGTACGTCGCGCCATATCTTCTCAATCCGTATCATTTTGATCTCCCTTCAGGTATGTGTGAAAAGAACCCCGGCAGCCGCGGGGATTGGACCTGTCAAATCGGTCTAAAATGATCCAACAGTCCGTAAAAAAGACACCTTTCGGGGCTCAGTGTTTAATGAATGGATCAAAAAGTCAAATCCCGGGCAGATTATCCCGTTTTTAGTGGTCTGAATCAGACAAAATAATACTACAGTTGTGTACTAATATCAGGATCATGACAGCGGATGGTGGCGAAGTTGACAGCTCATTCTTCGCCAGACAGGAAGAGACCTGCACGCCTATCGCAGTGAATGGATAGTCGTAAAAAAATAGTGATTCACACTGTCAGGTTTTGAACCGTTTCGGGTTTTTCCGCTTTTTGTAACCGGTTTGGTCCGATTGAAAGGAGGTTATAGATAGAATAGAGATTGAGCCATCACCTGCTGCCGGGAATTGCAGTTTGCAATGGCAGAGATGAAACGGAGGTGATAATCGGTAAACCGTTGTTCACAGACTGATGTTGGAGCACATGAAGAGAAAAGAGGGGTTCAGAAGACCTTCATCGTCTGGCAGATCTTCTGGTAGTATTGCAAGGATCCTGTCACGATTGAAAATGGACGACGCCATCTATCATGGTGTGGGTA
>JAOZRE010000032.1:0-6735 GCA_029940215.1 bacterium | reverse complement strand
TGTGTGGGTTACCCTGATCTTCTGAATTTCCTCAGGGAGTACCTCAAGGGGATTTCTGTCCAGCACCACCAGATCGGCAAGTTTACCGGGTGTGATTGTGCCTCGATCCTGCTCCTGGCAGGATGCATAAGCCGCCTGCGAGGTATAAAGCGACAATGCTTCAAAAGGGGTCAAGGCCTCATCAGAAGTGAACCCTTCCCGTGTCACTGCCCCTCCGATACCCGCCAGGGGCTCCGACACCTCAACCGGCCCATCACTGCCCCCGCATAACGGAATCGCCTGGTCAGACAGGGTTTTTAATGGATAGACTTTGCCCACCCGGTCACCGACCCGCTCTCGAATCCAGGAACCTTCCGAGACAATAAAGCTGGGCTGCATGGAACAAATCACTCCCGCATTTTTCAGCACCTTGACCGTCTCCGGCGTTACCATACCGCAGTGCTCAATCCGGTGTCTCAGTTGTTTGGACCCTATCTGCTGCTCCGCATCCAGGAAAATCTCAGCTACCTGATCCACTGCCTTGTCACCAATCGTGTGCACCGCAACTCTCAAGCCCTCCCTGTGGGCCTCAAAGATGGTCTTCCTCAGCGTATCCATTTCACAGACCAGAAACCCGCGTTCACCAACGGCATCGGCATAATCTTCATTCAGCAGCGCCGTTCGAGAACCGAAGGTTCCATCGGAAAAAAGTTTCAATCCACCCCCCTGCCAGACACCATCTGTTTTTTTTGCTTTGAACTCGTTTTCCAGTATTTGAATGGCATCCCCAACAGACGCCGCGCCAATGAATGGATAATGGCGGAAAGGCAGGCCTTCCTCAAACATCTTGTACAGAGGGATTTCGTAGGGTCCAATGGCACCCGATGGACCATCCTCACTGGTCAACAGGATATTATGGTACCCGGTGATCCCCTGGGAGAGCAGAGACGCTTTCACAAGATCGCGGCCTTCCAGCAGCTCCTCCGCTTCCGGCATGGGAATGACGTTCAAGGCATTGACCATCGCTTTTTCCTTCAGGATGCCTGTCAGCTGCCCGTCGATCCTGCCAATCTTCCCTCCGGGAGGATCCGGCGTATTCCCGTCGATCCCGGCGGCCTGCAAGGCTTTGGAGTTAGCCAGCCCGGAATGCCCGTCGTATCGCAGGATCAGCACCGGGTTGTCAGGCGCGACTTCATCCAGTTCCGCCAGTGACGGGAACCGTTTCTCGCGGAACAACATCTCGTTCATCCTCAGGCCCATCACCCACTTTCCGGGGGGCGCAGATTCAACCCGTTCCTTGAACAATGACAGCAGCGCCTCCACAGACTCCACACCCAATCCGATCAGGTCGAGGTTCATTTTAAAATAACAGGCCAACACCAGGTGAAAATGGCAATCCACAAAGCCCGGCAACAACACGCCACCCTTCAGATCGATTTGCCGGTATTTAGTTCCCAGCAACCCTTTGAGAAATTCCGGTTCCCCGACACCGCATATCCGGTTGCCCTTTACTGCGCAAGCAGGATAGATCAACCCTTCCCGCTCCATGGTAATCACCTGCCCGTTTACAAAAAGAACCTTGTCCATATTTCCACCTGATGTGTTGAACGTTTTTCAGTTCTGCGATATAAGGACTTATTACAAAGGAACCAAAACCAAACTGTCAATATCCTTCATTAGAGGCGTTCGGGATTCAGAAGTATAGAGCATCACCTGGCTATTTGACACAATTGGTTGCACCAACAATAATTGACCGACTAATAATGACATCACCCAACACTACTCAGAAGGATCTATGACATCCAACACGAATGAACAAAACGGACACCCGCTGTCGACCCTGGTTGGCCCATACATGATTTTTCTCTTCTGTTACATGATGCTGTACGAGTTTTTTGATACCTACACCACTAGTTATTATAGCGTGGTAGTATCATACATCCAGGCTGATTTCGGCATGGACCATTCACAGTGGTACGGAATTATGGCCATCGCCTCACTCGGTATGTTCGTTGTCTTGATCAACCAGTTTTTAGCGGATATCATCGGCCGTAAACCAATGATGATCATCGTCTTTCTCGGCATGGGGGTCGCATCCCTCATACTCTTCGTGTCCAAGACCGTTACCGGGTTTGCGTTGGGATTTTTCCTGCTGTGGATGTTCTTCTCATCAGATATCTGGGTAATTATTGTTTCGGAAGAGGCCCCCCGCGAAAAACGGGCACGATACACCTACCTGGTGTCACTCTTCGGAGCCTTGGGCGCCATTGCCATCCCCATTTCACGGGGACTGTTCATAAAGGTTGATGCATCGGTCGACCCGACCTTGTGGCGAACCATGACCTACCTGGCCATGGCTGCAATTCCCCTGTCACTGTTGGGGTTCGGCATGAAGGAGACACGAGCCTTCCAACGGCAGAAGCAGAAGGATGAAGTCAGCGGAAAACATGGAACGATCCGGAAGCTGAAGGAACCGTTTGGGCCGGATACACGATCCCGTGTTCTGGTTTTTATGGCCATCGGCCTGGTGTTCGGTCTGATCACAGCAGCACTTACTACCCAGGAGGCCTATTTTTCACAGGTCATCGGTAATGTGGATATCATAACCAATATGTTTTATGTAGCAACCATTGGAACCTTCGTTTTTTTCGGAATCACCGGCCCCCTAGCGGATTGGATCGGTCGTAAGGCCGTTTTAATTCTTTATGTCCTGCTCAACTTCGTCATGACGTTATTGGTGGTATTTCTGATTCCGGTGTTGGTTGAAAATCAGACATTTTTACCGATTTACCTGATCGCTTTTCTGGGAAACGGGTCTTTCTGGGGCGGCTTTATGATGTCGAAGACCTACTGCGTGGAGTGTTTTCCAACAGAAATCCGTGGAACCTCCGCAGGCTGGCGGTCTATCGCTTATGCATTTGGAATCATGTGTGGGGCACTGACCTCAAGTATACTAGCCAAAACGATGTCGTTGGCAACCATCTACATTATTTTCTCAGGAATTGCGGTACTGGTCATTCCGATCCTGGTCAAAAAATATCTCCCTGAAACCAGGGGGTTGGAAATTGTTGATATTTGATTCCGCGTTTGACGACTTTCGGGCGGGACTCTTGAAAAACAGGGGGAGCCATACCAGCAGGCCTGGTGCGGTTAAACTGCTTCTGTAAGACAGTCAGGATGTCAGACCACTTCCTTCAGATCAGCAATGAAGAACTCAACGGTTTCAGCAGAGGTGTCCCAGGAGCACATCAGTCGCACGCCGCCTTCGCCAATAAAGGTGTAAAAATGCCACCCTTTGTCATGAAGCGCCTGTATGATCTGCTGGGGCATTTCCACGAACACGGCATTGGCCTCAACTGGAAACATGACAGACACATCGGGTATCTCGCTCAGGTATCGCCCCAGATCACTTGCTCGTTTGTTAGCATTGCTGGCATTTTTCAGCCATACATCTCCTTCCATCAACCCAAGCCAGGGAGCCGAGAGGAAACGCATCTTCGAGGCCAGTTGACCCGCCTGTTTACAACGGTACTCAAAATCCTCGGCCAGCGCCTTATCGAAGATCAGGATGGCGTCACCAACAGCCAGCCCGTTTTTGGTGCCACCCAGGCAGAGGATATCGATACCGCACTGCCAGCTGATCTCTTTCGGTGCAGACCCCATTCGAGCGAGGGCGTTGGCAAAACGGGCCCCGTCCATATGCAGTTTCAGCGAGTACTTATCCGCCATATTGCGGATGTCCAGCAATTCTTCACGTGTATAGACTGTCCCGACTTCGGTTGATTGGGTCAGACTGATCACTTTTGGTTTCGGATAATGCACATCCGTCCGTTTCAGGACCAGCTTTTCGATGCTTTCCGGAGTCAGTTTTCCATTCTCTCCGCTGCCCACCAGGATCTTGGAGCCGTTGGAGAAAAATTCGGGGGCACCACACTCATCTGTTTCCGCATGAGCCATCTCATGGCAGATGATACTATGGTAAGATTGACACAAACTTGCCAGGGAAAGGGAGTTGGCTGCCGTTCCATTGAAAACAAAAAAGACCTCGCAATCAATCTCAAAAAGGCTCCGCAGCCTGTCACAGACCCGAGCTGTCCAATGGTCCTCGCCGTAGGCCTGTTCATGGTATTTGTTGGCCTGAACAAGATATTCAAATGCCTCAGGGCAGATACCCGAGTAGTTATCACTGGCGAACTGCTGTACTTTTTCACTCATAGTTCTTTACCCTAGTTACCGTTGCCCTCGAGGCGAATTTTATGAAAAGTGAGTTGATCATTGTTCAATCGGATTTCGATAAAATCACCGAATTTAATGGTCCCATCAAGGATCTTGTACGCCAGGACATCTTCCAGTTCTCTCTGAATAATCCGTTTCAGCGGCCGTGCGCCGAACTCCGGGTCGTAGCCCAACTCGGACAGGTATTTTTTGACCTCCTTGGTAATGCGAATGCGGGTATTGTTGTTTTCATTCAGCCGTTTGGTCAGCTTATCAACCTGTATCCTGACAATCTGTTCCAGGTGAGAAGCGGTCAATGATGAAAAGACGATGATCTCATCCAGGCGGTTGAGCAATTCAGGTCTGAATTTGCTGAGCAACAATTTCCGGGCGGTGGCGTCATTGACCCGTTTATTTTCGGCAAACAGCTTCAGAATGGCCTCACTCCCGAGGTTGGTAGTCAGGATAACAATGGTGTTTTTAAAATCCACCTGTATCCCCTTGGCGTCTGTCAGAATACCGTCGTCCAGAATTTGCAGCAATACGTTAAAAATTTCTGGATGCCCCTTTTCCACCTCGTCGAGCAGGATCACAGAGTAAGGTTTCCGACGGATCGCATCGGTTAGAATACCGCCATCTTCAAAACCGGCGTAACCCGGAGGTGCCCCCAGCAAGCGGGATACGGTATGCTTTTCTGAATACTCGGACATATCCAGGCGGATCATGGCTTTCTCGTCATCAAACAGAAACGACGCCAAAATTTTAGCCAGTTCTGTCTTACCGGTACCGGTCGGCCCCATGAATATAAAAGAGCCTAACGGTCGATTGGGATCCTGGATGCCGGTTCGTGCCCTGCGAATCGCATTGGAAACAGCAAGCAGGGCCTGTTTCTGGCCGATCAGCTTTTCCCCCAGGGTCTTTTCCATGTTCAGCAGCTTTTCCTGTTCTCCAGCCAGCATCTTGGACACGGGAATGCCAGTCCACTTGGCGACCACACTGGCAATATCCGCCTCGTCGATCTCCTCCTTCAACAACCTCCCGGTCCGGTTGACCGCTTTATTCGCCTCTGCCAGCTCCTGCTGAAGATTGTCCAGTGTCCCATACTTCAATTTGGCTGCCAGTTCCAGGTCGCCGGCCCGCTGGGCTTCCAGCTCTTCCTGCTGGGCTTTTTCGATCCCTGCCTTCAAGGCACGGACCCGCTGGATCTCTTCTCTCTCTTCATGCCATTGAGTCTTCAGCTTCTTGTTTTTCCGGCGCAGGGTCCTCAGCTCTCCCTCAATACTGGTCAGTCGCAGGCGGGCGTCCGCGTCATCCTCTTCCTTCATCAGCCCCTTTCGTTCAATTTCAAGTTGCATCACCTTGCGATCGTTCTGATCGATAGCTGTTGGCCTGGAATCAATTTCAATACGGATAGCGGAGGCTGCCTCGTCCACTAGATCAATCGCCTTATCAGGAAGAAAACGGTCGGTGATATATCGATCCGCCAGTTTGGCCGACGCGATAATGGCAGAATCCTTGATGCGAACACCATGGTGAACCTCATACTTTCCCTTGAGACCGCGGAGAATTCCGATACAGTCATCAACAGTGGGTTCATCCACAGGGATCTGCTGAAACCGTCTTTCCAGGGCCGGATCCTTTTCAATGTACTTTTTGTATTCTTTGATGGTCGTCGCACCCACGCATCGCAAAACACCCCGGGCCAATGCAGGTTTCAGCATATTGGAGGCGTCCAGTGCGCCCTCCGATGCCCCGGCACCAACCAGTGTGTGCAATTCGTCAATAAACAGGATGTTGTTTTCAGTGGACTCTTCGATCTCTTTTAACAGTTTTTTCAGCCGGTCCTCAAATTCCCCCCGATACTTAGCGCCCGCTACCATAGCTGCCAGGTCAAGCGAGAGCAGGCTGCTATCCTTAAGCGTCATGGGCACATCACCCTGGTAAATTCGCTGGGCCAGGCCTTCTATAATAGCTGTTTTACCAACCCCCGGCTCACCGATCAGAACCGGGTTATTTTTGGTTCTACGTGACAGAACCTGTACCACCCGCCGCACTTCTTCATCTCGTCCGATCACCGGGTCAAACTTGTTCTCCCTGGCCAATTCAACCAGATTCTGGCAATACTCCGAAATCATCTCCACTCGGGCCTCTTCCTCTTCCTCCCTCGAGGTAATCCGTTGGCCGTTTCGGAACTCGGTAATACGATCGCGAATTCGTTTGGCATTGATCTGTGCGCTCCGCAACAGGGTTGCAGCCTGTGTTCCGGTGTGAGCTACAATCCCCAGCAGGAGATGCTCCGGGTTGAGATATTCGTCACGCAGTTGATCCGCCTCGATTTCAGCCTTCTTGATGATCTCATTGATCCCGGCTTGAAGGGTGTTTGTCGTTTCGGCGATGCCCAGCCGATAGTAATTTGCTCCAGCGCCGTAATACACCTGGATGACATCGCCGATTTCATTTGCAAGCGCGTACAATGTTTTCGTATTTCCAATATCAACTCCTAAAAAATATTTCATTACATTCTCCTGTACTGATCGCCTC
>JAOZRE010000275.1 GCA_029940215.1 bacterium | reverse complement strand
TAACAATGAGCCCCACTAGATCAATAGCCAATCTGACCGTTCACCAGTTACAACCTATTTTAGAAAGGCTTAAAAAACTGATCAGGATTGCAGCTGGAATATAGGGGAAATGGCCCCTGCTTTATGACCTGGAAACAGACCCTTACGAAAATGATGACCTCTCGGACAGTCAGCCGGAAATGGTGGCTAAAATGGAAGCCATCATGAATTTTTAGGAAAAACAGATGACGGCTAATCCGAAAGGAATAATGAATAGAATGTAATGGGCAGCAGGATAGGGCCCCCCTAAAAAACAAAAATCAAGGAGTCAACGATGTCGAAGGACCAAAAAAAACATTTGATGACAAGAAGGGAAATGCTGCGAACCGGCTTGACTGTCGGAGGCGCCGCTATGGGAATGGTTGCTGCCGGAAGTATGGGGGGGATTTCGCCCTGGTCTTCTACAGCATTGGCCGCAGTTCCGTCACAACCGAATGTTGTTATAATTTATTGTGACGACTTAGGTTATGGAGACCTTGGATGTTACGGCAGCAAAGCCATCGCAACCCCGAACATAGACAGGCTGGCAAAAAGCGGTGTGCGGATGACCGATTATTACGCTTGCAATGCGATTTGCGCTCCTTCGCGTGCTGGACTACTTACCGGACGATACCCTTTGCGGTCGGGAGTTATTGGTAACATCTTTCCGAAGGATGAACCACTTAAACGTGTCATTTCCAGGGAATACCTTGGTAGCCTGTTTAATTCCATTGGCGGTCTGGATATCAGAGAGGGGGGTAAAGTCTCAGGAATCCCTGAAAAGGAACTCCTTCTTGGAGAAGCTCTGCAAGGGGCTGGATACAAAACCGGAATGGTGGGAAAGTGGCATCTGGGCGACTATAGTATTGAACCCTCATATAACCCCAGGCAGAACGGGTTTGATTTCTACTTTGGTGTGCCTCATAGTAATGATATGCTCCCCTGCCCCCTCTTCCGCAATGAAGAGATGTTGGAACCTAATATTGGTCAGGACCAGGCAAAACTCACCGGCTTATATACCGATGAAGCCATAAATTTTCTCAAAGAATCAAAGGACAGTCCGTTTTTTCTCTATTTTGCTCATACTTTTCCACATCAGCCCCTACACGCCTCAGAAAAATTCACCGGAAAATCAAAAGCCGGGAAATTTGGTGATGCAGTGGAGGAAGTTGACTGGAGCGTCGGGCGTATTATGGAGACTCTGGTTGAAATGGGGGTTGAAAATGAGACCTTGATTATCTTCACCAGCGATAATGGTCCTTGGTTTGAAGGCAGTGCCGGACCTCACCGTGGTCGCAAAGGGCAGAGTTATGAAGGTGGAGTTCGGGTGCCGATGATTGCGTCCTGGCCAGGTCGGATTCCTGCCGATACTGTACGCAATGGACAGATGATGAATATTGATTTTTATCCCACGATTCTGTCATTAGCAGGAATTGATCTACCGAAAGACAGAATCATTGATGGTCGAAATGTCATGAACCTGTTGACGGGAAAAGAGACAGCGTCTCCACATGAAGCCTTGTTCTTTTATCATTACGACCTTCTGGAAGGGGTCCGGGTTGATAACTGGAAATACTTCCGCAGGGTCAGTCGATATACCTGGCCAGTCCCCCTTGATGCCGTGAACCTGGCCAATAAACTGGGTGGGGATCAGCTTGGCAAACGCTGGCCGCTACTTTATAATCTTGAAACTGATCCGGGGGAAAGCTATAACGTGATCGATACCTACCCTGAAATCGCTAAAAAGCTTGAAAGTGTCATGCAAAAATGGGAATCTGAAACAGAAAAGAATCCAAACGGTTGGCTGTAATAGCAGACACAACAGATGGTTGAGGATTGATGTTACTGTCAGGAGCATCAGTGATGCTGAACCATTTTGTGATTTGTTTTATAAAATAACCAACAAATAAGAGAATGTCTATGGCCGTCACGCGCAGAAACATGTTAAAACTTGCTGCGGTTGGATCGCTCGCAGGTCTGGGAGGAATCGGGGTTAGCTCGCTTCTGTCGGATGATAACGACATGGAGATTAACCGATTGGAACAACCCGTGTTGAACAAGGCATCAGGCACAGATGGACAATCTCCGAATGTGTTGATTATTATGGCAGACGACCTGGGATTTGGAGATCTCAGCTGCTATGGCAGTAAAGCCATCCATACGCCAAACATTGACCGACTGGCTGCTGGGGGTATGAAATTCACCGATTTTTACTCCAGCAATGCGGTGTGCTCACCGGCACGATATGGTCTTCTAACCGGTCGCTACCCCCAGAGAGGAGGCCTTCAACTCCCTCTCTGGGCTGAAAAACAGCCTCTGGGCAGGCGATTGGCCCGGTCAGCCGGGCAACTGGTAGGGAACCTCGGATTAACAGATATCGGCGAAGACAGTATCAGCGACGGAATTGCCCCAGGAGAACTGACCATTGCTGAGGCATTGCAGCAGGTTGGATACAAAACAGGGCTCATGGGAAAATGGCACTTGGGTGACTTCGCTCATCTTCCTGAATACCATCCGCTTAAACACGGATTTGACGAATTCTATGGCGTCCCATACAGCAACAGCATGAAACCGCTGCCAATATATCGCGGAGAATCGAAAATTCAGGAAGATGTTTCAGACGACGAGCAGTCAAAATTGACGCGCCAGATAACGGAAGAGGCGATCGGGTTTATCGAGAGATCAGATGAAAATCCCTATTTCCTCTTCCTTTCCTACACAGCACCCCACAGGCCTCTATTTGCCTCTAAAGACTTCAGAAACCAATCAAAGGGCGGTTTATATGGCGATGTGGTAGAAGAGATTGATCACTATGTTGGTCGGGTGCTGGATGCTGTGGAGAAAAGCAATAAGGCAGATAATACACTCATTTTATTTACCAGCGACAACGGGGCTTGGTACTATGGCAGTAATGGTGGATTGCGCGGTGGAAAGGGGCAGAGCTTTGAGGGTGGATTTCGGGTTCCTTTGCTTGCACAGTGGCCGGGTCATATTCAATCGGGTAGCACCTGCTCGGAACCTGCGATTAACCTGGATATCTTCCCAACCCTGCTTTCCATTGTTGGCCTTGAACCCCCTGCTGATCGTATGATCGATGGCAAAGATGTCCTGGGGCTGTTAACCAACTCTGAAGCCGTATCACCTCACGATGCCCTTTATTTCTATCACGAGGATACGCTGGAGGGCATTCGTGTCGGGATGTATAAATATTACCGAAAAATAAATCTTTATAAGTATCCCGCCCCCATCAACAAGACACTTGCCGGCCTGGCAGCAGGTAAACTGGGAAAATGGCCACTACTCTATGACTTGAAAACCGATCCATACGAAAACTATGATCTCTCCGATAATCGACCGGAATTGGTAGCTAAAATGGAAACCATCATGAGTTTGTGGGAAAAACAGATGGCCGACAATCCAGAGGGAATAACTAACAGACAATAGCCATTTCACAACGCAGGGCTCCGCACAGAAAACGCATTGTTGCCAGATTACCCTGAAGCCTTATTTAGGCTTTGTTTAATAAAAAAGATGGCGATTTCAATTTAGGAATATTTGATTTCAGTCTCTTAAACTGATAATGCTTTCTTAAATCATCTGTCCCACATTAACAGATGTCCCCCCGGGCGATATCCAGAAAGGTAAAAACGCATGGAAGAATTTGATTATCTAGTTCTTGGAGGCGGCTCCGCCGGCTGTGTTGTGGCGAGTCGTCTGAGTGAGGATCCGTCAGTAAAGGTTTGTCTCGTCGAGGCTGGAGGCGAGGGTACAGACATGCTGATTCGTGTGCCCTTGGGGTTTGGCTTCACGGTGCCGCGTCGATTCAACAACTGGCAATTTCAGACCGTGCCCCAGCCCGGATTTAACGGACGTCGTGGATATCAGCCACGGGGCAAGGCACTGGGGGGTTCAAGCGTACTCAATGCGATGATCTATGCCCGGGGACCCAGTTGGGACTATGACAACTGGGCCGCTATGGGCAATCCCGGATGGAGCTATGAGGATGTGCTGCCATATTTCATAAAGTCAGAGAACAACGAAGTTCACCCTGATTCCCCCCTCCACGGTACCGGGGGACCGCTGAATATCGCTGGTCTGCTCGATCCCAATCCGCTGAATGACGTATTTTTGGAGGCCTGTCAGTCTCTGGGCATTCCGTTTAATCCGGATATGAACGGCGCTCAGCACCATGGTTGCTACCACGTGCAGGTGACGCAAAAGGATGGCGAGCGACACAGTGTGGCAGCTGCATTTATTCACCCCAATCTCGGCCGACCCAACCTCAAGGTTCTGACAGGTGCGCATACCACCCGGATTCTGTTTGAAGGGCGCCGCGCCGTCGGTGCCGAGTACATTCGCGATGGTCAGACCCATACTGTGCGAGCACGCAGAGAGGTGGTGCTGTCCAGCGGAGCATTCGGTTCGCCGCAAATTCTGATGGTCTCCGGGGTCGGTCCGGGAGATCATTTGAGCGAACTGGGAATTGCTCCGGTACTCGATGTTCCAGGGGTGGGGCAAAACCTGCAGGATCATATCTCGGCATTGCTGATCTACCGATCACCCGGCAACTATGACACGCTCGGCTTCTCGCCGGCCGGGATCGGTCGACTAATCAAATCCATGTGGGAGTGGCGGCGCCGGCGCCGGGGTATACTCACCAGTTGTGCGGCCGAATCCGGCGTCTATTACAAGACCGACCCGGATCTCGAGGTTTCGGATATGGAGATGGAAATCATAGTTGCTATTAACGATGACCACGGGCGAAAGATGCACATCGGTCACGGATATTCGGCACATCTTCTGCTGGCGAGACCGCAGAGCCGGGGAGAGCTTTTACTGGAGAGTACAGACACGCGTGTGATGCCCTTGATTGATCCCAAGTACTTTAGCCATCCTTACGATCTCGAAACACTGACCAAGGGAACTCAGATTGCGCTCGACATCATGAACGAACCCGCGTTTTCTCGCTATCGCAGTGAAATGCTGATTCAGTATGACCGGGACGATCCTCAGCAGATCAAGGATACGTTACGCGAGCACGCAGATACCGAATATCATGTCTGCGGAACATGCAAGATGGGGCCGGATGACGATCCGATGGCTGTGGTCGATTCCCAACTGCGAGTTAAGGGGATCGAGGGTCTGCGTGTTGCTGATGCCTCCATCATGCCCTGTGTGACCAGCAACAACATTAATGCGCCAGTGATCATGATCGGCGAAAAATGCGCCGCCATGATGGGGTCAGAGAAGTCGGTTTAGACGGGTGGCATACGATTCGCCTGGATAAATTCCGGTGTAAGCTGGGGTTTCGATTTCCAGAAGAAATGAGTCGATGCCCTTTTCGTCCAGCCAGCTGAAGGGACCGCGTGGGGTCAAAAAAGTAAAACCGCCGCAAAGCTAAGAATGGAAAGACTTTACAAGAAAATTTCAACCAGAATCCCACCCATCTTCTATGCAGCCCTTTGGTAGTAATACTTCAGCACTCCTCCGAGCCGTAATCGGCAGGATTTACAAAATTTAGAGCCTCTATCGTGAATCAGATACTTACAACCTGATAAGAATCCCCAGTCTGCCATGGTAATATTCCGGGCAATCTGTTTCATCCAGGATTCATTTACGTGTGGTGTTACCCCGGCAATATGCACTTCTCTTGATCCCAGTTTGATGAAAAACAAGACATAATATGTAATCAAACCAAATGGTGTAATCACTTCAGTAGTGAAGAAACCACATGCTGCTATAACATTTTGATGTGATTTGATGAATGTTGCCCCGGTTGTATCTAGTGTGCGGCTAAGAACAGGTGGAATGCCATTTCTTTTAAGAACATTGCCTACAGTTTGATCGCTCAAATCATAACCGAGATTTGTTAAAGCGCCAACGATTCGATCATATCCCCAGCCTGGATTCTCTTCAGCGAGTTTAACAATCAGGGATTCCAGCTTATAATCAACTCTTGGTCTTCCTACCTTTTTCCGAAACATAGAACCATCAAATTTCTTCGCTACCAACCTTCGAAACCATTCCATGATTGTTTCTGATTTAACGATGCATGAGATCTCCCTTAACGTTTTTAGCCCAACCTGTTTTCCGATCTTTGCTAATTTGATTCTTTCGTTGTCATTGAAGCGGAGAGGCTTATTGATCTTTGATTTCAGGATTTCATTTTCAGCAGCTAAATATTCATTTCTCAACAGGATCTCTTTCTCAACACGTCCACTAACTAATGCCATTGCCTCAACCATTTCCCAAGTGTTTCTCACTAGCGTCTAAGAAACACGTCGTCCATTTATCCTCCAGATTTGTTGAAAATACGGAATATTCAGAATATAAATGGAAATCTATCAAAACCAAACACGTGAGGCAATTTTGACCGGAACCGATGGCTTTTTCGTTGGGAAAAGATGCAAAATCGTCCTTATGCGGCTGCCAGATGTGCTTCGGTAAAATCGGCATCCAATAGGCGGGAGGATAATGGCCGCCGAGTTTGGCGGCTAATTTAAATTCACTGGTCGTGTC
>JAOZRE010000031.1:11043-22287 GCA_029940215.1 bacterium | reverse complement strand
AAAAAAATCTCCAAAAAAGCAAGTTCACTCTTGACATTAGTGAGACCATATACGGAATGACAGACGCAATTCACACCGGGAAACCGGGCCAGCATCCAAGGTACACACCCGGTAAAGAGCTTGTCTAGGGGTTTTTCAACTGATAGAAGATGCCCCGTTCCTGCCTGACCGTAAGCAGCTTTTGCTCTTCGTCCAGCACACCGAGATATTTATTGATCTCATTAATATGCACTCCCAAAATCCGGGACAGGTCGTCCAGAGTACACGGCCTGCGGGCGATTGTTTCCAGGATAGCCCCTTCAATATCTTCCCGGTAAGATGCGATTCCCTTGCGATCCGGGACCTTCGCAATAATCTCAACGGTGTCAACACCCCAGTAGTCAACAATCTGCTGTAGCTCAGCGCCGTTCGCCGGGCGAATGTCAGCTACCGTACCCGGCCGGTCGAGGGTATTCAGTTGAACCCGGTCCGGCCGAATCTTTTCAAAAGCCGCCTTGAGCGCGTCGAGGTTCTCAACGTCGTCATTGATCCCGGGAATGATAAAAATCTCGAGCCAGATCTTTCCCTTGAAGATTTTACTGAAATCGATCAAGCCCTGGATATGGGTGTTAACATCCATCCTCTGCAGGGGCCTGTCGATGGCTCTAAATGAAGCGTCCAACGCTGCATCCAGCGACGGCAGAATCAGATCGGCATCCAATATCTCCTGCCTGACCGTTTCATCACTCAGAAGCGTGCCGTTTGTCAACACAGCAACCGGAATATCGGGCCAGTTGCTCTTCAGAAAATCGAGGACCTTGCCAATCCCCACATTAAGCGTTGGTTCTCCAGCCCCTGAGAAAGTAACGTAGTCCGGTTTGAGGTTGTTTTCGAAATAGTGTCCGAGTTCCTTAAGCACATCATCGAGCGGAACATACGCGTCCCGATCCAATGTCAGCTTTGTGGTCTTCCCACACTCGCAATAGACGCAGTTCAAGGTACAGACCTTGTGTGGCACCAGGTCCACCCCCAGAGACATCCCCAGACGGCGGGAAGGAACAGGACCAAACAGGTGTTTATATGCCATGTCAATTCCTGAACGGTCGGGCTCCCCAGCTCTATCCTGCAGGACACCCAACCCTGTTTTCTAACCAATCAATCTGTGAAAAGGGTTGCAGGCCTATACTTCTCCGTAAACGACCTCGCCACCCACAATTGTAGCCAAGATTTTAATATCCTTGATTTTGACCGGATCAATGTCCAGAGGGTTCTCCTCCAACACAACCATATCAGCCAGTTTACCCGGCTCCAGGGATCCCTTGATGTCCTCTTCGTGATTCTGGAATGCGGCATAGGTCGTAACAGACTTGATCGCTTCCAGAACCGGGACACGCTGGCTCTCACCAATGGTTCTGCCACTTGTGGAGAGACGATTCGCTGCTGACCAGATCGACAACAGGCAATTGATCGGTGTGACGAAATCATCATTATGGTTGGTGAACGGAATTCCCCTTTCCAGGGCGCTCCGACAAGGATTCATGTGCTGAGCCCTGCCAGGTCCGAGAAAAAGCGATTCATGGCGATCACCCCAGTAATATGTGTGCACCGAAAAGAATGCCGGAATAACACCCAGTCGCTTAATCCGATCCATCTGGTCTTCCCGGACTGTCTGGCAGTGGATGATAATATGCCGTGTATCGTTCCGGGGGTACTCTTTCTGGGCATTCTCATAAGCATTCAGAATATCCTCGATGGCCATGTCGCCATTCCCGTGTATGGCAATCTGCCACCCCTCGCGATGCCTTTTCAGCACCATCTCTGCCAACGCTTCTGGTTCCTGGGTTCGATAGCCATGGTAGTTAAACGCCAGTTCCGGCCGATCCTCAGGCAGTACGTGGTATGGTTGACTCAAGGCAGCCGTATAGCCCTGAATACTGCCGTCTTGTATCATCTTCACCGCCCCAAGGCTGATCATATTGTCTGCTGACAATTGGGTCCCCGCAGCAGTACTGGTGTATCGACTCAGATCCTCATTTGAGGCTGGCAGAACATGAACCCGATTCTTCAGCTGCCCGCTGGCCGCAGCTGCCAGGAAAATATCAACGAACTGGGGAAAGGCAAGGCCGTCCTGTGCGGTAGTCACACCCTGTGCGAGGTACCGTTTTGAGCTGAATTCAATCGCTTCCAAGGCCCTCTCAGGTGTCAGCCCCGGTAGAAAATCCTGGATCAGGGCCATGGCAGTCTCTTCGAACACACCGTTGGGTTCTCCCGTGGCGGAGTTAAGCTGAATATATCCCCCTTCAGGGGCGGCTGTGTCCTTCGTGATCTCTTTGACCTCAAGCGCCTTGGAATTGGTGGTCAGAAGATGCCCGGAAATATGGCGAATGACAATGGGATGCTCGGTGCTGACCTTGTCAAGATCACTCCGATTCGGATGCCGTTTCTCGGCAATCAGGGTATCATCATAGCCATATCCACTGATCCACTCTCCAGCCGGGGTCTCGGCTGCCGCCTTCTTCAACAGATCTACAATGTCATCTATACAGGTGACACCCCCGATGGGCGGAGAGTTCAGGTCCACGAAAAAGCGATTAAAGTAACAGGAAATGAAAAAATGGCTGTGGGGATCAACAAAACCAGGCAGAACCGTCTTCCCACCCAGATCGACAACCTTCGATCCTTTTTCAGCCATCGCTTCAATCTCACCATTGGTCCCCAGCGCCAAAATACGATCCCCGGAGGCTGCCAGCGCTTCATACCTGCGATTACCAAAATCCATGCTGACAATATCACCGTTGATATATATTGTTCTTGTCGATTCAGACATTTTTTCTCCTTAATGTTTTTCCAGAAAAACAGCTCTGCTGCCAGCTCCTGTTTTCTGCGTGAACAACTCCTTATACTACCGTACCTGTTACTATTTTAACAGTATCCGCATAATTGTGTATACAGATCCGAAAGGAATGAACGAGTGGATTCTTCCAGATCCGCTCATACGATAATTATCGCTCTCATTGTTACGAAATTCAAGATTTTTTATAATATTTTTATGATTTTCATAATTTTTTTCAATAATTTTCTGTACCCCGGCATTTTTATATTCATGAGTTATAGATGAAAGCATACAAATTTCAGCTGGAACCCCTGCCGACACCATTGATGTCTGGTATGCAATTGTCATTATCACAGTCTGGTCCCGTTTATCCATTAATTGACGCGGATTTGCGAGTTGCCTCTATTGACGGATCATCTCCGAAAACCTATAATTTAGTATTAAGACAATTGAATGATACCTTTGGGGCAGGGTGAGCAGATGAGTTGCAATTCCCGACCGACGGTAATGCCGCAACAGCTGCAGAGCCCGTGACCGCCAATTGGCATTGATTCAGTGAAAATCTGAAGCCGACGGTACAGTCCGGATGGAAAAAGGTAAAGGTCGTATTCCAGCAAACGTCGAAATACACCTCTTGAAACAGTTGAGGGATACCTGCTGAGCAACCCGAAAAAGGGTGTTGCGGCGGAAGGCCTGTGATCCTGTTTCTATTTCCTACTAGCCCCGAATGTCCTTTGATCAAGACATTCGGGGCTTTTTTTTGCAGCCGGCATCCATTTATGACCGAAACAACACCGGAAAATCGATTCGTCAAAGTGAAGCAGTCCTGGTTAAGGAAGCAGAGCCTGGGTTTGCTGACGCTGCCAGTGGGCATCACCTTGTTTGTAGGTCTGTGGTACCTTGTCACCCGCCTGGGAAACTACCCCAGTTTCATTCTGCCGGACCCCGGGAGTGTATTCGGGGAGATGAAGACCATCGCTCTCAACGGTCTGTTGTGGTTCCATGTCAAGGCCACCCTGACGGAGATGGCTGGTGGGCTGGCTCTGGGATTGTTTGGCGCGACACTACTCGGCTACATCCTTGCCAAGAGTCCGCTGCTTGAGCGCCTGCTGGGGCCCTATATCGTAGCATCCCAATCTGTCCCGGCTGTTGCCATTGCACCGCTGCTGATTATCTGGTTTGGCACCGGTAAGGTCAGCAAGGTTCTGGTGTGTGCCCTGGTGGTTTTCTTTCCCATCCTGGTGAACACCATTGTTGGTATTCGCTCGGTGGATGAGGGCCTCAAGACGATGCTACGTTCGCTGAACGCCAGCAAATGGCAGACATTTATCCGGCTGGAGATTCCAGCAGCGCTGCCTGTCTTACTGGGCGGTTTGAAAATAGGGGTCACCCTGTCGGTCATCGGAGCTGTGGTTGGCGAATTTGTAGGAGCCGATCGCGGACTGGGCTACCTGATTAACCTGGCCAAGGGACTGTTTAATACACCCCTGATGTTTGCAGCCCTGATAGTGCTGACAGCCATTTCCCTGAGCCTTTACCTTGCCATCACCGGCCTCGAAAAGTGGCTGCTGGCCTGGCGAACCTGATACAACCCCCCTTAATTTCAATAGTCGGGAGATATCAAGAATGAAGATGCGATTGATCCGGTTGACCTTGTTTATGCTGCTCATATCAGCCCTCAGCGCAACAGCGACAGCGACCTCGCTCCGAAAAATCAAATTCGGCGTCAGCTATATCCCCAACGTCCAGTTTGCACCTCTCTACATTTCCCAGCAGAAGGGCTACTATGCGGATGAGGGATTGGAGGTTGAACTGCAGTATGGCTACGAGAGCGATTTTGTCTCCCTTGCAGCCCAGGGAACAAACGAGTTTGCCATCGCCAGCGGTGATCAGATCATTCTGGCCCGATCACAGGGGTTGCCGATCACTTATATCATGACTTGGTACCAGCGCTATCCCGTGGGACTCGTAATCCCTGCGTCAAAAAATATCTCTACTGTCGCGGATCTGAAAGGTAAACGGGTTGGCCTGCCGGGTTTTTTCGGCGCAACCTATATCGGCTGGAAGGCGCTGGCTTACGCCACGAAGCTGGACGAAAAACAGGTAACCGTCAAACAGATCGGCTTCAACCAGGCTGCCGCTGTCAAACAGGACCTGGTGGACGCAGCCATGGTATACATTGTCAATGAGCCGATCCAGTTACGGGCGGAGGGCTTGAAGGTCCGGGTCATTGAGGTCTCCGACTCCATCAACCTGGTTTCCAACGGTCTGGCGGTGGGAAATAAACTGATGACGTCCGATCCTGACCTGGTTCGCCGCATGGTCAGAGCCACGCTACGCGGGCTGATCTATGCAGTTGAACATCCAGACGAGGCATTTGCCGTTTCACGTAAAGCCATACCGGAGATTACAGACGAAACCGCCGCCACACAGCGTGATGTGTTGAACGCATCCATTGCCCTCTGGAAAACAGACACTTATGGGATTTCCAAGCGGAAGTCCTGGCAGGAGTCAGTGGATTTTATGCGGAAAACCGGACTGCTGAGCAAACCGGTTTCCATCGATACCCTTTTCAACAACCAGTTTATCAAGACACCCTGAGCGGATTCAATAGTGACAGTTCCCATCTTACAAGCCCGCTCCCTGGCTAAATCATTCCACGCTATCGGTGGTGACCTGCCGGCCGTGGCACAGATGTCATTTTCAGTATCTCCCGGAGAATTTCTCTGTATTGTCGGTCCATCAGGCTGCGGAAAAACCACACTGCTGCAGATGCTGGCCGGCCTTTCTCCACCGTCAGCCGGCGACGTCCTGCTGGACGGAAAAACCCTGGCTGAACCGCAACGGGACATCAGCGTGGTATTTCAAAAACCCAACCTGATGCCGTGGCGAACCGTTCTGGAGAATGTACTGCTGCCCATGCAGATTTTCGGGTTACCCTACAGGAGAGCAGAAGAGAAAGCGCGGCTGATGTTGGACAAGGTTGGGCTGGAGCAGTTTGTGGATGCGTATCCCAATGCACTGTCCGGCGGAATGGAACAGCGGGTGGCAATTGCCCGTGCCCTGGTGCAAAATCCCAGGATCCTGCTGCTGGACGAGCCCTTCGGCTCACTGGACGCGCTGACACGTGAGAAGCTGAACCTGGAACTGCTGAAGTTGTGGCGGGACCAGAACATCACGGCTGTCATGGTAACCCATAATATCCGCGAAGCTGCGCTGATGGCAGATCGTGTGCTGGTACTCAGCCCGCGACCGGCCAGTATCTCCGCCGAAATCCCCGTTAACCTTCCTCGTCCCCGGGTCGAAGATATTGAATACACCAAAGCATTCACCGACCTGACCTTCACCATCCGCAAGGAGATCCGGGACTGACGAATTCACCATCTGGATCTGAAGACCCGGCTCTTGTTCTTTCGAACAATGAGATCTTTGGTGACGAAATAGAACACTCTGTATTGGCGATGATAACAAGTCAAAAAAATACCCCTTGGCCTTTGGACTGTGCAATAAAAAACAAAAAAGCATCGGGTTTAACCGCCCCCTCTGTTATAAGAATGAAAATATTTACACTGGACAATAGATTCATTCTCAGAAAAATTGGCCATTTATCAAAGACAGACCAAAAGCAAGTCGAAAAAAGCCTATCAAAGATATTTCCTTATCTATAGTTTCCCAATCCAACACCATTTTGAGCCGCAAATACCGCCGTTTTTGGCGGTATTTGTCAGACTCTAAACACAAGTTCGGTGATATTATGTATTAACGGTTGACGTTAATAACGCTAAGTGTTACTATTTCTTTATCAGTTCACTTTACAAATTTATCTTTATGATACAATCGTTTAAATGCAAAGAAACAGAAAGAATCTTTAATAGAAACTTCTCCAAGAAGTTTCCGCTCGAGACTAAAGTTGGTGATGCTGCACGCGGCCACCCAACTTGATGATTTAAAGATACCTCCAGCTAACCAGCTTGAGGCTTTAAAACATGACAGACAAGGTCAACACAGCATTCGAATTAACAAACAGTGGCGTATCTGTTTTATATGGGACAATGGAAACGCCAACCAAGTTGAAGTAACCGATTATCATTAGGGAGTAACAAAATGACTCTGGAAAAATTACCACTTATTCACCCTGGCAAAATACTGTTTGAAGAATTCCTGGAACCCATGAATATCAGTCAATATAGGCTCGCTAAAGATATTTCAGTTCCCCCTAGAAGAATCAACGAAATAGTCAAAGAAAAACGCGGGATCAGCGCTGACACCGCCTTAAGACTAAGTCGATATTTTGGAACATCCGCGCAATTCTGGATGAATCTACAAGATCATTACGAGCTTGAGATACAAGAAGAGTTACTTGCGGACCGTCTTGTAAATGAAGTAAAGATTTTTCAAACCGCATAAATTGTCCCTTTCCTCATACAAAACAACCTAATTTTTTTTACCACCGAACGCTTGTTTCAGTTGCCGCTGTCACGGACTTTGAAAGAAAATAATTTTAGCGCGGACCTTCGTAAAGTAAACTATTGGGGACGATTAGCGGTCCACTGGAAACTTTTGTTCGGTGTGTCTGATATCTTGAGAAAAGATAACAAATCAGAAAATACACCAAAGATTATATCTGGTTCTGATGAATCGATTTCTTTTTGAGTACCATAACCATAGGATACGGCAGCAGTCATTATCCCATTCTTCTTTCCCCCGATGATGTCATAGGATCGGTCACCAACGATCAGTGACATCTTGGGATTAAGGTTCTCAGATCTGAGAATATGCTCTATCAACTCGCCCTTATCCGAGAAGCGACCATCCAATTCACTTCCATATATTGCATTGAAGAATTGGGATAGATTAAAATGATCAAGTATTTGTTTAGCAAAAACTCTTGGTTTTGCAGTCGCCAGAAAAACTTTGAATCCTGATCCCTTTATTTTTCGAAGTGAAGAAGCAACCTCTGGATAGGCTATGTTTTCAAACATGCCTGTTTGGGAGAATCGTTTCCGATAGTGCGATATAGCCTGTTCTAGTATACCATCATCAGACGTATTCAATAATTTTGAGAATGATTCTTTTAAAGAGGGACCAATACACCAAGTAAGCTGATCCATCCGAGGAACCGGCACTCCGAGATTTTCAAGGGAAAACTGGATACAGCGAGTTATCCCTGCTTTTGGATCAGTAAGAGTTCCATCTAAATCAAACAGTATGTTATCAATCATTATTTTGTTTTCACCGAACATTATATTAGTGATCAGTTTTGTTGGTTTGATAAATCGCACATAAAGCTGGAGAATGCAATAACAAACTGATGATGTAGGCTTTTTCATACTGAAACAAATCGGTTGATATAGCTATACTGCGCAGAAAAACCCGGATTTTCGGTTATTTGGTCATATTGGCTGTTAATTACATCTTTAAGATGTCGAAAAATGCAAATCAGCTGCTTTTCACTGCAAAATCCAGCTTAGGGATCGTTCAAGGCAGGGTTTCCTCATCAACACAAAACCAAGCTTTATGTGCAATCCTTTTTCTATACCGCGAAGTTATGAAGATGAAACTGGATTGGATTGAAAACATAGAGTGGTCAAAAAAGCCAAAACGATTGCCGATTGTTTTTACATCCGAAGAAATCACAAGGATACTATTGCTCATGGACGGAGTTGCCTGGTTGATGGCAGCAGTATTGTATGGTGCCGGGCTCAGTCTTCAGGAATGTATACGGCTTAGAATCATGGATTTTGATTTCGGATATCGTCAAATCATGATCAGGGATGGAAAAGGCCAAAAAGACGGGGTAACGCTACTGCCAGCCTTGCTTAAAACTCATTTGCAGAGACAGATCGAAAAGGTAAGAATCATCCACACTCAGGATATGGTTGCGTTTATCTCCCATACGCATTGGAACGTAAATATTCGAATGCAAGCCGTGAATTTATGTGGCAGTATTTGTTCCCCTCCAAGCAGATCTCAGTTGACCCGCGCTCCGAACACAAACGAAGGCATCATGTCTCAAAGGATTTTTTACAGAGGGCATTGAAACGGGCTATTCAGAAATCTGGCATTAATAAAAAAGGGAGTTGTCATACATTAGGGCATTCGTTTGCCACCCACCTGCTGGAATCGGGTTATGACATCAGGACGGTCCAGGAACTTCATTGTACTCAGAGGACCTGCAGCACGGACTGCTGATAGAAGATCGATTACATATCTGCAATCCGTTCTAATTGTGCTCTATTTTCCCCGCCTCAAGAGCCTCTGCCAATACTTACGCCAGCGCCCCCCCTTCCGGGTGGCTGATGGTCCGCTTGTTGACAAAATTGGAGATCCCCAGCACCACAAGCACGATGGCAATAATGCAGGTACACATGGCGTTGGCACTGGCCGTCCAGCCATCGTTATCCAGCATAATGATCTCGATCGCTGCCAGGTGAACCGATGCGGATACCAGAAAGATCACCGCGCTGATAGTGGTCATGGAGCGCATGAAGAAGTAGATGAAGTTCTGGAAAAAAGCCACCCGCGCCAGCGGAAAGATGATATTAAAAAAGGTACGGATCGTATCCCCTCCCAGGCTGATCGAGGCCTCCTCGATGGAGGGATCGATGTTCTTCAGGTTGGAAATACTGGACAGAACCCCGAGGGTAAAATTGCAGATCACAATATTAATCACAATGATCCAGGGGGTGCCGTAGAATGAGAAGTAGGGCTTGTTAAAGGCCAGAATATACCCCAATCCCATCACCAGGCCCGGTATGGCCGCCGGCATCACAGAGAAGAAGTACATTGTCTGCTTGAAAAACGGTTTTCGCGTCTCCATCACGAAGCCTGCCACCAGAGTTACAAATGAGCCGACCACCCCCACAATGATCGAAATCCAGAAACTGGTCCAGATGGCCGAATACCCCCCAATGGATGGAAAGGTGTAATGGTCCAGGGTCAGTGACCAATCATAGGGCCATACCTTCACAAAGGAGCCAATGATCACCGTCGCAAAAATCAGGATAATGGAAGAAGAAATCAGGGTGTTATAAACTGTGAACCCGATCTTCTTCAGCGTTTTCGACGGCGGAATGAAGGGTCGGGCCGCCCCGCTGATCATCGCAAATGACTTGCGGGAGATATAATAATTCAACAGAAAAGCCATCATCGAAGGAATCAGAAGAATGATGGCAATGGTTGCCCCCAGGTCAAATCGGTAAAGGTTGGTGACCTGAGAGTAAATCTCGGTTGCCAGAACATTGTAATTCCCGCCAATCACCACCGGATTTCCGAAATCAGTAATGGTCAGGTTAAAAGTCAGGGCCGCCGCACTCAAAATCCCGTACTTGGCAGACGGCAGCGTAATTTTCGTAAAAACCTTCAACGGCGACGCCCCCAGGCTCTCTGCAGCCTCATCCAGCCTGATATCCACGGCCGACAGTGTGGTAAAAAGGATCACAAAGGAGTGGGGCAGGCAGTAGAGTATCTCAGAAACGATTATGCCGGTTGAGCCGTATATATTCCAGTCTGTTTCAAACAGGTGGGAGGTGATCAGCCCGTTGCGACCGAACAAATATATCAGTGCCAGCGCCTGCATAATAGAGGGCGCAATCAGTGGCATCATAATGATGGCCCTGAACGCCGATTTCCCCTTGATCGTGGTCCGGGTCAGGGCGTAGGCAAAGAAAAACGTGATCACCGTCACAAAGATGGTGGTCACAAAAGAGATATACAGGCTGTGCCAGAGCGCGTTCAGGGTGTAGGCGGTGGTAAAATACTTATAGAAGTTGTCCAGCGTGAACGTGGCCAGGCTGACCTCTCCCCCCTTGAAAAAACTCAGCTGCAGGATGCTGAAGATAGGAAAAATCAGGAAAAAAGCCAGTAGCAACCCGATCACAATGGTCACAGCCGGGACCACATATTTGTCGATTTCCAGTCTGCGGGACGGGACTTCGTAATCTTGGGTGACGGTCGAATTCATTGCAGTGCTCATAACAGTTTCAGGTAGGATGACGGCGATATCAATTATATGATGCCTGACGGTTTTTCAGTATAGAGGTGAAAACAGTCCGGGGGAAAATACAGCCGGATCTTACTCCCTCTCTTGATCTCCATGCGCTCAAATTTGTCTTCGGTGATATCCACATTCATATCCATGCCGTCAAGGGTAAAGGTTATCTGAACAACCGCCCCCAGAAATGTCACCACCTCCGCAGTCGCCTCCACGACATTGGATTCCACCAGGTCCGCCATATTAGTCTGATCGGTGATCAACAGGACCTTCTCAGGCCGGATGGCCAGATAAACCTCCTTCTGCTTGATCTCCTCCAGACCGTTCACTTTAAATGCGTACCCGTCAATCCTGGCAACACCGTTTTCAATGACACCGGCCATGAAATTTGACGTCCCCACAAAACCAGCCACAAAACTTGACGCCGGTTTTCTGTATT